>NZ_UFWZ01000001.1:2776054-3107108 GCF_900461105.1 Clostridium putrefaciens | reverse complement strand
TTCATCATTTGGTATTACTGAACCTCTTTTATTTATTTCAATAGATTCTTTAACAACTTCTTCTTCTGCTTGATCGTCTGATAATATATAAAATTCTATATTATATTTTTTAGAAGTTATTAATTTTATACCATTCATTATAAGGTCCTTATATCTAGATTCGAGTATTTCCCTAGTAAAGTCATTAGGAACACCAAATCTCACTGTTTTATCATCCATAGCCATAGGTTCTGCACTTTTTATCCATGTATTGAAACTAACTTCTGAAAGTTCGCCTTTTAGGATATTTAAGGTCTTTTCCCACATTTCTTTAAGTTGGGCGTTCATTTCGTATCCTCCAGTCAAATTATAAAAATTTTATTATAGAAATTATATTAAAGTATAAACAAAGTATAAACATGTTTATACACAACTATTTAAAATAATAGCCATTGTTATTAAAAGTATTCACATGTTTATAACTCTGTGGGTAATATTTATATGTTTAAAGTTATCAACAATATAAAGAAAAACATATAAACATAATTAAAATCATATATAATAGTGAATTGTATGTTGAAGTATTGATTATAATATAAAATACATGAAGAATCAATAAGTTATACACAAAGTTATCAACAACTGTGGATAACCTTAAAGGTATCAAAAAGTATTAACAATTCACATCTATAATATCATAAAAATTTGATAACATTCAACAACTTATCCACAAAAAAAAATTGTTGATAAAGTTATCAACAAAAATTACCTATATATATATATATGTTAAATTTCATTTGTCTTCTTGACATTAAATTATGCTCACTATATAATTATAGGGTAAAACTATAATGTATATGAGTATGATAACAAATACCTTATTATACATAAGAATAGATGAAGGGGGTGTAGTTAGCATGTTCATGACATACCAACCTAAGAAAAGACAAAGAAAAAGAGAACATGGTTTCAGAAAAAGAATGAGAACTTTATCTGGAAGAAAAGTTCTTCAAAGAAGAAGACAAAAAGGTAGAGCAAAATTGTCAGCATAAGGGCCGCTTTAGTGGCCTTTTTCTGCAATTGTAGGAAAAAAAGGAGTAATGTTTTGGCATGAAAGACGAAAAGCTTAGAAAAAATATTGAATTTAGAAGAGTTTACAGAAGAGGAAAGTCTTTTGCTAATGAATTATTAGTTTTATATGTATATAAAAATTATCATAATAAAGATAAAGATAATAGACCTATTAATAGAGTAGGTATATCTGTAAGTAAAAAAGTTGGAAAAAGTGTAACTAGAAGCAAAGTAAAAAGATTAATAAGTGAAAATTATAGATTAAACTGTAGCGACATAAAAAAAGGATTTGATTTTGTCTTTGTTGCAAGGGTTGCTGTAAAGGATAAAGATTACTTTCAGATAGAAGACTCCATGAAGAAGCTTTTTAAAAAGGCAGGTTTAACGGAAAGTGATTAAAAGACTTTTCATTAGTTTAATAAAGTTTTATAGAAAATATATTTCACCTATGAAAGCTCCATCATGTAGATTTTATCCAACATGTTCAGAGTATGCCTTAGAGGCTATAGAAAAGTATGGAACATTAAAAGGTGGCTTTATGTCTTTAAGAAGGATATTCAAGTGTCATCCTTTTCATAAAGGCGGATATGACCCTGTTAAATAATATTGTCGGGAGGTTTAGTATTTGAAGTATATAAATCAGTATTTAACTCAATTTTTTGAATTTATTCATGGGTTAGTAAAGATAGTAACTGCTAATCCAGATTATTCTTATGGCCTAGCTATAATATTTTTTACTATTATAATAAGAATAATCTTGCTACCTTTGAATATAAAACAAACAAGATCTCAAGTAAAGATGCAAGAGATACAACCAGAAATGAAGAAGTTGCAAGCTAAGTATAAAAATGATCCTCAAAAGCAACAACAAGAAATATCTAAATTATATAAAGAAAATGGTGCAAGTCCTTTAAGTGGATGCTTACCTTTATTGGTACAAATGCCAATACTTTTTGGATTGTATTATGTTTTTAATAACTTACAAGGTATAACTGGAGTGGGATTTTTGTGGATAAAGGACTTATCACAACCAGACCATTTATACATATTACCTGTTTTATCATTTTTAACACAATTTATATCTAGTAAAATTATTTCAAACAATGCACCTCAAGATGCTCAGGCAAAGCAGATGCAAACAATGAATATTTTTATGGCAGGATTTATAGGGTTCATGAGTATGAAGCTTAAATCAGCCTTAGTCTTATATTGGGTTATAAACAATTTAATACAAATTGCTCAAACCTTCTTAACTAAATCTCTAGATAAAAAGCCTAATGATGAAGTTTCTACAAATAAACTTGCAAAAGAAATTAATTCCGATAGAAATTCAACTAAAAAGAATAAATAAAAATAGGGGTATGAGATCAAAGGTGGGTGAAATAGGTTATGAAAACAATTGAAATTAGCGGAAAGACAGTAAGTGATGCATTAAAAAATGCACTAAAAGAATTAAATGTTACAGAGGATAAAGTTGAAGTTGAAGTTTTAGAAAAGGGCTCTAAAGGTTTATTTAAGTTTATTGGAGTTAAGCCAGCTAAAATCAGGGTTAAATTAAAAAAGGATTATGCGAATGATGCGAGATCTTTTTTAACTGAAGTTTTAAATGCAATGGGCGTTGTAGCAGAGGTTGACATAAAAGAAGAGAATAACGTTATTAACATTATCTTATCTGGTGATAATATGGGGATTGTAATAGGCTATAGAGGTGAAACTCTAGATGCTATTCAATATTTAGTTAGCCTTGTTGTGAACAAAGGTAATGTGGAAGAATATAAAAGGGTTGTATTAGATACAGAAAATTATAGGTTTAAAAGAGAAGAGACTTTAAAACGATTAGCAGATAAGACCGGCAGTAGGGTAAGAAGATCTGGAAGAAGTTTTAAATTAGAACCTATGAATCCTTATGAAAGAAGGATAATACATTCAGCATTACAAGATAATCCTTATATTTATACTTATAGTGAAGGTGAAGAACCTTATAGAAGAGTAGTAGTAGATTTAAAGAAAGCCTAAGGTGGCTTTCTTTTTTAATATACCGGTAAGCTCTTACTTAAAATTATTAGTTGATGATTTATAATCAATGAAAATTTATAAAAAGAATCATAGTAATACTTGAGTAAGAGAAAATGAAATGATATAATTTCTAATGTTTTATTAATACAGGTAAAGCATATAAAAGTTGAAATCAAATTTTTATTTATACAGATAAAGATTTAAAATAAAAGTAATTATATATTAAGATTAACATTATTTTCATTAAATAATAAACTGATTTTATAGTATAATTTATTATATATACAACCGATTTTTCGGGTTTAGGAGGCTAAAGATGAAAGAGTTTGATACTATAGCTGCTATAGCTACAGCTGTAGGTGAAAGTGGAATTTCAATTATAAGAGTTTCAGGAGATAAGGCTCTTTCTATTGTTTCGTCTATATTTGAGGGTAAGAACAATAGAAAGATTGATGATATAAGTCCATATTCAATGAGGTATGGAAAGATTGTAGATAAGTTTAGTAAAGAGATGATAGATGAGGTACTTGTAAGTTTTATGAAAGGACCTAAGAGTTTCACTGCTGAAGATTCTGTAGAAATAAATTGTCATGGTGGAATTATGTCTACAAATAAGGTTTTAGAAGAAGTTATAAAGGCTG
Source organism: Clostridium putrefaciens (assembly GCF_900461105.1). GTDB lineage: Bacteria > Bacillota > Clostridia > Clostridiales > Clostridiaceae > Clostridium_L > Clostridium_L putrefaciens. The sequence continues at coordinate 3,103,401 of NZ_UFWZ01000001.1, read as the reverse complement.
GAGCTAGAATAGCACAGCCAGGAGAGTTTACTAAAAGAGCGTTCTTGAATGGTAGAATTGATTTAAGTCAGGCAGAAGCTGTGATGGATTTAATAAGAGCAAAAACTGACCTATCGATGAAATCAGCATTAATGCAAAGTGAAGGTCGAATTTCCAGGGAAATAAAAGACATTAGACATGATCTATTAGGGGTTATCGCTCACATAGAGGCTACTGTAGATTTTCCAGAAGAAGATTTAGAAGAAATGACTTCAGATAAGATAAAGATTGATTTAGATAATATAATAAATAGGATTGAGAGATTACTTGATACTGCAAGTGAAGGAAGAATTATAAGAGAAGGTCTTAGTATGGTTATAATAGGGAAACCTAATGTAGGCAAATCTTCACTTTTAAATTCTATATTAATGGAACAAAGATCTATAGTAACAGATGTTCCAGGTACAACAAGGGACGTTATAGAAGAGTATATCAACTTAGATGGTATCCCTGTTAAGGTTGTTGATACTGCAGGAATAAGAGAAACTGAAGATTTAGTAGAAAAAATAGGCGTAGAAAGATCTAAAGAAAAGATTAGTGAAGCAGATCTTGTAGTGCTTATGCTAGATTTAAGTAGGAAATTAGACTCTGATGATAAAGAAATCTTAGAGTATATAAAAAATAAGAAATATATAGTCATTTTAAATAAATCTGATTTAAAAAGAGAATTAGAAGAATGTGATTTTCAGGATATGAAAAATATTATTGAAATATCTGCAAAAAATGGCGAAGGAATAGATTTATTAAAAAATAAAATAAAGGATCTTTTCTTTAAAGGTGAAATTAATTCTACAGATTTAATGATAACTAACTCTAGACACAAAGAGGCTTTGTATAGAGCTAAAGAAAAGTGTTTAGCTTCATTAGAAACACTTAATAGTGGTGTATCTATAGATTTTGCATCTATAGATATAAGAGGTGCTTGGATTAACTTAGGTGAAGTTAGTGGTGAAACTTTAGAAGAAGATATAATAGACAAGATTTTTTCAGAATTTTGTTTAGGAAAGTAGAGGTGAATAATGAGATATTTAAGAGGAGAATATGATGTAGTTGTAATAGGAGGTGGCCATGCGGGTTGTGAGGCTGCACTAGCTTCTGCTAGGATGGGCCAAAAGACACTTATGGCTACAATGAACTTAGATAGTATAGCCCTTATGCCTTGTAATCCTAATATTGGGGGTACAGCAAAAGGACATTTAGTAAAAGAAATAGATGCTCTAGGTGGAGAGATGGCTGTAAACATAGACCATACATTTATACAATCTAGAATGTTAAATACATCAAAAGGACCTGCTGTTCATTCTTTAAGGGTTCAGGCAGATAAAACTAAATATCAGTATAGAATGAAACATGTCTTAGAGATGCAAGAAAATTTAGATATAAAACAAATTGAAATAAACCATATAGAAGTAGAAGATGGAAATGTAACAGGAGTATTAACAAAAACTGGTGCATACTTTAAAGCAAAGTCTGTGATACTTGCCACAGGAGTTTATTTAAAGGGTAAGGTAATCTTTGGTGAAGTTAGTTATTATAGTGGGCCTAATGGTCTTGCACCTTCTATGAGCCTTAGTGAATCTTTGATAAACCTAGGATTTGATCTTAGAAGATTTAAAACAGGTACACCTGCACGTATAAATAAAAACTCTGTAGATTTTTCTCAAACTGTAGAACAAAAGGGTGATAGTATAATAGTACCATTTTCGTTTATGAGTGATGAAATAACTAGAAGTCAAATGTCTTGTTATTTAACATATACAAATGAAGAAACTCATAATGTAATTAGAGAAAATATAGATAGATCACCTATGTATAATGGTTCTATAGAGGGAGTAGGTCCTAGATATTGTCCTTCTATAGAGGATAAGATAATGAGATTCCCAGATAAACTTCAACATCAAATATTCATTGAACCAGAAGGTGAAGATACTGAGGAGATGTATGTTCAGGGTATGTCAAGTTCACTCCCAGAAGAAGTTCAAATTAGTATGCTAAAGACTATACCGGGACTTCAAAATGTTGAAGTAATGAGAACGGGATATGCCATAGAATATGATTGTATAGATCCACTAGAATTAAAACCTACACTTGAGTATAAAAGGGTTAATGGATTATTTGGAGCTGGGCAAATAAATGGTACATCAGGATATGAAGAAGCGGCAGCACAAGGATTAATAGCAGGTATAAATGCTGTTTTAAAAATAAAAAATGAAGATCAACTAATATTAGCTAGATCTGACGGATATATAGGAGTCTTAATTGATGACTTAGTTACAAAAGGTACTAATGAACCTTATAGGATGATGACATCAAGAGCAGAATACAGGCTATTATTAAGGCAAGATAATGCGGATTTAAGACTTACAGAAATAGGACATAAAATAGGTTTAGTTAAAGAGGATAGATATTTAAGATACAAAATCCGAAAACATAAAATAGAAAGTGAACTTAATAGATTAAAAAACATTCAAGTAACAAGTAAAAGAGAAACAAGTGAATGCTTAGAAACTTTAGGAACTACAGAATTAAAGAAACCTATAAGCTTATATGAGCTAATAAAAAGACCAGAGCTTGATTATTATATAATAGCTCCACTAGATAAAGAAAGACCAATACTTCCAAAGGATGTTATGGATCAAGTAAATATCGTATCTAAATATGAAGGTTATATAGAAAAGCAAATGGAACAAGTAAGTCAATTCAAGAAGTTTGAATCTAAGATGATTCCAATGGATATAGATTATAATGAAATAAAAGGGCTAAGGATAGAGGCAATTCAAAAACTAAATACTGTAAAACCTATAAGTATAGGTCAAGCATCAAGGATATCAGGTGTCTCACCAGCTGATGTATCAGTATTATTAATATACCTTGAACATAAGTATAGCCTTAGGCAACAAAGTTAATATAAAGAGTTATTTGGAGGTAAATATGGAGTTTTATGATTTAATGAAAACTGCATCAGATGATGTAAATTTAGATTTTAATGAAGAATATTTTAATAAGTTTATGAATTATAAAGACATTCTAATAGAATGGAACAAGAAAATAAACTTAACAGCCATAATAGAAGATAATGATATAGTAAAGAAACACTTCATTGATTGTATAAAGGCCTTTAAGTTTGAAGGATTTAAGGAAGCTAAAAGCATAATTGATGTGGGAACTGGAGCTGGGTTCCCTGGAATACCTATTGGTATTATGAAAGAGGATTGTAATGTTGTTTTACTAGATTCATTAAACAAAAGGGTTAAGTTTTTAGATGAGGTAATAAAACAATTATCTTTAAATAATTTTTCTACAATACATGGACGAGGAGAAGAATTATCAAGATCTGAAAGGTATAGGGAAAAGTTTGATATAGCAACATCAAGGGCAGTAGCTAATATGTGTACTTTATCTGAATTGTGCCTTCCTTATGTTAAGTTAGGTGGTTACTTTGTAGCACTAAAAGGACCAAGTGTGGAAGAGGAATTAAATATAGCTAAAAGAGCTATAGCTATATTAGGAGGAAGGGTGCAAGAAATTATACCTGTAAATATCGAAAATAGTGATTTAAATCATAATTTAGTAATTATAAAAAAGGTAAATTTAACACCAAGTATTTATCCAAGGAATTCAGGAATTATGAGTAAGAAGCCCTTAGGATAAAGCTTATTTATAAATATGTAAGAATATGATATAATTTGTAATATGATTTTTATGGAATAAAAGAGGATTTCTATTGTTAATATAGAAAGTATTAACAAGTGGAAGAAGCAAGGGATGGTATTAAATATGCACAATGAAATAACGTATATCGAACCTAATCTTATATTGCCCAACCTATACCAACCAAGAAAGTATTTTGATGAAGACGCTATTGCTGAATTGGCAGAGTCTATTGAATCTTATGGTATAATACAACCTCTCTCTGTAAGAAGGATGGGAGAAGGAAGATATGAACTAGTAGCAGGGGAAAGAAGATTAAGAGCAGCTAAAAAGCTCGGACTTTCTAAAGTACCTGTTATAATAGTTGATATTTCTGAAAGGGATTCTGCAGCTATAGCATTATTAGAAAACTTACAAAGAGAAGACTTGAATTACATGGAAGAATCTGAGGCATACTTTAATCTTATAAAGGAACATGGATATACTCAAGAACAATTAGCTTCAGTTATAGGGAAAAAGCAATCTACAATTGCAAATAAGCTTAGGCTTTTAAAGCTTTCCCAAAATATAAGAAAAGTAGTTTTAGATAATAAGCTTACGGAGCGACATGCTAGAGCTTTATTAAAGTTGCCTACAGAAAAGCTACAACAAAAGATATTAAATATGGTTATAAAAAGGTCTTTAAATGTAAAAGATACAGAAGAATTGATAAACAGAGAATTAATAAAGATATCTAGTGACAATGTATCTAAAAGTGGTAAGAAAAGAATTAAGGGTATATTTTCTTCTAAGGTATACATAAATACAATAAAACAAGTCTTTGATAAATATGGAATAAGTGCCAAGTATGATTCTAAAGACTTTGATGAATTTATAGAAGTTACTATTAAGATACCAAAAAAGTAAACTATAAATATATCTATAATAGAGCTTTAATAGAGCTTTAATAATTCAAAATAAAAAGCATACATTCTCATATATTATACGTAAAAGTGTAATATGAGGATGTTTTTTTATATGGAAAACTAAATGTTTCACGTGAAACAAATAAATATTTAAATTAAGCTTTAATTATGTACAAGTAGAATATATAATGAGGATAAGAGAGAGGGGGTGTTGCTTAAGTATACTAAATGCAATAGCGGATAATTAGTATATGAAAGCTAAATTATGAAGACAATATGCATTTTTAATCAAAAAGGCGGAGTAGGAGTGCGTCCGTAAAGGGTATTTAAACAACGTCCTAGAGGATATTAAACTAGAGAGATGTTTATTTGGTTAGCTGGCTTACTTTTTATAGGAAACTACAAAGAGGACAATAGCATGCCAGAAAAGCATTAATTTCAATGATATTGAAGGTTGGTGCAAAACCAATGATATAATAAGGCCAAGGCTAAACTGCTTTAAACCTAGTTTCTCTTGCCTGAATCGCCAGGTAATAAATTTTTATTAGATAAGGTTTATAAAAATTTTTCCTATGATTTTTATACTCTCTAACCTTTCCAGGGCTATAAATAATAGCTTAGAGAAGCGAACAGGAGCCTAAGTTATATCTTTTGTTTATAAATCTAAACGGAGATAGCCTAAGTCAAAATGCCATTATAGGCTATAGGATGTAGTTCCTTGAATATTTGATATGGCTACGGAGCTTTCGTAGTAGTCAGAGAAACCTGAATTAACAGGGAATGCCGTAAATTCGGATGCGGGAAAGCCGCTTGCAGGGCGAAGGGAAGCAGATTACTAATTGCAGAATTATGGAGGTATGCGAAATGCAAAAAGCTGATATGATTTTGTCTATACTAAGTAAAAAACCTATAGAATTTAAAGTTAATAGAATCTATAGGCAACTATTCAATTTAGACTTTTATTATGGTGTTATTGATGAGATAATTAAAAGAAATGCATTTAAAATGTATATCATTAAGGAAGATGTAGATATTAATAAATTAGTAGAAGATATTATTTTTAAATTAAAGACTGAAAGGTATAAACCAATAGATTTAAGGTGCATTATTAACAATAAATATATATATTTATTAAAGTCTACGGATATTAGTAGATTTAAAGAAGATGCTTTATTGAATATGTATATTGATGAAGGCGCAATAGAGGATTATATACTTCAAAAGGTACTAAAACAGGTTTTAGATAATATCTATATTTCTAATTTAAATAAATACGAATTCTTTAAGATTCTAGATAAAAAGGAAGTAGTAATTAGTTATTTAAAAAGCATAAGACACATATACTATTATAAAGTGGTAAAGATTAATTTAAACAATATGTTTCACGTGAAACAAATGGAAACCTTAAAAGGTATTATTAATTTTAAAATAGATGATGGAAGATTTAACGTACTTATAGACTTATTTATTAAATCAAATTATTTGAGGTTTTATGAAATAGTGAAAAGTGATGATTTATATTACATGTATATGGATAAAGATAACCATCTTAGTGCTAGCTTTTATAAATTATACTTTTTAAAGATAAGGGATATAGTTGAAGAACTAATAAATTCAAAGAAGGTAAACGTCAGTACTGTATGTTATTATGATGAAGCGCTTTTGATGATAAGACCTGGTGGCGATGTGAAGGGGTTTTTACAGGATTTAAATTACAGGCTAAAAGAATTTAAATATATAAATATTGAAGAATATGAATTAAAAGACTCAAACAATATAGAATTCTTTAATTATAATATTAGATTCAGAAACAAAGAATCCTTTACGAAGATTTTAGTTAGTTCTAAGGTTATGAATGCCTCAATTCATAATTTTAAAAAAGAAAATAGACCTTCATATATAGGGAAAAGGATAAATTTAAAACGTGAAGATATTATAAGTTTATATACTCTTGAAATAGATTATATGTATGAATATTATAAGTATGCTGAAGATGTTAATTACAAGATGAGACGATTTAGATATTATCATAAAAATAGTATGATAAGTACAATAGCTCTAAAAGAAAACATATCCATAAGGGCAGTTAAAGATAGGTATATAAAAGGATATAAGGTTTCTCATCAAGAAGGTTATAATGAAGAAGATAAAACACCGTATTTAAATAAAAGACTAAAAGTACAAAAGATATAGATTTGCTTAGAGTAATTAGAGAGCCGTATACGCTGAAAGGTGTACGTACGGTTCGGTGGAGGGGCTTAGAAAACCAATTATAGAAATATAGTAAGGCGTCTTTTTCCTATCCTACAAAACAACAACCAATATTAATTTATGTTCATATCTCGCATTAGAGGGATATAAGGTACTGGCAATAGATATAGATCCTCAAGGAAACACTACTAGCGGACTTGGTATTGATAAAAAGAACCTTAAATATTCAACTTATGATGTTATATCATCAGATATATCTGTAGAAGAATCAATGTTAGAATCAGAGTTAATTAAGAATTTATATGTAATACCATCAACTATGGAACTTGCAGGTGCTGAGGTGGAGCTTATGAATAAAAAGGATAAGGAAGTGATTTTAAGGGATAAGTTGGAGTCTATTAAACACCAATTTGATTATATATTTATAGATTGTCCACCATCTTTAGGGTTTCTGACAATTAATGCCTTAACAGCATGTGATTCAGTATTTATACCAATACAATGTGAGTTTTATGCATTAGAAGGGGTAGGCCAACTTGTAAATACTATTCAATTAGTTAAAAAGTCATTAAATAAGAATATAGAAATAGAAGGTATTTTAATGAGCATGTATGATAGTAGGGTGAAGCTCGCAAATGAAGTTGTTGAAGAAGTGAAGAAGTTCTTTAAAGACAAGGTTTATGATACAACAATACCTAGGAATATAAGGTTAGCAGAAGCACCTAGCTATGGTCTTCCAATAGCTCTTTATGATAACAAGTGTAGGGGTGCATCTTCTTATGATAATTTAGCTAAAGAATTTATAAAAAGACAAGGGGGAGATATCGTTGGCTAAAAGGTCGGGCCTTGGAAAGGGCCTAAGTGCACTTATTCCTGAAGAATTAAGTGAAGATAAAGGTAAAAGTATTGTTTCTATGAATTTAATTAAGCCAAATAGTAAACAACCCCGTAAGGTTTTTGATGAAGAAAAGATTTCTTCTTTGGCGGAATCTATAAAAGAACATGGCATTATACAACCAATTTTAGTTAAGGGCGTTGCTACAGGGTATATGATTATAGCCGGTGAGAGAAGATGGAGGGCAGCTAAATTAGCAGGATTAAAAGAAGTGCCTGTGATAATAATGGATATTACCGACAAACAAATATTAGAGATATCTCTTATAGAAAATATACAAAGAGAAGATTTAAACCCTATAGAAGAAGCAATAGCATACAGTAGACTTATTGAAGAATTTAATTTGAAACAAGAAGAACTTAGTATAAAAATAGGTAAGTCTAGGGTAGCAATTTCAAATACACTTAGGTTATTAAATTTAGATGATAGAGTACAAGATTATTTAAAGGATGGAGTAATAACTGAAGGCCATGGAAGGGCATTACTTGCTATAGCGAATAAAAACTTACAATATGAGTTATCTCAAAAGATAATAGATGAAGAGCTTACAGTTAGAGATATTGAAAAGTTAATAAAGGACATAAACAAAGATAATACTACTGTGAATGTTAATAAAGTTATCAATCCATATTACAATGAAATAAAAGAAAAGCTGCAAAGTTATTTTGATACTAAGGTTAATATTAACTTTAAAAAGGATAACAAGGGTAAAATAGAAATAGAGTATTATTCAGAGGAAGATCTTCAAAGAATCTTAGATATGATGAAGATAGAATTAAAATAATCGTATCGTAAAGGTTTAAATTATTATAAAATATGAATACTAATAAATCTTAAAATGTTTCACGTGAAACATAGAAAGGAAGGATTAATAGTTGCAGGATATACTAAAATTAATGGGGAATCAGCAACCTTATATAATAATAGGGTTACTAGTTGTGAATTTGATATTTTTGATACTTATAATTATATTGTTTAAATCATTAGGAGAATTAGAACAGAAATATAGAAGGTTTATGAGGGGATCTAAAGATAAGAATATAGAAGAACTAATAACTGCTTATTTAGATAAGGTGGACGAAGGTAGATCCATAGCAGAAGAAGTTAAGACAATGTACGATAGTATGGAATTAAGATTAAAAGATTGTATACAAAAGGTAGCTGTTATAAGATATAAGGCATTTGAAAATGTAGGAAGCGATTTAAGCTTTTCTATAGCATTACTAAATTATAGTAATGACGGTGTTATAATTACAGGTATTTATGGAAGAAATGAAAGTACAACTTATGCTAAGCCTATAGATAAAGGAATATCTAGGTATGATTTATCTGAAGAAGAATTAAAGGTTCTAAATCAAGTTATTGAAGAAAAGTAGATATATAATAACGCCTCCATTTAAAATTTATTTTAAATGGAGGCGTATTATATGTTATAGAAGGCAATATTGATTTTAGATAAGAATATTTAATGGTTATAAAGTTAAATGATGTTTTATAGTATATCTACACGTTTAAATACATTATAAAATACAACTAAAAACATACAAAATATTAATCCAGTAACTCCATTTGCCTTTAAACCTATAAAGGTAGCGGCTAGAACTGCTACAGGGTCTATGCCTAAAGATGAAGATACTATCTTTGGTTCAACTATCTGCCTTGTAATAAACACTATTAGGTATAATATAAGTAAAGCTATAGCTATGAAATAATTTTTTATAATTAAGTTGTATATTATAAGTGGGAAATATATAAGTGGCATACCTAAAACAGGTAATAGATCGAATAACGCACATAGGATACTTAGTATTAAAGCATAATTAACTTTTAAAATTAAGAATCCAACTAAGGTTATAAGAAATGTTATTAGTATAATGATTCCATAAGAGCCTATATAACTAACTAACATTTTCTTACCATGATTGAATATCTCTAAAAACTTATCAGAGTTATTATTTTCCTTAATAGTAGAAGCAAATGGAACGTTATGCGTAACTATTTTTTTAGTGAAAAAATAAGTAGCTAAAAGTGTAAAAACAATCACCATACATATGTAGGGTATATATGCTAATATATTAATCAAATAACCTACGATAGATGTACCGATATTTACAGTTGAATTAAGAATTCCTGAAATTGAGTTTAAAAAGTAATTTTTAGCTGTATTTAAAATATACGGGTCTATGTCGTTAAAGTTATTTTGAAGTTTTGAAAATATATCTAGTATATTATAGTAATTAGAATCAATATAAGTTTGAATACCCTTAGTTAATGTTATCATCTCTCTTATTATGGATGATACGGTAAGTGACAATAAAGAGAGTATTACAGTAAAGAATACTAAGGTTGTAAGTATTGATGCTAAAGCTGCTTTAATCTTAAACGTATTCACTAGATACCGAGTAGGCTTTCTAAGTATATAAGCAAAGATTAAAGCTAGAACAAAGGGGAGTGTGTATGGTAATGTTTTAAAGAAAAGTATAAAGGTTAAAGTGTATACAATGAAAAATAACAATAATTTATTGGTTTTGTTTACGATTTGTGACATAAATTAATTACTCCTTAATATTTTATATAAACTGTCAATTGTATAGTTTATATCTTTTTTGTCGTTAAAAGGTCCGATACTAAATCTTAAGGTTCCTTCAGGGTAAGTGCCTATGGTTTTATGTGCTAAAGGGGCACAATGTAGCCCTGTTCTAGTCATTATACCAAATTCAGAATCTAATATATAGGAAACTTCAGAAGAATCTATGTCATGAAAGTTTAAAGATACCACTGAGGTTCTATTTTTAGAACTTTTAAGACCATAAAGTTTAACATTAGGCATGTTTAAGATAGAATTTATGAATAAATCACAAAGATCATCTTCTCTTTCTTTTATTGAGTTCATGCCTTCAGAGTTTATATACTCTATTCCAGCTAGAAGGCCCATTACCCCTGGAGTATTCATAGTTCCACTTTCAAATTTATCTGGTAAAAATGAAGGTTGATAAATACTTGAAGATAAACTACCGGTTCCACCAGTTATAATAGGATCACAAGCTTCACTTAATTTATCAGAAATTAAGAATCCACCTATACCAGGAGGTCCGAGTAAACTTTTGTGACCTGTAAAGGCTAATGCACTGCATCCTACCTTTTTAAAATCAATATCTATAACACCTGCAGTTTGTGCTGCATCTATAATAAAAAAGATATCATTTTTCGCACATATTTTCCCTATAGCTTCAATAGGTTGTATAGATCCTATAATATTAGAAGCATGATTTATAACCACTAACTTTGTAGTTGGTTTTATAAGATTCTCGAATTCTTCTATATTTAAGATACCATTACTATCACATTGCAGGATATCTAAATCTATATCTAGGCTGTCTTTTAGTTGAAATAAGGGTCTTAAACAAGAATTATGTTCCATTGATGTAGTTATTACATGAAACCCTCTTTTTATAACTCCTTTAATTAGCATATTTAATGAAGCTGTAACGTTGTATGTAAAGATTACATTTTCAGGTTTAGGAAAATTAAAAAGGCTACATAAGGATTCTCGACATTTATATATAAGTCTACTACTTTCTAAGGCAGAAGAATAACTTCCCCTTCCAGGACTTGCACCAAGGTTTGTAAAGTAAGTAAGCATTTCAGTATGTACAGATGGTGGTTTTGGGTAGGTAGTAGCAGCATTATCAAGATAAACTTTCATCACAAATTACCTCCTAGTATTTATTAGTATACTACTATTATAATTCATAGATGGATATTTTTCAGTAATCTACTGTTAAAATATATTTTAATAATACATTGCGGGAGATTAAGATAAACTTTTTCAAAATATAATTATTCAAATCTTATAAGGCTTGAATCTACTTGTTTGACAATGAATTTAGCTTAAAGTATAATAATCATAAAATATGTGAACTTCAAAACAAGGGGAGGGAAATTTTAGTGATAACAATCTATCACTAAATGTAATTTATGAAAGATTATTATTTAATAGTATTTAAAAATACACATGATGCAATAGAGTCAGAAAAGATATTAAAAGATAAGGGTGTTAAAGTTATAATAATGCCAACACCTACTTATATAACACAAAGTTGTGGAATCAGCATAAGGTTTTCAAAGGATAATTACGATTTAATCAAAAATATCATAGATAATGATGAAATACATATAAAAAACCTTTATTATAAAAGTGAAGATAGGTTTGAACAATTAATATAAATATTTATGTTTAGGAGGAATTATGTTATTAAGTTCTTTTATTCAAATTAATGATCAATTTATAGGTATAGGAAAGTTTTGGGTATCCATGGAAAAGATTCAAGGGTTCTTTTTTAAAATATTAAATATAATTTTCATAGTAGCTATAATGTTTGTTATGGTTAAGCTTGGAACTAAATTTATTGATAAGTTTATTAAAAAGCAAAGTAAAATGAAGGTTTCACTGGATGTCAAAAAGGCGAGTACCCTTGGAACACTTCTAAAGAGTATATTAAGGTATACAGTATACTTTTTTGGGATGGCATCTATATTAACCCAAATAGTAGGGCCTATAAGTCTCACATTTGCTGGAATGGGTGGGGTAGCGATAGGATTTGCAGCACAAAACTTTGTAAAAGATATTATAAATGGATTCTTTATTTTATTTGAAGATCAATTTACAGTAGATGACTATATAGATATTGAACAGAAGAGTGGAATTGTAGAAGGAATAGGTCTTAGATTAACTAAGATTAGGGATTTTAACGGAGACTTACATCTTATACCTAATGGAAATATAAATACAGTTACAAACCATTCTAGAGGATCTATGAGGGTTCTTATTGATGTAGATATAGCAAGGGAAGAAGATATAGATAATGTAGTAGATATATTAAATTCTATATGTGAAAACTTTAAGAATAATGAAAATATAGTAGATGGACCCAAAGTTATCGGTGTTACAGCTATAAAAGAGTTTGGATTTACCGTAAGAGTTGTAGGAAGGGCTAAACCTATGACACAATGGGAATGTGAGAATGCATTAAGAAAAGAAATTAAAAACACTTTAGATCTTCATAAAGTTAAGGTTCCTTATCCCAAAAGAGTAGTCATAAAAGGTGATAGTTTAAATAATGTTTAAAAAAGTATAGGACGGGGAGGATAAGTAATGGATAAGACTTTCAATCTAGGTGATGTAGTCCAAATGAAAAAACAACATCCTTGCGGAAGTTATGACTGGGAAATAATAAGAGTTGGAGCAGATATTAAGATAAAGTGTAAGGGTTGCAATAGAATAGTTATGATTCCTAGAAGTAAATTTGAAAAAGATATTAAAAAGATACTTTAAGATAAATAATGATATTGACTTTAAAAATAGGTTATGTTAAGATTATTTGACGTGATCCCTGCTGTGATAAAATCACAGCCGTTAGTCCGGGGGGAGGAGGTGAAGTGCAATGAGAAAGTATGAAACTATATTTATATTACATCCAACAATGGAAGAAGAGGCTGTTAAAGCTAACATCGAAAAGTTTAAAGGTGTAATAGAAACTAATGGTGGAGTAGTTGACAATGTTGATTTCTGGGGCAAAAGAAAATTAGCTTATGAAATTAAGAAAGTTAATGAAGGATACTACACTTTGATAAACTTCAGTGCTAATCCTGAATTACCTAAAGAATTAGATAGAATATTCAGAATCACTGATGGTATAGTAAGACATATCATAGTTAAAGAAGAAGAATAAGGTGGTGGGTTAATTGAACAAAGTAGTTTTAATCGGAAGATTGACGAAAGATCCTGAATTGAGGTTTACTCCAGGAAACGGGACAGCAGTTACCACATTGACCTTAGCAGTAGATAGGTATAATCCTAAAGCTGCTCAAAAAGAAGCAGACTTCATACCAGTTGTGGTATGGGGAAAGCAAGCAGAAGCCACTGCAAACTACATGAATAAAGGTAAACTCATGGGAGTAAGCGGTAGGATTCAAACTAGGTCTTACGAAGCCAAAGATGGTACTAGAAGATATGTTACAGAGGTTGTAGCTGAGGAAGTCCAATTCTTAGAATGGGGCAACAAAGAAGCAACATTTGGAGGCAATTCTAACCAAGGTTCGTCATTAGGTGAAACATCCTTTGGAGGACCACAACAGTTCAGTGATGATGATATGACCCCTGTTGATGATGGGGACATTCCATTTTAATTTAAAAGTAAGGAGGAAATAGCATGAGTAGAGATCAAAAAGACAGCGGTATGAGAAGAAGCGGCGGCGGCGGCGGAAAAATGAGACGTTCTAAGAAAAAGGTCTGCACATTCTGTATGGATAAGTCTGGAAGTATAGATTATAAAGACGTAAATAAACTTAGAAAGTTTATAACTGAAAGAGGAAAGATTCTTCCAAGAAGAATTTCCGGAGCTTGCGCTAAACATCAAAGAGAAGTAACAGGCGCTATAAAGAGATCAAGAAACATAGCATTATTACCATTTACAACAGAACAATAAATGGTTAAAGTATAACCTCATCGTACGATGGGGTTTATTTTTTTTGATTTACATAATAAATTTAGCTTATAATTAGCTATTATGTAGTGTTTTTTAAATTATATAGGGTGTAGACTATAGAAGAGAAGAGGGTATTAAAAAGCAGAAATAAGGTGTAACAGTACCTTTGGGGAAGGTAGTGAATTCATCATAGCTTTACCTATAAATGAAGAAATATAGGAGGAATTTACTATGCAAAAAGTACTTGTTGTAGATGATACTAAAAGTATAAGAATGATGTTGAGTACATGCCTAGAGTTAGAGGGATATGAAGTTATACAATGTAAAAATGGATATGATGCCTTAGAGGTTTTGGAAAAGAAAAAGCTGTATCTGGCATTTATAGATATAAAGATGCCACAAATCAGTGTAACAGAAGTGATTAGAAAAATAAGGGGTAAGGGTATATTAACGCCAGTTATAATAATGATAGATTTTGAAACAGTAAAGAATTCTGTAGATTGCACCAAACTAGGGTCTATAGCTTATCTTCAAAGACCTTTTACCCAAGACAAGATAAGATCAATGTTAAAAGATTTACCTAAAGGAATGTTATTTGAAAATGGGGATAATTTAAGTTACATAGATACAGCTAAAGAGCTTTTAAAAGAAGGTAAGCTCTATGACGCAATAAGTATACTAAAAACTGCTTTAAGTATAGAACCTTCAAATGCACAAATATATCACCTTCTTTCAGAGGTTTACAAGGCTAATGGCAATTCAGAGGAGTCTAGTAAGTTCTTATCAGTTGCAGAAGTATTTGGGTATTCTAGATTAAATGAAAAGCCATAGGTCACTAAGCTATTAACTAGTTGCATAAATATTGAAAGAAAACTACAATAGATATATATTTTAATCTTAACCTTTAAGGTATAATATCAGTAAGGGAATATAGGAGGGGTTATATTGAAACAGGATAACTTTAATATAATGTCAGATATAAAAATAATAGAAGGATTGAAATCACAACTGTTATCTGTGATAGCAGAATTTTTTAAATTATTAACAAAGGGTAGTAATGTAGCTCAAGAAGCAATATTAGAATGCATTTCCGGGGCAATAATAATACTATATGTTTTAGCAGAAAGGTTAGGATATTCGTACACCGCTGTAGATGAGACAATGAAAAAGAAACTTAAGATTGGAATAATAGAAGAGGATGTAGTGGAGAAGGATGGTAAAAATCTTTCTAAATTAAATTCTCACTTAAAGGAAAGATAGGTCTTATTTTAACAAGCTTTATTTTAGGAGGAAATTATGCAAAATAGAAAATACACTACAAAAGAAATATTAGAAGTGGGTTTGATGGCTGCAATTATTATTATACTTAATTTTATAATAATATATGTTCCCATTTTAGGAGCAGTAATATCTATAGCATTACCATTACCTGTAGTAATATTATATGTAAGGCATAACGGAAAGATTGCATTGTTAACTTGTATTTTGAGTTTCATAGTTATGTTAATGTTTATTGATCCTATTAGAGCAATAATTTCGTCAATTAGCATATTGTTTTTGGGAATTACATTAGGATACTGTATAAAACACAAAAGGGGATTTTTTAAGACACTTTTATATCAAACAATTGCAGGATTTATACAAATGGTAATTGGTGTGTATATATACATGTCGTTCATAGTTAAAACTTCACTTGATGGATATATAAATATTATGTTCATAAAACCATTTAAAGAAAGTATTGCTATAAGCAAGGGTATATATGAAGGCCTAGGAATAGATATTACAAGTAATCCCACCATGACTTTATTAGAATCTTTAGATGCAAGAACGCTATTAATTATGATTCCAGCTGTTATTATAATTATACTTGCTATATCAGCTTATATAAATATCATTATTGCAAATAAGGTTTTAAAGAGGTTGGGATATGAAGTTGAAGAGCCTAAACCTTTTACGAAGTGGTATTTTGATGATAGGGTAGCTGCAGGATTTATAATTGCTATTTGTTTAAGTATTATACTTAATTCATATAAGATACCTTTAGGAGAATATTTACTTCCATTTAGTGTTACTTTATTTCAATTTATGCTTTTAATAGATGGATTATCGCTTATATTTTATTACTTAGAAAAGAGATTTAATAATAAAAAGGGAATAAAGACTTTTGTAGTAATTATGCTATTTATTATACAGCCGTTTATTTTATTTGTTGCTTATTTAGGGCTTGGAGATATATTTATAGATCTTAGAGAAATAAATCCAAATAGCTTACGTAATACTTTTAAAAACAGATTTAAAAAATGATACTAAATTATATAAAGGAATTTAATAATTCATAATCGTATTAATTTAGGAAGGCGGCTTATTGTGGAGAGGTATAAAAGATTAGTAACTAATACAAAGGTTTATATGAGTATTATAGGAATACTTATATCCTTATTATTTATAAAGGGCCATTTTATAGAAGGAATTTTATTTTGTTTAATCTACCTTTGTCTTATATATTATAATTATAATAATTTAAGAGAAAAGAATAATAATTGGAAGGAGTTTTTAGAAGACTTTTCTGAAAACTTAGATGAAGCTACTAAAAACATGTTGATAAATCTTCCATTTCCATTACTGATAGTAGGAGAACAAGGTAATATATCATGGTATAATAATAGGTTTTCAGATATACTAAAGGGAGAAGAGGTACTAAGTAAAAATATAAATCATTTAATTGAAGAGTTTGATACAGAAGAAAACCCAGAGTCGGATAAGATAGTCTATAATAATGTAAAAGTTGGTGATGGTTATTATGATGTTCACACAAGCATTGTTAAAACACCAGATAAAAATTATGTAGATCATTCTTTAAGAATATTATATTTTTATGATATAACTACTAGTAAAAAGAATATAGAAGCTAAAGAAAATATAATGTTAATCGAAGTAGACAACTTAGATGAGGTTATGAAAAGTACAGAGGAAGATATGAGGCCTTTACTTGCAGCTGAAATAGAAAGAGCTATAAATAGCTATGCTCAAAATATTAATGCTATGATACGAAAATATTCTTCGAATAAATATGTCTTATCTGTTCAAAGTCTTTATGTAGAAGCAGATATGAGACGTAAGTTTGAAATTTTAGATATAATTAGAGAAATAAATCTTGGAAATAAACTAGCAGTTACTCTTAGTGTTGGAGTTGGTAGGGGTGGTAAGAATCCTTTAGAAAATCATAACTATGCTAATAAGGCCAAGGAGCTTGCCCTTGGAAGAGGTGGAGATCAGGTTGTTATAAAAAATGGAGAAAAGCTTTCATTTTATGGTGGGAATACTAAAGAAGTTGAAAAGCGTACTAAAGTTAGAGCAAGAGTTATAGCACATTCATTAAACAATCTAATTAGCGAGAGTAGTAATATATTTATAATGGGTCATCGAAATCCTGATATGGATTGTTTAGGTGCAGCTGTAGGCCTAAGTAGTGCTATAAAGAAGAAAAATAAAGAGTGCTATATAGTTTTAGAAGATGGTAATAATAATATAAAATATATTTTAGATAAACTAAGTAAGCATAAGGAATATGATGATTTATTTTTAACAGCAAAGGATAGTATGCCTAAGATTGATGAAAATAGTCTTTTAATTTTAGTAGATGTCCACAGTATCAGCTATGTACAAAATCCTGAAATAGTAAACTCAATTAAAAAGAGAATGATAATAGATCACCATAGAAGAAATCCTGATATTATAGAAGATTCTATTATAACTTATATAGAAACATACGCTTCATCAACTTCAGAATTAGTTACAGAAATGATACAATATATGTTAGATAAACCAAAGCTTACTCAAATTGAAGCAGAAGCACTTCTAGCAGGAATATGTTTAGATACTAAGAATTTTTATTTTAAGACAGGGGTTAGAACTTTTGAAGCAGCTTCGTTTTTAAGAAGATCAGGCGCAGACACCATTGATGTAAAGAAGATGTTTGGTCACGATTTATCTTCTTATTTAAAGAAGGCTGAAATAATAAAATCTGTAGTAGTTGAAAATGATATTGCAATTGCTACTTGTCCACCAAGTATACAAGATACCATAATAGCAGCACAAGCATCAGACGAACTACTAAATATTACAGGTATTAAGGCATCCTTTGTTCTTGTTAAAATAGATAATGATGTTAATATAAGTGGTAGGTCTTTTGGAGATTTAAACGTACAGGTTATATTAGAATCTCTTGGTGGTGGTGGACATATGACTATGGCAGGAGCTAAAGTTAATGATTCATCTTTAGATGAAGCAGTAGGAAAGTTAAAAGGTTCTATAAGCAAATACTTAAAGGAAGGTGACAAAAAATGAAGGTAATATTATTATCAGATGTTAAAGGTCTTGGGAAAAAGGGAGAAGCTGTAAACGCAGCTGATGGATATGCAAGGAATTTTCTATTTAGAAATAAACTTGCTGAAGAGGCAACTAGTGGAAACTTGCATATATTAAACACAAAGAATGAAAATGAGAGAAAGAAAAAGTCTGCTGAAGTAGAAGAAGCTCAAAAGCTTGCAAATGGATTAAAAGGAAAAGAGATAAAGATAGCAGCTAAAACAGGTGAAAGTGGAAGATTATTTGGAGCTATAACAAACAAAGATGTAGCAAAGCTTATTAAGCAGCAATATAAAATAGATATAGATAAGAAAAAGCTAGTTATGGAAACATTAAAACAAGTTGGAACTTACGAAGTAGAGGTAAAACTTTACCCTGAGATATCTACAAAAATGAAAGTTGTTATTGCCGCAGAGTAACGAGGAGGATATATATTGAATTCAGAAAAGGCGTTATCAGAGATAGAAGAAATAGAAAAGATAGAAGAAATCTTAAATGATAAAATAGATTTAGAATCACAAATAAATGTATCTTTTGAAGTTTTAAATAATGTTTTAGATGAAGGTGCAGTAAGAGCTAGAACCATAAAGTTTAAATTACAAAAGCATGTAAAAAGTGATGATTTATATAAAAGGGCCTATGCTTTAAATAAGATAGTAAGCGATGGTAAAGGTATAGCTATTTCTATACCAAGCGAAAAAGAAATAGATGAAGTTATGGAAGACACAAATAAGTGGATGTCTGAAAATCTAGCAAGAAAGTATATACAAAACAAAATAGAAGAGCAGGTAGAAGATGCTTTAAGGGAAAGACAAGATAAGTATATTGATGATATGAGACTTGGAATAATAAGAAAGCAAAAGGGACCAGAAAATACTAAGACCCTTAAAAAGTATTCTGACCTAGAGGCTTTAGATTCTAGAAAGTTAGGCAAAAGCCTACAGACATTTTTAAGACCAGAAGGTTTTGATGAAATCATCGGACAAGAAAGGGCTATAAAATCATTATTATCAAAGATATCATCTCCTTATCCTCAACATATAATACTTTATGGACCTCCAGGGGTTGGTAAAACTACAGCAGCTAGACTTGCATTAGAAGAGGCGAAGAAACTTCAGCTTACTCCATTTGCAAATGATGGTAAGTTTATAGAAGTAGACGGTACAACTTTAAGATGGGATCCAAGAGAAATAACTAATCCACTTTTAGGATCAGTACATGATCCTATATACCAGGGTAGTAAAAGGGATTTAGCTGAAGTTGGTATACCAGAACCAAAGCCAGGCCTTGTTACAGATGCTCATGGTGGAGTTTTGTTTATAGATGAGATTGGGGAACTTGATTCCATACTTCAAAATAAACTTTTAAAGGTACTAGAAGATAAAAGAGTAGAGTTTTCATCTTCATATTATGATCCAGATGATGAGAATACACCTAAGTATATAAAGTATCTTTTTGAAAAGGGTGCACCGGCAGATTTTGTTTTAATAGGAGCTACAACTAAAGAACCTAGGGATTTAAATCCTGCTTTAAGATCTAGATGTACTGAAGTTTACTTTGAACCACTAGCTTCAAAGGATATAGAAAAGATAGTGGAAAATGCAGCAGATAAACTTAAGGTTAAATTAGAAGACGGAGTTTCAGAACTAATTAGTAGGTACACAATAGAAGGAAGAAAAGCTGTAAACATGTTATCCGATTGTTATGGGTATATACTTTATGGAGAAAAACAAAATAAAGATGATATATATATAACTAAAAAAGATGTTGAAGAGGTAATAGCAATAAGTAGATTTACTCCTTATGATACATTAGAAGATAATAGAGGGAAATATGAAATTGGACATATATATGGTCTAGGTGTAAGTGGTTTTATAGGTTCTACTATTGAAATAGAAGCATCTGTCTTAAAAGCTACAGAAAAGGGCAAGGGAAGAGTAAGGTTTAATGATACTGCAGGTAGTATGGCTAAGGACTCTGTATTTAATGCCGCGGCTGTAATAAGAAAAGTTACAGACAAAGATATTAAAGATTATGATGTACATGTAAATGTAATAGGTGGAGGAAAGATTGATGGGCCTTCAGCAGGAGCAGCTATAACAGCTTGTATAATTAGTGCACTATTAGAAAAGCCGTTAAGACAAGATATAGCCCTTACAGGTGAAATATCTATTAGAGGTAAAGTAAAACCTGTAGGAGGAATATTTGAAAAGATATATGGGGCTAGAAGAAAGGGTGTAACCCTTGTATTAGTACCAAAGGATAATGAAAAAGAGATACCTTCAGGACTAACTGATATAGAAGTTAAATCAGTAGATACAATAGAAGATGTTTTAGAAATAGTATTTAAATAATAGAGTAATAAGGCTCCTCTTTACTGAAGATGGAGTCTATATTACATTTTAAACAGGAGGGATATGGATGGAAGGACCCATAATGAAAAGCTTACCTCAAAATACGGAAGCGGAGCAATCAGTTTTAGGATCAATGATAATAGATAAAACATCCATAGCTCAAGCAGTAGAAGTTCTTAGAAGTGAGGATTTTTATAGGGATGCGCATAAGGTTATATTTCAAGCTATATTAGAGCTTTATCAAAAGGATGCACCAGTAGATATGATAACCTTAATAGAACACTTAAGGTCTATAGAAAAGCTTGAAAACTCTGGAGGTATAACATACATAGCACAAATAAGTAATTCTGTTCCTTCTACTGCTAATCTACAATCTTATATAAAGATTGTAGAAGATAAGTCTATGTTAAGAAAGCTAATAAGGTCTTCTACAGAAATTATAGAAAATAGCTACAATAAACAAGATAATGTAGAAGAGGTACTAGACTTTGCAGAGAAAAAGATATTTGATATAGCAGAAAAAAGAACTACTAGTGATTTTGAATCTATAAGCTCAGTTTTAGAAAGAGGATTTCTAGAAATAGAAAGGCTATTTAACAATAAGGGAGATATCACAGGAGTACCTACAGGATTTCCTGAATTAGATAGTAAAACCTCGGGATTTCAAAGTGGTGATATGGTTCTTGTTGCAGCTAGACCTTCTATGGGTAAAACAACATTTGCATTAAATATAGCTCAATATGCTTCATTAAGAGCAAATAAAAGCGTTGTTATATTTTCCCTTGAAATGTCTAAAGAGCAGTTAGGCTATAAGCTTTTATGTGCTGAAGCTAATGTAGATATGCTAAAACTTAGGACAGGAAATCTTGAAGATCAAGACTGGGAAAACATAGCTAGGGCTTCAGGTCCATTAGCTGCATCTAAGATATATATAGATGATACACCAGGTATAACTGTAATGGAAATGAGATCTAAATGTAGACGAATAAAGATAGAACATGGAATAGATATGATAGTTATAGACTATTTACAGCTTATGGCTGGATCAGGAAGTGAAAGTAGACAGCAAGAAGTTTCAGAAATATCAAGGTCTATAAAGGCATTAGCAAAAGAGATGAAGTGTCCTATAATAGCACTTTCTCAGTTGTCTCGTGCTCCAGAGCAAAGAGCGGATCATAGACCAATGCTCTCAGACCTTAGAGAGTCAGGTTCTATAGAGCAGGATGCTGATATTGTTATGTTTCTTTATAGAGATGAATACTATAATAAGGAAACAGAAGAAAAGAATATTGCAGAATGCATAATATCTAAGCAGAGAAATGGTCCAGTTGGAACGGTTAAATTAGCGTGGCTTGGACAATACAGTAAGTTTGGAAGATTAGATATAATACATCAAGAATAACTAAAGGCGAGGGTGTCCTCGCTTTTTTATTATTACAACTTATAATAATAAAGCAATTTTAATTAAACCTGGTTTATAATCATAATGTAATAAAATATTGATTTAATATTCAACTTTTCAATGGTTATATTAAATAAACATTTACTTTAATACATATTATGCAAGGGGAAGTTATTCAAATAGCGATATGCAAGTTGTTTGTACTATAGTGGATAATAGAGAATTTATTAAAATAAAGAATTTTATAAAGACAACTGATCCAAAGGCCTTTGTTAGTGTAACAGATGTTTTTGAGACATTAGGAGATGGATTTAAGACTTTTTAAAATTAAAGGAGGGAATATTCCCTCCTTTAATTTTATATTAATATTTAGAAGATATATTAGTTTTAGAAAGGTTATTTATGTTATTAGTATAATTATCTATCTTTTAAAAGTTTAGAGTATTTATAAGTAAAATAAGACCCTAATACTATAAATCCACAGTATAGAATTATTAAATTATAATTTTTTTTATATAAAATAAAAACAGTAAATAAAATTATAGAAAGAATTAAATACAATATTGAGCTTATAAGTTTAATCAATAATACATCTTTTTTCATAAGTTTTACACCTCCAGTTTAATTCTATAAATCAGGTTATCTAGAATGTAGGAATTATAGACCCTTTATATTTATCTTCTATAAACCTTTTTATTTCAGGTGAAGTTAGTACCTTACTTAGGGCTTTTATAGCTTCAGAATCTTTATTGTCTTCTCTTACTGCTAAAATGTTAGCATAAGGAGATTCTTTAGATTCAATAGCTAAGGCATCGGTTAGTGGATTAAGGTTTGCCTCAAGAGCATAATTTGTGTTTATTACAGCAATAGTAACATCATCAAGAACCCTTGGTAATTGAGGGGCTTCTAATTCCTGTAATTTTAAATTTTTTGGATTTTCTATTATATCATTTATAGTAGCAAGCTCTACATCCTTTATTTTTATTAATGATTTAGACTCAAGTAACTTTAAAGCTCTTGAACTATTAGTTGGATCATTTGGAATAGCTATATCCGCACCATCTTTTATGAGAGATATATCTTTTATTTTTTTAGAGTATATGCCAAGAGGTTCAAGATGGATTTTTGATGTAAAGGTTAAATCAGTACCTCTTTCTTTATTAAACTTTTCAAGGTATGCAGAGTGTTGAAAGAAGTTTGCATCTATTTCTTTTTCTGCAAGTGCTGTATTTGGGGTAACATAATCTGTAAATTCTACTATCTTTAAATTATAACCTTCTTTTTCAAGTAGTATTTTAGCTTCTTCTAATATTTCACTATGAGGTACAGGGCTTGCACCAACCTTTATGGTGTTCTTATTACTTTGTTTAGAATTGCTTGAACAACCTATGAATATTGAAGGTACTAATAATAATGAAGTTAATAAAATGGTTAGCTTTTTCATTGTATATTCCTCCTATGTAATTAATCTTTTATATAATATGTTTCCAAGTGCTTGGATTAATTGAACTAATATTATTAAAATGATTACAGTTATAACCATCACGGAAGCTTTAAATCTGTGGTAGCCATATCGTACGGCTACATCGCCAAGGCCACCAGCGCCAATGGAACCAGCCATAGCTGAGTATCCTATAACATTAATAACCGTAAGTGTTATACCAGATACGATGGAAGGTAAAGCTTCTTTTACCATGACCTTAAATATAATTTGCATATTGCTGGAGCCAAAAGATTTTGCAGCTTCAATTATTCCATAATCTACTTCGTTTAAAGAAGATTCAATAACCCTTGCAGCAAAGGGCATTGCACCGATGGTTAGTGGGACTATAGCAGCATTTGTACCAATACTTTTTCCCACTATAAATTTAGTGAAGGGTGCTATAGATATCATTAATATTAAAAATGGCATAGATCTTAAGATATTTATAATAAAATCTAAAATGCTATAAAGTAATTTATTTGGTTTTAACCCTTTAGGTGATGTGACAACCAGTATTATAGCTAGGATAAATCCTAAAGTTACAGCAAGGATTGTAGAAGACATCACCATATATAAGGTGTCTAAAAGCGCAGGTAGTATAATGTTTTGAATCATCAATTTCTCACCTCCCAGGATATATTATTTTTGTCTAGATATTTTAGTATTATATCTTTATCATCATCGTTTATATTAATAGTAAGGGTTCCAAGAAGTGAGTCTCTAAATCTTTCAACCTTACCTTCAATTATAGAAAAATCTTTATCTAAATCTCTAGCCATAGAAGTTATAATGGACTTACTACTAGATTCTTTTGGGAAAAACAGCTTAATATTTATACCTTGAAGTTTTATAGGCAAATCCTCATCACCAATAAAGGTATTTAAGCTACTATCAGGTTTTAAAAATAGATCTTCTACACTTCCGTTATATAAAAGCTTTCCACTATCAATAAGCGCAACACTATTGCAAATTTCTTTTATAACCTCCATTTGGTGAGTCACTATAGCTATGGTTATACCAAGATCCTTATTTAATTTGTTTAGTAGGGATAAGATATCTTTTGTAGTTTTAGGGTCTAAAGCTGAAGTAGCCTCATCACAAAGAAGTATTTTAGGCTCTAATGCAAGGGCTCTTGCTATAGCTATTCTTTGTTTTTGACCACCACTTAACTTAGAGGGTTTAACGTGAGCTTTATTAGTTAATGAAACTAGATCTAATAATTCATAGACTCTTTTATTTATTAAATCTTTGCTATAGCCCCAAGTTTCTAAAGGAAGTGCTATATTTTCATAAACTGTCTTTCTGCTTAATAGATTAAAGTTTTGGAATATCATACCTAAGTCTTTTCTAGCAATTCTAAGGTCTTTATAATTTAGCGTTTCTATATATTTATCATCTACCTTAATACTTCCAGATTCATAGCTTTCAAGGCCATTTATACACCTTAATAGTGTTGATTTTCCAGCACCGCTATAACCTATTATTCCAAATATATCGCCCTTTTTTATGGATAAGTTTATGTCTTCTAGTACAACTAATCCTTCATAAGACTTTTTTAAATTTGTTATTTCAATCAAAATTACCACCCCATCTATATTTATATATAAAAAAATACCAGAGAATAAACTCTGGCATCTGAAACCACGCTCATTCTCTTATCTCTCAGTAATTAAACTGCAGGATTTAGCACCTTGTTATTCATAATTTAGATTATGAATACTGGTTGCTGGGCATCAAAGGGCCAGTCCCTCCGCCGCTCGCGATAAGATATTAAAATCTATTAAATTTTAAAATTAATTATATATCCTACGAGTTACATAGTCAAGGAAATTTATAAAATAGTTTTAAAAAGTATTGATTGATTTATCCGATGGCTCATTGTTGAATAGATATAATTACAGAAAGTAAAATGAAAAGCGATATGAAACAGATAACCTAGATAAACTAATAAAATTTATAGAAGAATTAAGTATGCCTCAGGAGTGATGATATAATTAGTTTATATGATTTTAATGATAAAGTAAGTTATAAATATATTAGAAAGACGTAGAGGAAATTAATATTCCAATTCTACGTTTTTTTATATTTTCATCTGTTTTTCTAAAAGATACTTTTGACACGTTAGTTAAGATAGTTTCTATAAGAAAGAAGATTAGATATTTAAAAGTATATGTTAATATGAACAATATATAGTATAAAATAAGGGGATATTTAAATATGAAAATGAATAAGCGTAATAGAGTTAACTATGGAATCTTAATTATAATTGTAGTTTTACTTGGTATAGGTTCAAGAAAATTTGGATATATACTTCCAAGATTTATTGCTAGCTATTTAGGGGATACTCTTTGGGGATTGATGATATTTTTGGTAATTGGGTTTTTATGTAATAACTTAAATACTGATATTGTTGCTATCTCTTCCTTAATATTTTGCTTTTTTATAGAATTTAGTCAGTTATATCACTCGGCTTTTATAGATAGCATAAGATCAACTGTAATAGGCGGACTAATTTTAGGCTTTGGGTTTTTGTGGAGCGATCTAATTTGTTATAGTCTTGGAATTATAATAGGGGTTTTAATTGAAAAAGGTCTTATTATAACTAAATAAGACCCATGTATACTATAAGGTTATTGATGGGTCTTTATTTTAATTTATATAAAGAAAAGCATGTAATATATTTAACATATATAAGGGAAAATTACTTTGACTAATCCCGACCAAAGTAGTATGATATAAACATATAATATCATAGTAACTTACTGGATTAACTTATGATATTTAGAATGTTAATAAGGAGATGAAAATAGTGACAGAAAGACTTTTGGATATAAAAGACCTTCATGCTTCAGTGGATGATAAAGAGATATTAAAGGGTGTTAACCTAACTGTAAATAAAGGAGAAGTTCACGTTATTATGGGACCAAATGGTGCAGGGAAATCGACGCTTGCATATACTTTGATGAACCACCCTAAATATACTGTGACAAAGGGAGATATAATATTAGACGGGGAAAATATAAATGATCTAAAGACAAATGAAAGAGCTAAAAAGGGCTTGTTTTTATCCTTTCAGCATCCAGAAGAGATACCTGGAGTTACTGTACAAAACTTTCTAAGAACATCTAAGGCTGCTATAACAGGAGCACCGTTAAAGATGATGAGTTTTAGAAAAGCACTTAAAGAAAAGATGGAACTTTTAGAAATTGGAGAAGATTATGCTAGCAGATACCTAAATGTAGGATTCTCTGGTGGTGAAAAGAAGAAAAATGAGATACTTCAAATGTCAATTTTAGAGCCTAAACTTGCAATATTAGATGAAACAGATTCTGGCCTTGATGTTGATGCTATAAAGGTAGTAGCAGAGGGAGTAAATAATCTTAAAAGTGAGGATAGGTCAATAATAGTTATAACTCATCATAATAAGATACTCGATTATTTAAATCCAGATTTTGTTCACATTTTAGTTAATGGAAAGATAGTAAAAACTGGAGATATGAGCTTAGCTAGAGATATAGAAACTAATGGTTATGAATCTTATAAAGACCATGTAGTTGTGTAGGATGGTGAGATAATAAATGGATAGAAAGAAAACTTATGTAGAAGATGTAGATAGAGGTATATATGATGTTAAAAACGAAGTTAGATATAGCTATAAATCTAAAAGTGGTTTAACATCAGATATTATAAAAGATATGTCAAAGGAAAAAAATGAGCCACAATGGATGACAGATTTTAGACTAAGATCTTTAGAAATTTATAATCAATTAAAGGTTCCTACTTGGGGTCCGGATTTAAGCGGCTTAGATATAGATAATATTATTACCTATATAAAGCCAGATACAGATATGAAATCAGATTGGAGTGAGATTCCAGAAGATATAAAAAAGACCTTCGACTTATTAGGAATACCAGCTGCTGAAAAGGAATCTTTAGCTGGGGTAGGAGCACAATATGACTCAGAGGTTGTATATCATAGTATAAAAGAAGATCTTGTAAAACAAGGTGTAGTATATACGGATATGGAAAGTGCAGTTAAGGACTACGAAGATATAGTTAGAGAGTACTTTATGAAATGTGTACCTCCAAATGATCATAAGTTTGCAGCACTTCATGGAGCTGTCTGGTCTGGTGGATCCTTTGTATACGTTCCAGAAGGAGTTGAAGTAGATATACCACTTCAATCTTACTTTAGACTTAATGCTCCTGGAGCAGGGCAATTTGAACATACATTAATAATAGTTGAAAAGGGAGCAAAACTTCATTTTATAGAAGGCTGTTCCGCACCAAAGTATTCTGTTAACAATCTTCATGCGGGGTGTGTAGAACTTTTTGTAAAGGAAGGGGCTACACTTAGATATAGTACTATTGAAAATTGGTCAAGGAATATGTATAACTTAAATACTAAAAGAGCCATAGTAGAAAAAGATGGTACTATAGAATGGATATCTGGATCCTTTGGATCAAAAGTATCTATGCTATATCCTATGAGTGTTTTAAAAGGTGAAAGAGCTAAATGTGAATTTACAGGCATAACATTTGCTGGAAGAGATCAACACTTAGATACTGGATGTAAAGTAGTGCACGCAGCACCATATACTTCTTCTAATATAAATTCTAAGTCTATATCAAAAGATGGAGGAATTGCTATATATAGAGGGGCAGTAAAAGTAACAAAAAATGCTCATCACTCTAAGTCTACAGTATCTTGTGAGTCCTTGATGTTAGATAATATATCGGCATCAGATACTATACCTGTAATAGATATAATGAATGATGAAGTAGATCTAGGACATGAGGCTAAGATTGGTAGAATAAGTGATGAGGCTATATTTTATCTAATGAGCAGAGGTCTTAGTGAAGAAGAGGCAAAGGCCATGATAGTTAGAGGGTTTGTTGAACCTATAGCAAAAGAATTACCACTAGAGTATGCAGTAGAAATGAATAACCTTATAAAATTAGAATTAGAAGGGGTTATAGGATAGGGGATGAGAAGATGTTAATGAAAGTTAATGAAATGAATAGATTACCAGTTATAACTTGGAGATGGCTTAAAGTTAATGAATTAAATCTTAGTGAACTCAATATACCAGAGATAAAAAGGTATGATAAAAGGATTTTAAAAACTTCTTCTCATGGTAACATTTTAATAAAAGATGAGGTTGAAGTATCGGACTTTAATCAAAGCGAAGAAAAGGGTACAGAATACGGAGTATCAGAAGAAGTAATAAAGATAGCTAAAAAGTATTCAAATACAGGTGTTTCCATTCATGCACCTAAAAGTGAAGTTTATAAAGATCCAATTAGAATAGAATATATAATGGATGAAGATAACTTTGCAGTACTAGATAACAATATTATAGTTGCAGAAGAAAATAGTGAAATAACCGTGGTGATGGAGTACAAGACTGAAGGAGAAGTTCAGGCACTTCACAATGGTATAACCAAAATATATGCAAAAAAGGGATCAAAGGTAAATCTTATAAAAGTTCAATCAATGAATGATAAGTCACACCATTTTGATTCTAATGTTGGATTTATAAGTTATGGAGCTGAAATAAATTATGTATCTGTAGAACTTGGAGGTAAGGTTAGTGTAACAAATTATGTTAATGATCTTCAGGAAGATACAAGTAAATCAGATTTAAAGTCTATATATCTAGTAGATCAAGATAGGATAGTAGATCTTAGCTATAAGATGAATCATATTGGTAGATGGACAAATAGCAACATAGAAACAAGAGGAGTCCTAAAAGACAATGGTAAGAAGACATTTAGAGGAACTTTAGATTTTAAAAAGGGATCATCTAGGTCAAAAGGTTCTGAAGAGGATATTGCATTACTTCTAGATCCTACAGTAAAATCTTATGCCATACCTTTACTTTTATGTGATGAAGATGATGTTCAAGGTGCTCATGCAGCTAGTGCTGGCAAGGTTGATTCAGATAAACTCTTTTATCTTATGAGTAGAGGGTTTTCTGAAAAGGAAGCAAAACTTTTAATAGTTCAAGGCTCTTTTAAACATATAATAGATGAGGTTCCAGTTGAAGATATAAGAAGACAAATTGAAGAAAAGATTCAAGGAAGGTTAATTAATGAATAATATTAATTTTTTGAAGATTGAAAAAATAAGAGAAGACTTTCCCATTTTATCGAAAGATGTAAATGGGCATCAACTTGTATATTTAGATAATGGAGCAACAACTCAAAGACCAAATGTAGTAGTTAAAGCAGTAAAGGATTATTATGAAGGCTCAAATGCAAACCCTCATAGGGGGGCTCATGCACTTAGTATAAAGTCTACTGATATATATGAAGGGGCAAGAGAAAAGGTAAGAAAGTTTATTAATGCTAAAAGTACATCAGAGGTTATATTTACTAAAAATAGTACTGAAGCTTTAAATTTATTGGCTAATTCTTATGGGTTGAACTTTTTAGAAGAGGGAGATGAAATTCTTATATCTATTGCTGAGCATCACAGTAATTTAATACCCTGGCAGCAAATAGCAAAGATAAAGTCATTAAAGCTTAAATATGTTTATGTGAATGATGAAGGAAGAATTGAAAAAGAAAAGTTAGAAGAAGCGTTAAATAAGAATACAAAGATAGTTTCTATAGCGCATATGAATAATAGCCTAGGTGTAATAAATGATATAGAATATATAATAGAAAAGGCTCATGATGTTGGGGCTATAGCTATAGTGGATGGAGCTCAAAGCGTACCTCACATGGGGGTTGATGTTCAAAAGATTGATGCTGACTTTTTGGTGTTCTCAGGACATAAGATGCTAGGACCTATGGGTATAGGTGTTTTGTATGGTAAAGAAGAAATCTTACAAAAGATGCCTCCGTTTTTATTTGGAGGAGATATGATAGAATATGTATCTGAAGCAGAAACTAGCTTTGCAGAGCTTCCTTATAAATTTGAAGCAGGAACTCAAAATGTAGAAGGAGCAGCAGGACTTAGTGCAGCTATAGATTACATAGAAGATCTTGGATTTGATTTTATTAAGTCTGTGGAGGAAGATCTAACAATGTACGCTCTACAGGAGTTAAAAAAGATACCCTATATAGATATATATGGTCCATTAGATACTGCTAATAGGGGTGGAATAATATCTTTCAATGTTAAAGATGTGCACCCACATGATGTAGCTACCATACTTGATAGTCATGGAGTAGCTATAAGAGCAGGGCATCATTGTGCTCAGCCTTTTATGAAATATATGAGTTTAAATTCTACTTGTAGGATTAGCTTTTATTTTTATAATACAAGAGAAGAGATTGATATATTTATAGAAGCTATTAAAAGTGTAAGGAAGTGGTTAGGATATGGATCTTAATGAATTATATACAGAACTTATATCAGAACATAATCAAAATAAAGAAAATAAAAGACATATAGAAAATCCAGACCATGTAGAACTTGGACATAACCCAAGTTGTGGTGATGAGATATCCCTAGAGTTAAAATTTAATGGAGATATAATAAAAGATGCTGCGTTTACAGGTCATGGTTGTGCTATATCTCAGGCATCTACATCTATAATGATAGATTTAATTAAGGGCAAGAAAAAGGAAGAAGCTTTAAAGCTAGTAGATATGTTCTTATCTATGATAAAAAAGGATATAAAAGATGATAATGAACTTGAAGAATTAGAAGATGCGATAGCCTTTAAAAACATTTCTAATATGCCAGCAAGGGTTAAGTGTGCAGTTCTTTCTTGGCATACACTTAAAGAATCTATAAATGAATAAAAGATATAAGGTAATAAATCACCCTTTAGTTAAATAAGATATACTAAAGGGTGATTTATTAATTTAAAGTACAAGTTATCTAAATATATTAAAAACTGAATAGAAAACTATTGAAATTTGCAAAGGTTTACAGTAGAATATAAAGAAGAACAAAATATTTAAGGCAGAGAATATGAGCCGTTTAAAATAAAGACAACCTTTGTTTTAGTAGGCTTTTTATTTTTTTACATTATTTACAAGATGGAAGGGTGGATGTAACATGGGCAAATATGTAATGGCATTAGATCAAGGAACAACAAGTTCAAGATGTATACTTTTTAATGAAAAGGGGCTTATAGTAGGTTCTGCTCAAAAGGAATTTAAACAAATTTATCCTAAAGGCGGATGGGTAGAACATGATCCAATGGAAATTTGGTCTTCACAATTTTCAGTGGCAATAGAAGCCATAGCTAAAATAGGTGCAGATTCAACAGATATATCATCTATAGGTATTACAAATCAAAGAGAAACTACTGTTGTATGGGACAAGAGAACAGGAATACCTGTTTATAATGCTATAGTATGGCAATGCAGAAGAACAGCTGAGTATTGCGATGAATTGAAAGTTCAAGGTTATGACAAAATGATTAAAGAGAAGACAGGCCTATTGTTGGATGCATACTTCTCTGGAACAAAGGTAAGATGGATATTAGAAAATGTAGAAGGTGCTAGAGAGAAAGCAGAGAATGGTCATTTATTATTTGGGACTATAGATTCTTGGCTTATATGGAACTTAACTAAGGGTAAGGTACATGTTACTGATTATTCAAATGCTTCTAGAACATTATTATTTAACATACATGAATTAAAATGGGATGAAGAATTATTAGAATTATTTAATATACCAAAAGAAATGCTTCCAGAAGTAAAACCATCAAGTTTTGTTTATGGAAAGACAGATAAGGTATTATTTGGTCATGAGATACCAATTGCAGGTGTAGCAGGAGACCAACAAGCAGCATTGTTTGGACAAATGTGTCATGAACCAGGGACTGCTAAGAATACTTATGGAACAGGTTGTTTCTTACTTATGAATACAGGGGACAAGGCTGTTGAGTCTAAGAACGGTCTATTAACAACTATTGCCTGGGGAGTAGATGATAAGGTTGAATATGCATTAGAAGGAAGCATATTTGTTGCTGGAGCAGCAATACAATGGCTAAGAGATGAGATGAGAATGTTAAAAACTTCAGCAGATTCAGAGGAATATGCAAATGAGGTAGAAGATACTGATGGTGTATATTTAGTACCTGCTTTTGTTGGACTTGGAGCTCCTTACTGGGATCCTTATGCAAGAGGAACTGTTGTTGGACTTACAAGAGCTACTAAAAAGGAGCATTTCGTAAGAGCTACATTAGAATCTTTAGCATATCAAACTCATGATGTATTAAAGGCAATGCAAGAAGATTCAGGAATAGAACTTAAAGCTCTAAAGGTAGATGGAGGAGCATGTGGAAATGATTTCTTAATGCAATTCCAATCAGATATTTTAAATGTACAAGTAGATAGACCAGAGGTAATAGAAACCACAGCTCTTGGGGCCGCTTATTTAGCAGGACTTGCTGTTGGTTACTGGAAAGATAAAGAAGAGATAGCTAGAAACTGGGCTATATCAAAGTCGTTTACTCCTTGTATGGAAGAAGAGAAAAGAGTGGAGTTATTAGATGGATGGCATGAAGCTGTTAAAAGATCAATG
This sequence comes from Clostridium putrefaciens, assembly GCF_900461105.1. Lineage (GTDB taxonomy): Bacteria > Bacillota > Clostridia > Clostridiales > Clostridiaceae > Clostridium_L > Clostridium_L putrefaciens. Next base: position 3,070,109 of record NZ_UFWZ01000001.1, on the reverse strand, counting down.
AATTGGGTTAAATAATAAGACTTAATTAAAAAGGATTTTTCCATAAGACAAAATAAATAATCTTAAAAGGGGGATATTTAAATGTCGACATTTATGGCTGAATTATTGGGGACTATGATCTTAATTTTACTAGGTGATGGGGTTGTTGCGAATACTGTGCTTAAAAAGTCAAAAGGTGAGAGTTCAGGATGGATTGTAATAGCAACGGGCTGGGCATTAGCTGTTGCTATCCCAGTATATATATTTGGACCTACAAGCGGAGCACACTTTAACCCAGCAGTAACTATTGGACTTGCATCCATAGGGAAATTTGCTTGGTCAGAGGTTCCAATGTATATAATAGCTCAAATAATTGGAGCGTTTATTGGAGCAATTTTAGTATGGCTTGCTTACCTTCCACACTGGGAAATTACTGATGATAAGGCTGGAAAGCTTGCGGTATTCTCTACAGGACCAGCTGTTCGTAACACTAAAGCTAACTTAGTAACTGAAATTATAGGAACATTCTTTTTAGTATTTGCTATACTTGGAATCGCAAATACTAAGATGGTAGATGGACTTGCACCTTTAATTGTTGGACTTATAGTTTTTGCTGCAGGATTATCATTAGGAGGGCCAACAGGTTATGCTATTAACCCAGCAAGAGATCTTGGACCACGTATAGCACATGCGATATTACCTATAAAAGGTAAGGGTGATTCAGACTGGGGATATGCTTGGATACCAGTTGTAGGACCTATAATTGGAGGAATCATCGCAGCATTTTTCTTTAATATAATATTTTAATATTATTACTGTTTAAAAGGGGCTGTCTCAAAATAAAAAGTTTGAGACAGTCCTTTTTAGTGTATAATTTACTTATGAAAAAAAACAAATTAACACATAAAAGTTATAACAATAATTACGAGAATTATCAATTGATTTTTCCAATAGAAACAGGGATTTTAATTCCTGAAGATGATTCAGTAAGACTTCTAAGCCAAATAATGGAGGAATTAGACTACACAATATTGATGAAGGCGTACTTTCAGAAAGGGAGAAATCAAGAAGTTTTACCTAAAAATCTTTTTAAAATATTAGTTTATGCATACATGAACAATATTTATCCCAGTAGAAAAATAGAGAAAGCATGTCAAAGGGATATTAACTTTATGTGGTTAATTCAGGGCCATAATACCATAGCTAGGTTTAGAACAAAAAGACTTATAAATATTATTGATAATCCATTTTCTCAATTTGTCACAAAACTTCAAGAACTAGGTGAAGTTGAATACAAGGTAACTATTCAGCTGTAGCAATTTAATTTTTAATAAGTATAATTTTAGGTATGACAAATAAGGGTATCAACTCAACTAATATCCTTAAAGATATATTAGTTATACTAAGGTCGGATCAATGATATTTGAAGTAAACACTGATTTTATACAAGTTAAAGTATTTAAGCTATTCTTTCGAATAGTGGATACATATCCACGAATTCTAGTAAATGCTTTTGCACCATCTTTACTCCTAAATGTACCAGAGATTTTTTGTTTAACCTTAGTCATTCGCAAATCACGTTCTGCAAGATTATTATCAAAAGGTATATCAAAGTCATACATAAAAGCAAGTATTTGATTTTTGTAGCCGCTTAATCTATTTAATAAATTAAGTCTAGTGCTTTTCTTTGCTTTCTTTTCGGAGTATGATTCTATATTTATAATATAATCTTCATTGAATCCATCTTCTAATATTTGAGCATATCTATTTTCAAAGGCTTCGATTTTATCTAAGGTTAAAGCATTGGCTGTATTCCAAGATAAATCTACTTCTTTTTTTATTTATATTAATAGGTTTTTCATTGGTTCTGCCCACTTTTGTTTTTCTAACTCAGATCTACCATTTAATTCTCTTAATATATGAGCATTGCATAAAGCATGGTCACAATTAGAGTATTGGTGGTATGTTTTCCAGCAATCATGGACTGCGGTTCCATTAAAGTTAGATAGAATATTTATAGCATCAACAGCCTCTTTGCCACGTTCTTGATGTGCTTCATAATAAGTATATTTATTATTTGAAGCAACATGTAACCATTGACGCTTTTTATCTATAGATATTCCTGTTTCATCAAAGTGTATAGCACCTTGAGAATTAATTATTGAGTTTTTTATATTTTCTTCAACAGATTTCAAATTTTCATGGCAGTAATCATTAAAATTAATCATTGTGCCTTGGCTTAAATTTATGCCAAACATATCGGAAAGTAATTCGGTACCACGTTTATATGGAATCAATCATAAAACAAGATTATGTATTTCAATCTATAATAAATCTTAAGCAGTTACCAGATTATTCTACTTTTTCATTAAGAGCTAAATGTCTAGAAAAACATATATATTATGGCATTTATGCTATGTTTGTTGAACTTATCAATCCTGAAACTAGATTATGTGCAATAGATGGAACTGCTTTAATAAGTTCAAAATATGATAGCGAAGCTAAATACGGCAAGGTTACTCGCCTTTGCTACTACAAAGGTTATAAATTACACTGTATTGCAACAATTACCGATATTATAATGCCTTTAGTTTTTGATTTAACAACAGCTAATGTTTATGATAATCAAGTTTTGGATTTATTATATGAATCTAAAACGTATAATTCATTTTTAATAATTGCAGATGCCGCTTATGATGATAAAAAGTGGTTTGGCATTGTTAATGAAATAGATATAAATTTATTAACTGATGTAAATATGCGTAGATCTAAAAATATTGAGTCATTTGTTGATGTTAGATATGAAAATGCTTTATTTATTCAATCCCCAATAGAAATAAGATTATATAAAAACAGATTAAAAATAGAGCAATTATTTTCTGTTTTAAAAGGATTATATAACTTAGAAAACCCACGACTTTATGGTAAAATTCGATATGAACGCTACATCAAATGGGTCTTATTATTATATTTAATAGATGAATTTAATAAAAAACAGCAAGGAATAAAGACTAGAAAATATCCTTGGAATGTATAATTTAAAAGATATTTTCTAGATAGGATATCTGGAAAAATTAGTTATTCAATAACCTGCATTTGTAAGTTCCCCCCCATTGATGTGTTTTTATTATCTTTCAAACTGTAATATTTTTACAAATGGGGGGCTTTATTTTTATAGAATTCTCTTAGCTTGATGGCTATGCGGCTGTATCCGATATTTGTAAAAAAACCATATGAAAATAATTGACATTTATGTAAAGTTGCGTTATGATATTGTTAGATTATTCTTTATATTGAAATTTTAGCTTAAAGCCATAAAAACAATATTTGTTTCTTAACCGAGCATCGGTATAAGAAAGATCAAGGTTCCAGAAGTGGTCGATGATATCCCAAGTAGGGTGAGCGATCACATTAGGATTCGGATAATATTTGCGAAGATTAGTAACAACAAAGTTTTAAGAGATGGGACAAGCAGTATTAACAAGTTGCATAGAATCTCCTCCTATCCAAAAATATATTATAAATAAGAGCGCGCAGCGCCGCATTTTTCGAATACTTTATCAAGTGTTATTGGTAAAAAGGGGGGGTTTATAAAAAGAAATCTAGAAGCCAGTAAAAACAAGGCTTAAAGATTTCGAGAAATTATATAAATGAAAGGTGGATGGTATAAAATGAAGAACAGTCAAGATGTAGTACAAGCAGAGCAAGTCACTTGGCTTGAAGAAGTACAAGACCAATCATTCGATGATGATGTATTTGGTGCATGTACCACAAATACATTTTCCCTCAGCGACTATTGGGGAAATGATGGTGGTTGGTGTAGTATTAGTCATGAATGCATGGCATGGTGTAAGTAATCAATTAGTGAATATTAGGAGGTAAGAAAAATGAAAATGGATAATGAAAATGAACTTGAACTTGGGAAATATTTGGAATCAGATATGATTGAACTGACAAATGATGAAGTTGCTGGTGGCGGAACTCCACTTGTCGTCCTTTCAGTAATAAGTGCATATATTTCAAATAATACATGTCCATCAACTGTTTGCACGAGAGCTTGTTAGAAAGTGGAGGATTATTATGATCACATACATGAAGAAACTTTATCCTGAACTTATGCATTCGGATTTTGAGGAATATATTACCCCACTTCTAGATAGTGTAAGTTGTTTACCCGTGTATTGTTCAGACTATATAAAGAATGCAGAACTCAACGAAAATCAAGAATTGTATCCATATCACAATCCTTGCATGATAATTGCGAGAAATATATGGGATAGCGTCTGGAATACTGAGCTTAACAAATACATTCTTGACTTACAAGCCTTCAGAAAAGATAGTTGCGAGCTTCTCTCGCAACTAGCATTTTCATATTTAATAAGGTGTTTTGCTGAACACATTAAGACAATACCAGGGCATTATGGAAGTCCAGGAGATATTTATAAGTACTATACTCATGAGTTAATGAGTTCGGGGTTTAGAGAATTCTCAAGTACTTATGCAGTTGCTTGGGGAAGATGCAACAATTTATTGAAGAATAAAATGAATGCAATCAAAGATGCTGTAAGATTGACGCAAGAACATCGTTCGGAATTAGAGGCGGAATTCGACATATCGCATGCCAGCCTTATTGTTTCGATGAAGGCAGATGGAGACACACATAACAATGGATCTGCTGTAACAATTATTACCTTCGAATGTGGTAAAAAAGTGGTTTTAAAGCCACGTTCGGTTTCGGGCGAGCTTGCGTATGCAAATCTTGTCCATGAACTTAACAGTTTTATTCATCCCAAAATGCTCTCACTAAGAGTTATTGATTATGGCAACTATGGCTTTACGTCATTTATTGAGAGTGAAAATAAGGAGTGCGATATGTTTCAGGCTGGTAGATTGGCGTGTTTAATGTATTTTCTAAATGCTACAGATATGCATTGTAGCAATATATTATGGACAAATGAAGGTCCGTTGCCCATAGACCTTGAAACTTTATTTCATCCCCCACGTGTTCGTAAGGGAATTCCCGAGTCAAAAAAGAGCGCCTATCGTGCTTTAGAAACATCAGTCTACGGTACAGGCGTACTCCCAATAATCTTAAGCTCAAAAACAAATAGTGGCTCAGTAGATGTTGGTTTCACTGGTACCCGTGATGAAAACAGTGAGATCCCTTTCAAGATTTTTAATATTATTGATGGTTTTTCCTCAAACATCAAAGTCGTATGGAAGAAGCAGAACATTGATAACAAGCTATCGAGAGACAAGGAATTAGAGTCTTTTGTATATTCGAGATGTGACCAAATAGTTGATGGTTTTGCTGATTTATTTAAGCAAATGTTTAGACAAAAAGATAGGTTTGTCAAGGCAGTGCTTGAATCCTTCCGTAATGTGAAACTTCGATATATACATAATATGACATATAGATATGAACAACTTTTGAGATGTTTAGTTGATGCGGAACCCTCAAAAAACATAGATATTGCACATGCTTTATTGACGCGTATTGGAATATTGGGTACATCAAGTGATCCAAATATAACTATATCCGAATGTAGACAGCTATGGAATGGAGATGTACCATATTTCTCCATAAGGTTTGATAGTACGGAATTATTTAGCGAAGATAAAATTATCTCTAAAGTTGCATTAAGCCCCAAATCAGAGTTCCTTTCGAAGATGGAACGCCTAATCGAAAGAGATTTGACTAGACAAATTGAGTTAATACGACTAGCTTTCTTAGCCAAATTGGAAGATCCACATGCTGAGGGTAAGCTAGATTTTGAAGAAATGAGTGCTGTTGAATCTAAAAATTTTCAAATGGAAGATTTGAGTACACTCAATAACACACAGACTTCTAATCTAAAAGAAATAATTAGGTGGTTTTCAAACTCATTGATTGAGTCAATTTTTGATGACCGGTATAATCATTTGCCGAAAACCTGGATAGGACCGGTTGTGCGTTTTGGGAATTCAGGTTGGACACCTGGTGTCTTAGGGTACGATCTGTATGCTGGTAGGGTTGGGTCTGCTCTTGCATTGGCGGCAGCAGGTAGAGTTTTATCCGATGAAAAGGCAATAGAAGTAGCTTCCGAAGTATTTGAAAGGTCAGTACAAATACTTGAATCAAAAACATTTGAACTTCGCAATGTTCTTATGTCAGGAATTGGCGCATTTTCTGGTGTTTCAGGATTACTATGGGCATTATGTGCAGCAAGCGACTTAACAGGGAACAAACGATGGTGAGAAGTGGCTGTTAATTCTTGGTCATTATTACCTAACCCTTTGACAGTGAAGGATACAGAGTTTTTTGACATGATTATGGGACCAAGCGCTTCAATCATTATGAGATATCGCACACAAAAGGATTGGATATTAGACCAAGATGCCATTAATCAGTGTGTTTCATTAGCATATACAAAAATCAATTCTAATAACTTTAAGACAACATCAGGATTGGCTCATGGATTTGCTCATATGCTGTGGTTTTTTGCCTCGATCGCTCAAAGACAGACTTCCAGAGAAATTGAGGAGCTAATTTTAGAGATTGATTCGATTATCAGGAATAAATACACTAATGATGATGGATTCATACAGATATACTGTGGAGGCATCAATAAAGTATCATCTTCTTGGTGTAATGGCTTATCGGGTTTGCTAATAGCATATTATGAAGCTTACAAAGCCAATTGTCTACCTCAGGAATCCGTAATAAATTTAATAAATCAGCTTAAACTAATTCCGCTTTCTTGTATCCCAATTATCTGCCATGGCAGCTTAGGAATAGTTGAAGCACTTCAGTATGTGGGACAATCTTTTCCAAATCAAACATCTGAAATTCTATCCAAACTGGATACTAATTTTTGTTCTCCGGAATACATTTTTAACTACTTCAAAAATGGAAAAGGCCGTTATCCGTTAAGCCCCGGATTGATGGCTGGGAAAGCTGGTGCTTTGTTGCATCTTTGCCGATCTCTTGATCCGACAATTAAAGCTTCCCCCCTAACTCTAGGTAATTAATTATGGCAATACGGAAAAGAAGGCTTAAGCCGACTTTGCAGTTAGCTCAAACTGAGTGTGGATTATGTTGTGTTAGAACAATCTTGGAGGCTTATGATTATCAAGTTTCACTAACAGAGCTCAGACAAGTTAGAGAACCTGGCAGAGATGGTCTTGGATTGCAACAAATAAAAGATCTGCTTTCGCATTTTAAAACAGATGCAAAAACTTATCGTATTAAAGATATAAAGGCTTTCACAATAATTAACTTTCCAGTTATAGCTTACTGGAAAGAATCCCATTACATTTGTGTTGAATCTTATAACGAACGAGAAGTAGTTATCATGGATCCATCAGTAGGAAGGATGACAATATCTCAAGCAGAGTTCATAAAGAACTTTAGCGGGTATATAGTTGATGCAAGGCCCAGAAAGGATTTTGAAAAACTTCGAATTAGCAGACTTTCTCGTTGGAAGAAAAGGTTTATTTGGCCATCTCAGATGAGAGGACTCTACTTAAAGGTAGCTTTAGCTAGTATTGCTTTAGTTGGAATTACACTTGCAGTGCCAGTACTTACTCAACATTTTATTGACTATGGTTTCGATAACTCTATATCTTTTATAGCGACACTTGGAGCGCTCATCATCGCAACTATTGTTATGATAGGAGTTACTTTTCTAAGAATTCAAGTCTCTATAAAGATGATTTATCGATTTAGCTGGCATCTCCTGAGTGGTGCGTTTACGAGAGTGTTGACACTTCCAGCAAAATATTTTACGGTACGTGCCCCAGGAGAAATTGTTTATCGACTTAATTCTCTTACTAGGATACAAGATGTACTAGGAACAAGACTTATACAAGCTTTTCTTGATTTGGTAAGTGGTGTTGCAATATTGTGCTATGTCTTTTGGACCTCACCGCTACTTGGATTTGTCGTCTTACTTTTTACTTTGACTACTTTAGCATTTCTCATTATTGCTCAACCTTTTGTGAGCTCGGCAACAGATATAGAACTACATGAAGGAAGTAAGTCGCAAAGTATACAACTAGATGCTATTGTTTCAATAAACAGTGTAAAGTTAGGTGGATATGTTCAATCTTATATAAATGACTGGGAGATATGCTTCAAAAAAGTGTTGAATGCTGTAAGTCGCAGAATGCGCATCCAGCAAGGAATAATAGGATCCACATTGTCGGGAATACAAGTGTTTTCACCGCTTTTCATTCTCGTTATAAGTTTGTATATGGCGGAAAAGGGTATAATTACACTTGGACAATCAATAGCGATTCAATCAGTTGTATCACTATTATTCTCTTTTGCCAATTCGGTGTTTTCAGTATTAGTCGATAGTCTTGTAGCGGTTCGTTATATCGAACTAGCTGAAGATATATTTGAATATCCTATTGAACGCTCTAATGGCACTTCGCTTGAAATGCCTTCTGGGGCAGTAACCATTGAAAACGTCACTTTCAAGTATACTCCGGACAGCGTTCCGGCTGTCAATAACGTCACTCTAGATATTGCTGATGGTGAGACTATTGCTCTTGTTGGTCTATCCGGGTCAGGAAAAACCACTTTAGGAAAACTAATAAGTAGCTTATTTGAGCCTACCAGTGGACACATATACTTTGGTGGCATTGAGTATAATGATTACAATCTTGATTTATTACGAGAATCTATTAGCTATATTCCACAAGAGGCATACTTGCACAATCGAACAATAATGGAGAACCTCAGACTTGGATGTAAGCGTACTGACAGCGAAATTCGTGCCTTTTGTGACTCACTTTCATTTTTGAATTTCATAAATAGTTTCCCTATGGGTTATAATACCATGATTTCAGAAATGGGAGCCAACCTCTCAGGTGGTCAAAGGCAACGTATTGTAGTTGCAAGGGTTTTGCTTCAAGCTCCAAAACTACTAATAATGGACGAAGCGACTTCATCACTTGATAACATTTCACAATCACAAGTATATGAAGAATTGGCGAGACTTAAATGCACAAAAATTGTCATAGCGCATAGGTTCGCGACAGTTCTCAATGCTAATCGTATTGTTGTTCTGCAAAACGGTTGTATTGCACAGCTTGGAGTTCACGAAGAATTAGTCGCGACAGAGGGACTGTATGCGAAACTATTTAATACAGAACTTAAAAGGAGTTAATAACTATGAATTTAATTGTACAAAAATTAGTTGATGCTGTAGAAAACGTTTTTTCTGAAGAAATAAGCAATGCTCATGACAAGGCAAAAAAACGACTTTCCAGGCAAAACATAGTGTCATATGATGAGGAGATAATCACAGATGTTTTACGTAAACTATTGGAGTATCATGTTTGGAGACTCTGTCAAAAAACATTTGTATATGAGTTCCATAAATATGGTAGGAGTTTGCCACTACCCGCTGATCTCTCGTCGTCAGAAGCGTTTGATTTATATGTCAACTTAATTGATAAGAATCTGATAAAAAAATGGTTTTCACAATATGACTGCTTGAGCAAAATGGTAACACAGTCGGTAAAAAACACCTGTGCTTATATTGAAGAAGCATGTGGTAATTTCAGTCAAGATATAATATTACTTTGCGATCACCATTTGGTTGATAGAGGCTCAAAACTACAGACTATATCTCCACTTGATTCTGATCCGCATAATGGTTCAAAAGTCGTTCTTTGCTTTGAGTTTGAACCTTCAAAAAAGGTTATATACAAACCTCGATCATTAGAACTTGATATTATAATAAATAGTATTTTTACCGATATTCTAAAGTTTGATGCTTTACCACTAATGTCACCAGTTGCTCCAACAGTTAATAAAGGAGAATATGGATGGCAAGGTTTTGTACAACAATCACCAATAGAGCAAACGGAGGCTTGTGAGGCCTATTACAACTTAGGCCTATGTGCAGCGGTATTCAGCTGTCTTGGGGCAACAGACTTACATGATGAAAATGTTATTTTTAAAGGAACATCGCCATATTTTGTTGATTTAGAGACTAGTCTAAGACCAGCATTTTATCGACCGAGTAATTCGCTTCATGAGCTAATGGAGGATGCTCTCTTTAGTTCTGTTGTAGCCACATCAATACTCCCGGCTAAACTCCCAACAATCCCACATCAAATATTAATTGGTGCTATTAATACTCCATATCCACAAGAAACTAACGAAAAGATATTTACTATTAAAAATCTTGGTACTGATGCCATTGATATAGCTAAAGAAAAGATCAATATTACTCGACCCTCTTTGCCAATCAAATTAGTCGGTGATCAATTGATTGACCCACTTCCATTCCAACCTCATTTTCTTGATGGATATACTGAGGGATATAAGAAGATAGTAAGTAAAAGAAAGGAAGTTTGCTCTATGTTATCAGATATTCAGTGCTTGGTTAGAGTAATTGTACGACCAACAGTTCAATATGCATTCATCCTTGATGCGTGCCTATTCCCTGAAAATCTAATTGATGATACAGCAATAAATCAAATACTTAATTACTTGAAGCCATCTAAATTAGTTAGAAATGCAGAAATAGCCAACAATATACTCATGGAGGAGTTAAGTTCTATAAAGAATGGAGACATTCCTTATTTCTATATAAAGGCAAATGATACGTGCATGTGTTCTGGAAAGTTTGTCTCAAATAGTGTATTCGATATATCTCCGGCAAATAATGCAATCAATTCGTTAGAAAAACTCTCAGAAGAAAGATTGACACTTGACAAGCGATTAATTGCGGAAAGTTATTCTGAAATTAGGATACACGAAGCAAAATATACAAAGGTGAACGATTTGGGTTATCAATCACCGTTTTTTTCCAGAATGCTGAGACAGGTAACAAAAGACAACCCATACCCATTAATTGATCTGATACAAGCTTTAGCAATTACTACTGAAACAGAAAAAGCCGAGACAGGATGGTTGGGTGGAGTATATGGAGATTGTGCCATATCTTATGATTCTACTAATTTTATTTCCTTGCATGATACGGGAGGTACTTTATTCCTATTTGAGCGTCTCGCTGAATATGGAAAGGCTCAAAATCGAGATATTTATTTCAAGCTTTTTGAGCAATCAAAACGAGGTCTAACATCATTATCTGATGAACTATCAACACAATTTTCTCAGTCAATATCAGTAATTTCAGGAGCCAGTTCATTCGATTATATATTTAATCACAAGAAGGGTCGCTTGGAAAAAACGGAACAAGTTATAGCGAGTATTCAATCAGAGAATATCCCACTTGGCGATGTATACATGGGGCCAATGGGTATTGGTCTCTTGTTGGCAACGTTCCCTGATACGTCAAGCAATATATTAGAAATAATTGATAGTATGTTTTCTAAGGCCACAGCTTTTGAATTTTCTAAATATGGAATAGCACACGGAAATCTGGGGGCAATATGGGCACAGTTTAGATTGTCATACGCACTAAAAAATGTGGAGAAATCCACAGGGCTTTTCAAAGAAACTATGCAATACTCTTCAAATCCAACAGGTTGGTGCAATGGAAATGCCGGTTTGTTAATGGTGCTATCTGAAATGGCAAGTATATTAAATGAAAAACCGAATCTTTATGAAGTAGCTAACAAAGCAACATTACTACCAAAAACCGGACCTATAGATTTATCTATTTGTCACGGAGCTGCTGGGGTGCTACAATCTCTGTTATTCACATACGCTACTTCAGGAGAACAATGGTATCTATCTCTAGCAAATCAATATTGGGAAAACGTGTTGGAACTAGCTAATAAAAATGGATTTTATACTGGTGAGAAAAATAGAGACTACCTTCTGGGATATTTTCTTGGGTGGAGTGGTGTAGCCGAAGCTGCTCTCTTATTACAAATTTTTAATAGCGGCAACTTATCTTGGTTTCCATTAAATCTAAGTTCAAATGCGTATCAACAAATGTTATTTAGGAGGGACAACACATGCAGTGTTTAGTAGCAATTAATCCAAACAAGAAAGAGTCAATAGACTATAAAGATTTAGGCACAGTTGAGTTTGGCCCAGTACAAGTAGTACTTGGAGCGGTAGAACTAGAACAATCTGCTTTCGATTCTGAAGAGCCTAATAATCGTGAGTATGTACTTCTAAGGGTAAATGCTTTTTCATGCAATTACCGTGACAAATCCTTGTTGCTAGCAAATTACGATCAAATTAAAAACTCAGATCGTTTGTTTGTTCCTTTTGGTTCAGAATTTAGTGCGGATGTCATTGCCATCGGCGCGGATGTATGTGATTTTCAAGTTGGAGATCGAGTTATGTCTAACTGTTCATACCCTGAGAGTGGAATGAAGGGAGTATTGCCTGGTGTGGCTACGAATTTTGCATCATTAGGGTGGTTGCGTCTTCATAGTAAAAAATTAATAAAAGTATCAAAAACATTAAGCAATATAGAGGCTGCATGTTTTTCATTGGGATCTCAAACTGCTTCAGGTATGATAAGGAGATCAGGGATACTTGTTGACGGCGGGACTCCGTTAGTACTTAGTGCGCGATCAGCAACATCACTATTCATTATTCAGCAATTAATCTCTTATGGCTTTAACCCACTTTGTCTCTCAACAACTGATTGGAATGAATCGGAAATGCAAAGAATATATCCTGCACGTGTAGAACGGATTGGCAACAATATTGCACTAAATGACGTTTTCAGACATAAGTTTACGCACGCATTCGATCCATTTTTTGATATGAATGTTGGTCATGCATTAAAGTACATTAAAACCGGTGGCACTTATATCACTTGTGGAATGCGGGATCAGCACCCATTGCTATCGATCGATACACCAAATAACGCAGAGCCTATAGTCAGGGGTGCTTTAGCTCAAAGCATAGTAAAAAACGTATCATTATTAGGAAATTGTTTGGGATCAACAGAGGATTTAGAAAGAGCTATAAGACTTCAGAGTAGAACGGGGATAGGGCCAATCATTGATCAAGAGTATAAACTAATCCAAGGCAGAGATTTTATACGACGTTCTTTTTTTAATTTTAGCCGATTTGGAAAATGTGTTTTAGTTTATGAAAACTAGTTATAGATAATGGAAGTGGGGGGAGAGCATGATAAAAAAGATTGTTTTATTAGTAGTATCAGTAGGAGTTGGTTCGTTTGTAAAAGAAATATTGGAAAAGACAGAGATAAACGTTTGGCTTGCTAGGGGCATTGGCGGTCTGGTTACTGTGATTATAGCGTTGCTTTTGTACTATTTATGGATAAAAAAATCTTAAAGATATTTTTCCTTGTATATGCTAAACAGGCGTTCACTTAGAACTTACATTTTGTAACATGTATACCACGTTTTGGTCGCGCACAGCGACATCATCTACATGCAGCAGGACGTTGGCAGGTCGGCATTACCTTGACTGCATGACAAAACAATGCTCCGACATCACTGCCGATAGGGAGGAAACTCAGGGACAGATAGTACATTACGTTTCGCCGAAGCATTTTAGCATTGTAAATAAAATTTTAAAAGATTAATATGGGCGTCAAACTTGACACTACCATTAATAGGGAGGAGAAAAAATGATTGAAATATTTCACCTAACAAAGAAGTATAAGTCACTTGTTGCAATCAATGATGTATCGTTTTCGATAAAACCAGGAACAATTACTGGATTCGTAGGTCCAAATGGGGCAGGAAAGTCTACTACCTTACGCTGCATTGTGGGGTTGACAACGCCGACTTCTGGGACTACTACTGTCTTTGGGACTAAATATAATAACCTAAAAAATCCGAGTCGTTCGATTGGAGTTGTACTAGATGCCTCGAGTCTTCATCCTGGCCGCAGCGGTTACTCAACGCTCAAGATAGCTTCAACCATCAATGGAGTTCCAGACTCTCGGATAGAACAGGTTCTTGAAGAATGCGGATTGACGCCACTTGAAGGCAAAAGAAAAATTAAATCATATTCGCTTGGTATGCGTCAGAGACTATGTATAGCTCAAGCATTATTGGCAAATCCAAAGATACTTATTCTTGATGAGCCAGTGAATGGACTTGATCCTCATGGTATTCGCTGGATTCGGTCTATACTTAGAAAGTTCGTTGATGATGGGGGAACAGTACTTTTAAGTTCTCATTTATTATCCGAGGTTCAAAAGATTGCCGACCATGTTGTGATGATTTGCGGAGGAAAGATTCTTGCTGACAAGCCATTGAAAGAATTACTTGCAGAGGGCAACGACTTGGAAGAAATTTATATTAAATACACTGAACAATTTTATAGAAGAGGTGCTTATGAAAACTGATATATTATTAAATAAAGACACTAATTGTATACGCTTATCCAGTATTGTTAAAGCAGAGGCCAGAAAAGCAACAGACACACAAGTTGCAAAGATCATTATTGGGACAACGGCTTTTTTAACATTAGCTATGTTTATAGTAAGTATTTTTAGATTCAAAAATGCCGCCTCATGGACAGATCCATTTATCGCAATATCTAGCCCGGCTTCTACGCTATTGGCCATAATATTCATATTGCTTATTTGCGAAGAATGGACACGAGGCACTGCAGTAGTTACATACACTTTTGTTCCACAAAGAAATAAAGTAATTCTAGCAAAGTTTATTATCCTACTTGTTTTTTTTCTTGGAACTATAATTACTCTATATGCACTTTCTGCGATAGCGTCGATAATAGCAAGCGGAATCTACTCTTATTCTATTTCTTGGTCTGAACCCATATACTCTGTAGTTCTTTTGGCGTTACCTTTACTTGTTAATATGCTATTTGGTTTCTCCATGGCTATGGCCACTCAAGAAATTACAATCGCAATCGGCTTGTATTTTGTTGTGCCTCCAATAACGGTAATTGTATCTCAATTACCAGTTATCGGATCGTATTTGAAGTGGTTTTCGCTTGAACACTCTTCTTCGCTATTTATTGCCGGTGCTACAGGTGTTTCAGGTACACAATACATTTGTTCGATACTTATCTGGATTGTAGTACCGTGTATAATTGGTAGCTTTCGTAATATGAAACGTGATTTGAACTAGATTCTGTAAGTGCTTCAAAAGATGATATTTAGCAATACGTCCACCATGGTGTTAAGATGGGGATATCATTTTTTGAGGCACTTCTTATAGCTATAAATTAACCTGCATTCATCGGGCAATTCAGTTGACCTGGCAGGAACTGATCTAGAATTTCTAGTTGGTTATTGAATTCTTTGTTTGGTATCCCATATAGAAGGCATTCTAACCCCATAACAGTCTTCGACAGTTTCTAACGAGCATGTTAATATAAGATTATAAGATGAAGGTTAGAAATATGGCAAGAAGAAAGTTTACATTAGATGATAAAATAAAGATTATTGAAGAATTAAATAATGGGTTTACTCATGCTCAGGTTTGCAAGAAGTATGAATTATCCTCATCAACACTATCCACCTTTAAGCGACAGCTTGATATAATTAATGCGACAGAACCAAAAGATTATCAACCAAGTGTTAAGGAAAGAGCCTTAGAAGAAGAAAATCGTAAACTGAAGGAACTCGTTGGTAAGAAAGAATTAGAACTTGATATGCTTCAGGATTTATTAAAAAAAAAGAATTACCTACGGTAGAAGACAAACTAGTTTTAGCTAAAGAATATACTCAAAAGGGACTTAAAATATCTAGAGCATGTATGTTGCTTCAAATATCAAGATCAGCTTTTTATCCAAAGAAAAAAGTAATAAAAAATGATGATGATTCAAATTCTAAAGTAGGCAGACCCTTCCCTGGATTTTCATATGGGATAAACAATTGTATTGTGGATGATTCTGTCATTGAAACTCTTTTACATAAAGCGTGTAAAAAGACTCCATTTTATGGTTATAAAAAAATCACTCAAATTATCCGCCGAAATCATGGGCTACATATAAATGCTAAAAAGGTATACAGATTAGCTAATAAGATAGGATTGCTTCTACCATATGTAAAACATACTAAACAAGGTCATCTTGCCGTTGCAAGAAACATAACAGCTATAAATCAGCTATGGCAAATAGATATAAAATATGTTAAAGCATTAAATGGGCAATTTATAATGCTCACAGATATTATTGATGTTTGTTCTAGAAAAATTGTGGGGAGAGAAATAACTAAAACTGCCACCACTGATGATGCAATTACTGCAATAAAAAGGGTACTCATAGAGAATGGAGCTACCTCAAATCTAATTCTCTATGAGTGATAATGGTCCACAATTTACTTCCGTTAAATTTGAACATTTATATAAGGTTAACAATATATATCATGAGCGTATTCCTGTAAATTCACCTAACTATAATGCACATATAGAATCTTTTAATTCCTTACTTTCTAAGGCATGTATAGCTTGGAATGAAATTAAAAACTTCACTGATGGATACAGACTTATTTATGGATATATAAAATTCTATAATGAAGAAAGAATCCATGGGAGCTTAAGCTATATAATTCCAAATCAATTTATAAGGGAATCTATAAATTAGTTAGCATTCGTTAGGAAATGTCCAGAATAGGGTGAGCAATCCGCATGCCTCTATCTTTGTACCATCAATAAATATAGAATCTCCTAATATTTCTCCAATCTCGTAAAGAAAATTTGTCATTTCAGCCATAATTGTTTCTGAACAGGGAGCAAAGTGAAGACTACGAAACCTTGCAAAGGTAGAATGATCTGGTACTTGTGACCCTTCTAAAAGGTACATAAAATTCACATCTCTTTTGCAGGAGGTTTCCATTTCCCTAGAAGAATAGCTATGATTCATGTAAGAATAAAGTACAATCTTCAACATCTGACGAGGCGTAGCCTGATTTCCCCTTAATCGGGAATAAGTCAAATATAAATCTGTTTAATCCATCTCCTCTACAAACTGACTTAGCAAACGCACCGAATTATTATTTGGAATCATGTACCCAATATTTAGTGGAAGTTTTAATTGATAATTTCCACGATTTGCAGTATAATTTTTATGTAAATTAATATGTTTTGTCATATATTAATTTTACTATAAATCTTCCACTCTTTCGAGTGGGAGATTTATTTTTTTAGACAAAAAGCTGTCGCACTAATTTTTTAGTGCGACAGCCTCATTTGTTGAATTAATATAATTTAGTTATATAAGGTTTCTTTCTACCATTTCTGTTACTGAAAATGTTGCCACATCATCAGCATACTTACCAGGTCCAAAGCCAGCATCATAGCCTAATTCTTTAGCTAATTCATGACTTATTCTAGGTCCACCACATATAAGTAGGACTTTATCTCTTAATCCTTCAGCTTCTAGAAGTTCTACAAGTTCTGTAAGGTTTTGAATATGAACATTTTTCTGTGTTACTGTTTGTGATACTAGAAGGATGTCGGCCTTAAGTTCAATAGCTCTTTTTACAAATTCCTCATTAGGGACCTGACTACCTAAATTATAAGCTTCTATCATCTCATATCTTTCTAAACCATAGTGACCAGCATATCCTTTCATATTCATTATGGCATCTATTCCAACGGTGTGAGCATCTGTTCCAGTGCTAGCACCCATTATAACTATCTTTCTTTGTATATTTTCTTTTATATAATCATTAACTTCTTCCATAGATAAGGTATCAACTTCTACAGTTTGTACATGAATAGATTCATAGTCTACAGTATGAGTTAGCGTTCCATATACTACGTAAAATGTAAAGTTCTTATCCAAGGCAGCATGATGTGCAACGTTAGGCTCTTCAAGACCCATCTTTCTTGCAAGTACTTTAGCAGCCTCAGCACTTTTATCATTATCAGGTAAGGGTAATGTAAAGCTTAGTTGAACCTTACCATCATTCATAGTATCTCCGTAGGGTTTTACCTTATTTAAATCTAAAACTGTATCGGTGCTTCTTTTTTCTGTGGAGTATAAGCCACTACTCATTATCTATTCCCCCCTAACATCAAGTCTATGAATGGGTTAAAGTATTCTTTTGATTTTTCTGATACGCCAGCAAGACCTTTTCCACCATTTATTGGCCTTTTTATTCCTGCAAACATACCCTTTTCTAGAGTTTTAAACAAACCTTCACCTTCAATTTCAGATAGTAGCTCAGAAGATTTACTTAATACTTCATTAGCTCGTTCTTCCATTTTACCGCCATTTTTAAATTCAAGTTCATCACCTAGGTCTTCCATACTATTAAATATATAGCGAGCGTTGTCTATTGAAAGGGCTCTGTCAGACATAAGTGGTGTATGTATGGCCTCTGTAAGCATTCCTAAAAGGTGGATTTTTTGATTAGTTAATACGCTTACCATATTAAAAAGTGCATTTTGTACAGTACCTTTAAATATGTCTCCTGTCATAAACTTTGTAGGAGGCATGTATTTAAGCGGTGCCCTTGGGAATATTTCTCTAGCCATTTGAGCTTGAGCTAGTTCATATAAAAAGGCATTTTTAAGATCAGGATTCATTTCAAAAGCATGACCCAAGCCCATCTGTTCTTCAGGAAGTCCAGCAACTAATGCAAATTGCTCATTAATAAATTGAGAAGCAAGTACAGTATGAGCTTCTTCAAAGGCATCTGAAGTAGTTAGATAATTATCTTCACCAGTATTTATTATTACACCTGCAAAGCCGTTAATAACACGTGAAAAGTATTGGTCTACAAGGGTCCTTTTCATGTTTATATCTCTAAATAATATTCCATAAAGAGCGTCATTTAACATTACATCTAGTCTCTCTAAGGCTCCCATAGCTGCAATTTCAGGCATACATAATCCAGAACAATAATTACAAAGTCTTATGTATCTACCAACTTCATCACCGATTACATCAAGTGCTTCTCTCATTTGTCTAAAGTTTTCTTGCGTTGCAAAGGTACCTCCGAATCCCTCAGTAGTTTCTCCGTAAGGCACATAATCTAAAAGGCTTTGTCCTGTTGTTCTTATTACAGCTATTATATCAGCACCTTGCTTTACAGCTGCAACTGCTTGAGTTATATCTTCTTTGATGTTTCCAGTAGCAACTATTACATATAAATATGGACCTTTCTTATCTCCAAGCCTTGAAAGAACCTCTTCTCTTTTATTTCTATTTGCTTTAATCTTTTCTACATACATTTTTGCTATAGGCATTATAGTAGCCTTTATTTCAAATAGATCTTTAGACTCTAAGGTTCCTAGATCTAACTGTCCGTTAGCTACTTTCTCAGCTATTTCTTGAGGTGAAAGACCTGTATTTAACATAGCATTACCGATAAAATAAGCAGCACCCAAAGAAAGAGCATCGTTCTTTACTATATTATCTACAACTACATTTGGTAAAGGAACACCAACGCTATCGATGCCATCTATACCAAGAAGTCTACAGACTGTTCTTTCTACAGTTACTGTTGTATGTAAGTCTATAAATTCTTGTGTATCTAAAGCTATATTTTTAGCGTGTGACCTAGCCTTAGATACTGTTTCAAAGTTTAAGTTTAATTTACTATTCATAATATTCCTCCTCATTATTTAAATTTTTATAATAATATTTTTGCGCTATTTCTACAATTTCTGGTTGAAGGCCTAAAAGTATGGATATGTTTAATGCATCCTTAGGTACTTTATTAGTATTAGATACCTTTTCTAGGCTGTAATCCATATGTTCTTGAATTATTTCAATAGAATTAGTTTTATTAAGATCAATTTTTCTTTTTAAATCATCAAAACATACATCTTTGAGACCCATTACTTGGTAGTGAATCATGTCATTTGTAACTATGTTGTCGTAGTGGGTAGATACTACGCTAATAGAGGTTGTTGTATTTAAATATTCACATAAGGATCTAACTAAAAATGATCCTTCTTTAGGGTTAGTGCCTCTTGCAAATTCATCTAAAGCTATAAATCCCTTTTTAATCTTAGTATGTTCTATTACATTTTTAAGCTCTATTATTTCAGCACCAAAGGTACTTAGTCCCTGTGATACTGATTGAAGATCGTCAGATATAAAGTATATAAAGTCTAATATAGGGAACTTTGCATAATCTGCAAAAACAAAGAAACCTAGTTGTCCTAAAAGTAAATTAAGGACCATAGTTTTAAGTGTTACACTTTTTCCACCCATATTAGCACCTGTAATTACAGCAACTCCAGAATTAAGGGAGATGTTTATTGGAGTAAAGGGAGTATTTTTAGATTCTAATATGTGTTTAACTTCTGGGTTAAAGGAATTAGTGAAGGTAACTTTCATATCATCTGATATCTCAGGTTTTGTAGCATTATAATTTAAAGCTAATTTTCCTTTTGCAATTAGAAAGTCTAACTTACCCATAGAATAAATATTGCTTTTTATAGTATCAACATATGTGTGTATATTTTTAGTTAAATTTATTCTTATAATTAGCTCTTCAGCATCCTCTTCAATAACATATTTTAGTCTTTTTTCTTTAAGCATAATAATATTTTCTTCATCATCAGAATAGAATATTTCATCTTCTAATTTTTTCTTATTCATTCGGATGTCTTTTAATTTTTTAGAATAACTATCATATATTTGAAATGTGGGTAACTTTTTATTGTCAGGGTCTAGTAGATTTAAGATAGCGCTTAAATCATAAAAGTCTATTCCAGTTATATTAATTGAGTCATTAAAATCTTTATAAATGTTATACAATTCTTCAGATATCATACAAAAACTTTTAATTTCAAAAAGCTCGACATCATCTAAGGTATTAAGATTTGAACATCTTACAATTGAGTTTCTGATATCTTTTACCTTGGATAAGAGTCTTTCTATTGACCTATAAGTATTTCTTTTTGTCATATAACTAGTAGTTATTTTTTCAATGTTATTTAGTTCTGCTATTAGTAATTCTTTATCTTGTTGTTTAAAAGGAGTTATATTCTTTTTTAGATCCTCACCAAAGGGTGTAATAGCATCAAGCTTGTCAATTACGAAGGTGTATCCTACCTGCTGCCTTTGCTTCTTGTCTAAAAAAATCATTACATTCACCTTCTTTAAGTTTATTTAAGCATTATACTCCACATCAAATATTGGTAAGTCGATAGTTTCTCTTAGCTTATTTAAAAATAGGTCTTTGTTAAATTCATAGCCGTAAGGAGATTTAGGATTACAGGTTACAAATAGAATATTTATTGGAATCAAACACCTTATTTCACCACCAGTAACTGTAAACTTTTTATAAACTTCTTCTGATAAAAACAGTTTTGTACCATCTTCAACTAAAAAAACTACCTTTTTATAAATATCTGTAGATTTAATTATATCGAGTAAAAGCTTATTTGATAATATACCTTTAATAAAAATATGGGATACATTTTCATTAAGATTATAAACTATATCTTTTCCTGAATCTAAAGAGGTTATAGTATTAAGATGTTTTATGCTTTTATTCTTATAAATTATGCTTATTCTCTGTGTTTCTAAGGTGTTATTACATAAGGCTATTATATAGGAATCTTCTTCTTCGGGTATAGATAATAATCTTATTGTATGTGCAGTTTTTTCTATAACACTATACATATTTTTTGATAAAGAGGCTCCTGTAGATAAAATGGTAGCTTCTGTTATACTTGGTGAGGCAAAGGTCCTTCTACCTAGTGCGCCATCTACTAATACCTTTTCACAACCTAGGGTTAAAAGGTCATTACAAATCATGGACATCTGTGAATTTACAGAAGGTCCACCAAGATCTACATATCCATCGCTTAATGATTTAACTATTATTACTTCACCCATTGGAGTTTGAATTCCTGTGGTATTAATTATTTCTTTAGTAATGTCACTATTATCTAGACATTGTCTTACAGTAGCTATGTAACTGCCTCTTCTAACATATATCTTAGGCTTTTTCGTAAGGGTTACAACATCTGAACCTTCTCCATCACGGCCTATAGAAGTAATTCCAAGGGGAATTATAAGTCCCATGGAGTTTTGAATAATATAGTTAAGCACTGTGGTCTTACCTACATTCTTATCCATGCCTATTATAGATAGGGTTTTAAAGTCTTCTATAAGGCTCATTATAGTAGTTCGTTTATCATCCATTTAAACACTTCCTAAACTCATGATAAAGGGTGTTCTTTGCCTTAGTTTAAAACTAAAGCAAAGAACATTATTTATTATATAGTTTATCTATGATTCCTTTTCTTTCTTTGCAGTCCTTCGGGTTCTAAGGAAATACCATTTCCTTGAACTAGACCTGCTATACCTATTAGGTTTTCACTAGCTTTTTCATTTTTACATACATCACATTTACAAGTATCAATGTAACTTTCAGGTTCAGTATAAGTAGTTATAACACCTTCAAAATTTCTTAATATAACCTTGTTTGGTGATTGAGATATTACATAATTAGGCATTACAGGTGTCTTTCCACCACCCCCTGGTGCATCTACAACGAAGGTTGGTACGCAATATCCAGAGGTATGACCTCTTAATCCTTCTATAATTTCAATTCCTTTTGATACAGGTGTTCTAAAATGCTCAAGTCCCATAGATAGATCACATTGATATATATAGTATGGCCTAACTCTTATTTTAACTAGGTCTTGAACCAATTGTTTCATAACATGTACACAGTCATTTACACCTCTAAGTAGAACAGATTGATTACCTAAAGGTATTCCGACATTTGCCATCTTAGCACAAGCGGCTGTAGACTCCTCTGTAATTTCATTTGAATGATTAAAGTGAGTATTTAACCAAATAGGATGATATTTTTTTAGCATATTAACAAGATCATCTGTAATTCTTTGAGGTAGAACTACAGGGATTCTTGATCCTATTCTTATAATTTCTACATGAGGAATTTCTCTTAACCTTTTTATTATATATTCAAGGTTTTCATCTGATATTAAAAGCGCATCTCCACCAGATAATAGAACATCACGTACCTTTGGAGTATCTCTAATATAGTCTATAGCCTTATCTATTTGATCCATAGGTAATGACTTATCATTTTGACCTGCAAATCTTCTTCTTGTGCAGTGTCTGCAATACATAGAGCATTGGTCAGTAATAAGAAGAAGTACACGATCAGGGTATCTATGAGTAAGCCCAGGTACTGGAGAGTCTTCATCCTCGCTTAGTGGATCTAATAAATCTGCATCAGATCTATGAACTTCAGCTCCAGTGGGTATAGCTTGTTTTCTTATTGGATCATTAGGATCATTAGGATCTATAAGGCTTAGGTAATAAGGGGTTATAGCCATTCTTAATGAACCTAGACACTTTTTCACCCCTTCTTCTTCTTCAGGTGTAAGTGGTATGTATTTCTTTAGCTCTTCTAAGGTCTCTATTCTGTTTTTAAGTTGCCACTTCCAGTCATTCCATAATTCATCAGGGATATCCTTAAATAATTCAAAGCGTCTATTTACCTTCACTTTTAAAAACCTCCTAGTGTTATTTTAAGATTTTTATAAAAAATTTTATTTAATACAAATAATGCTTTATGCTTAACCGTTACCCTTTAGAGGTGGCAACATACTGTCACATTTTAGACATACAACTTAGTAAATATTTCTCTTAAGATTTTACTTTCTCTAAGCTCAGATAGAGTTATTTCAGCATGACCTTTTGTATAACCATTTCCAACTATCATAGTAATATCTTTACCAGCACCTTCAGCTCCTAAAGCTGCTTTTGTAAAGCTTGTAGCCATGGAGAAGAAATACACAATACCCTCATCTCTAACGGGTAATATACATGACATTTCAGTATTTGCTACGTTTACGCAATTAACTGAGATATCTACCTCTTTACCATTATTAGCTTCTAAGGTTTTATTTAGAACTTCTATAGGTTTTGTTGCATCTGTAGCAATTACGTTATGACAAAGTCCCCACTTTAATAGGTTCTCAACCTCTGAACCTTCTCTATCCATAGCTATTACCCTACCTGTTGGTCCAACTCTTTTCATTGCTTCATAACAGCATAGCATACCTGACTTTCCAGCAGCTCCAACAATTAAAATGCTTTGACCTGGCTTTACAAGTTTTGCAATTTGAGCTGGTGCTCCTGCGACATCTAAAGCAGCTAATGCTAAGTTTTCAGGCAAGTCTTCCGGAAGCTTAGCATAAAGACCACTTTCAAACAGTATAGCTTGACCTTTTATATCTACTCTATCTATGTCTTTATGAACTGCTATTATTTCTTCAATTTTTAAAGGTGTTAAAGATAGGGATACAAGAGAAGCAATTTTATCCCCGACTTTTATATCTATGTCTTTTAAATCTTCTCCAATTTCAGATACAGTACCAATAAACATTCCACCAGAACCTGTAACGGGGTTTTGCATCTTACCTCTTTGATTAACAATTTCTATTATTTTAGCTTTTATTTTCTCTATGTCATTATTAGCTTCTTTCTCAATTTGAGTGAAACTTGCAGAATCTATATTTAAAGACTGAACATCTACTAGAATTTCATTTGAGTATATTTTCATATCATTGTCAATCTTTTGTGCAGCTTGAGTTAGAACCCCTTTAGGTTCTATAACCCTATGTGTTCCATATTTACAACCCTTATTCATTATATGATACCTCCAAAATAATATATTTAATTTTCATCCATTATCTTTAAGTCTTTAGACACAGTAAAGTCAGCTTCTGTAAAAGATCTTATCTCATCTAAGGTTGTATCCTTTTGTATTTCTGTAAGAATTAAACCGTCTTCAGTTACCTCTAGAACACAAAATTCTGTAACTATCATGTTAACTACAGACTTTGCAGTTAGAGGTAATCTACATTCTTTAAGTATTTTAGGATTACCTTTTCCAGTATGTTGCATAGCTACTATAACCTTTTTAGCTCCAGTGACAAGATCCATAGCACCACCCATTCCAGGAACCTTTTTACCTGGTATTATCCAGTTAGCCAGGTTTCCTTTTTCATCCACTTCTAATGCTCCAAGAACTGTAACATCAACATGTCCACCTCTTATCAATGCAAATGAAAATGAACTATCGAAAAAACAACCCTTTGGAAGGATGGTTACACATTGGCCTCCAGCATTTACGATATCCTTATCTTCCAGACCACTTTCAGGAGATTCACCCATTCCAATCATTCCATTTTCAGATTGTAATAGAACATGAACATCCTCTGGAATATAATTAGCTACCATAGTAGGTAGTCCTACACCAAGATTTACAAGCTGACCATCTTTCATTTCTTTAGCTACTCTTTTAGCAATAATTTGTTTAGCTATTAAGGCATCTTGGATCATTTACGCCAACTCCTTTATAACATAGTCTACAAGTACACTAGGGGTATGAACGTTTTCAGCGTCTAAGTCGCCTAGTTTAACTACTTTACTTGCTTCTACAATAACAATATCTGAAGCCATAGCCATAACTGGATTAAAGTTTTTTGTTGTACCTCTATAAAATATATTTCCAGATTCATCTACTATGGTACCTTTTAATATTGACATATCAGCCCTTAAAGGAAGTTCTATAAGGTATTCCTTACCGTCTATAGTAATCTTGTCCTTACCGTCCTCTACAGTTGTTCCAACACCTGTTGCAGTTATTACAGCACCAAGTCCTGATCCGCCAGCTCTTATCTTTTCAGCTAGGGTACCTTGAGGAACAAGTTCTGCTTCAAGTTTACCCTCATTCATAAGTCTTCCTGTATCATTATTTCCGCCTATATAAGAAGCGATTAACTTTTTAATTTGTCCATTTAAAAGCAACTTACCAACGCCAGTTCCTGGGTAACAAGTATCATTAGTTATAACAGTTAAATCTTTTATATTTAAATCTACAATATAGTCTATAATGTCATCAGCAGATCCGCAGCCTAGGAATCCACCTATCATTATTGTCATACCATCTTTAAATAAATGTTTTACATCTTCCAGTTTAACTACCTTATTCATAATATTAACGACGCTCCTTAAGGCCTAATATTTTTCTAGTTTCACTTGGATTTGCAATTTCTCTTCCAAGCTCATTTGCAAGTCTTACAACTTTTGAAACTAATTCTCCATTAGATTTTGCAAGTACACCTTTTGATAAGTAAACGTTGTCCTCGTATCCAACTCTTACATGACCACCCATTATAATAGCCATTGCTGCCATAGGAAATTCATTTCTACCTATGCCAGACACTGTAAATGTGCTTTCGGAAGGAATACTACCAGCCATAAAGACTAAGTCTCTAGGTGAAGCTGATATACCTCCGTTTACCCCTAGAACAAAGTTAAAGTGCATAGGAGACTTTATAAATCCTTTTTTTTGAAGTCTTACAGCCATATCTATCATACCTTTATCAAAAACTTCAACTTCGGGTTTAACTCCAAGCTTTATCATTTTTTGACCAAACTCTTTGATTGTATTTTCAGTATTAACAAATACCTCATCACCGCCAAAGTTGCAAGTTCCACAATCTAGTGTAGCCATTTCAGGACTAAGGTCTACAGGTTGTAATCTTTCTTCATTACTCATTCCAACAGCTCCACCAGTAGAAGGCTGAATTATAACATCAGGACATCTTTTTTGAATTTCTTTAATACAGGCTTTAAATCTTTCTTTATCCTGGGTTGGAGTACCATCATCTTCTCTTACGTGAAGGTGAATTATACTAGCTCCAGCTTTATACGACTTTTCAGCCTCTATTCCTATTTCCTCCACTGTATAAGGTAAGCTAGAATTATGGTCCTTTGTAACTTCAGCCCCACATATAGCGGCAGTAATTATAAGTTTATCCAATTATATATACCACCTTTCCTTATTACTTTCTTTGATTCTTCTTTGGAACAATGCAAGTTCCAGTGGCCTTACATACAACTATTGGTTCTTCTAATATATCAGCAGCAGAAGCGCTTATATCAGGTCTTGGTATTATAACTTTTCTTGCTTCAAATGTCATTTTCCTTGAAGAATTTCCACAGTTAATTATTTCACCAGTAGCTTCAATATAATCTCCAGAATAAACGGGTGCTAAAAAGTCTACTGAATCATAAGATCTAAATAGACCTTCATCTCCATCGTTAGCTATAAGAAGCTCGGTTGCAACATCCCCAAATAATTGTAACATTTTAGCTCCATCAACTAAATTACCGCCGTAGTGAGCATCTGCTTGACTCATTCTTATTCTAATTGTTGATTTCAAAATAGTCCCTCCTTATTAATTTTGATTAGATATATTTTAACTTATAACAATAATTATTAAGATTATTGTATAAATTTTAACAATGATGGCAAGTCAAATTAAATGAATTGTCATTATTGAAAGGATTTTATATTTATAAGGTATAAAAAAGCTACCTATGCAATGAAAACCTAAATTTTCATTGCATAAATAGCTCTCCATGTCTTTGATCATGGCAAGGATAAAGCCTTTTGAACTTAATCCCCAAGATATTAAGTAAGAACAAATAATATCTTTCGGCAAGTAAACCCTTCATTTTTAACGTTGGAGGTTCTTCTCCTTAACATTTAAAAATTACCCATTTATTCGCGCCTCTATTTATCAATTTAATTAATTTTAATGTTATTATACTCTAATTCTAATTGGTAATGAAAAGGTTGTCAATATTTTTTTGAAAATTCCGTATTTTATTGCGTTGAAAGATATTTAAACAATGATATTATTATTTATGATTGTACTTAACACATAAATTTATAATAATAAAAGTGCTTATATATATATATTAAGTGTTATTGAAATAATTACATAAACTTAAGATTTATTCTTAAACAAAGTAAGAGTTATGAAAGGCAAGATCTATGACGTATAGATCTTGCCTTTATAAATAACTATTAAATGGTCTAAAAATGCTTAAATTCTAGCTACTCCAGTTTTTATAGCAGCAGCTTTAACAGCATCAGCTACTTTAACTTGGACGTCTTTGTCAAAGGATTTAGGCATTACATTATCTTCATTTAATTCATTTTCAGGAACAGAACTTGAAATAGCATAAGCTGCTGCAAGTTTCATTTCCTCATTTATACTTGAAGCTCTTACATCTAAAGCACCTCTAAATATTCCAGGGAAGGCTAAAATGTTGTTTATTTGATTTGGGAAATCGGATCTTCCTGTTCCAACAATTCTTGCACCTGCCTTTTTAGCGTCCTCTGGGAATATTTCAGGTATAGGGTTTGCCATAGCAAATATTATGGAATCTTTATTCATAGATTTTACAAGCTCTTCATTTAAGGTGTTAGGAGCAGAAACACCTACGAATACATCTGAATCTTTTAAAACATCTTTTAGAGAACCCTGTTCTTTATTTGGATTAGTAATAAGGGCCATTTCAGATTTTGAAGAGTTAAGATTTTGTCTTCCATCAAAAATAGCACCTGTTCTATCACAAAGTATTATATTTTTAACACCGGATGATAGTAAAAGTTTAGTAATAGCAACTCCAGCAGAGCCTGCACCATTTACAATAACTTTTAAGTCTTCTAACTTTTTATTTACTACCTTTAGTGAATTTAACAGAGCAGCTAGTGTAACTATAGCAGTTCCATGTTGATCATCATGAAAAACTGGAATATCTAATCTTTTCTTAAGTCTTTCTTCGATTTCGAAACATCTTGGAGCAGATATATCTTCAAGGTTTATTCCACCAAAAGTAGGAGCAATCCTAACTATGGTTTCTACTATTTCATCTGTATCTTTAGTATCTAGTACTATTGGTATAGCATCTACATCACCAAAGGTTTTGAAAAGAACTGACTTTCCTTCCATTACAGGTAATGATGCCATGGGACCTATATCTCCAAGGCCTAAAACTGCAGTACCATCAGAAATTACAGCTACAGTATTCCACTTTCTAGTGTATATGTAAGCTTTGTTAGGATCCTTTTGTATCTCTAGGCAAGGCTGAGCAACTCCTGGTGTATATGCTAAGCTTAAGTCGCTAGCATCTTTTACTTCAACTCTACATGAAATCTCTAACTTACCTCTTTTTTCTTCATGAAATTTTAAAGCGTCATCATAAATAGTCATTTATTATTACCCCTTCCTTAAAAACAATTTAATAAAGTATCTATTACACTTACAATTTTAAGCGTAAATGAAAGTATAGTTTACACATGATATTATAGCACTAATTGCATTTATATTTAAGGCCATATTACCAATAAGTTTACTAAGTATTGAGATAAGTGAAAATAGGTGGAAAATTGAAACATGTATTTATATGAAACATTTAAAATATAGAATACAATTTTTAAAGACGGTATACTTATTAAAACTACCAATTAATACGAATTATTTAAGGATATAAACAAATAATATTCGTATTTGTTATTGACTTCAATTATTCACTTTGATAATATATTACATGAGGAATAAAAAGGAAGAGCCTTATAAAGTTATTACTTGAAGAGTAAATTTAAAAGGAGCTTTTATAGCATTTTTGTAAAAGTCATGAACCTTTTGATATAATTTTTAAAAGTATGGTAATAATTAATAATATAATATAATTTGAAATGGAGTGATATTAATGTCAGCTTTTGTAGTACTAGGTGCTCAATGGGGCGATGAAGGAAAAGGTAAGATGACAGACTACTTGGCAAAGTCAGCAGATGTTGTTGTAAGATACCAAGGGGGAAATAATGCAGGGCATACTGTAGTAGTTGGTGAAAAAGAGTATAAGCTGCATTTAATACCTTCAGGAATACTATATAAAAATACTTTAAATGTAATAGGAAATGGTGTAGTAGTTGATCCAAAGGCTTTATTTGATGAAATAGAGTACTTAGAATCTTTAGGAGAAAATATAAACGGAGAAAGGTTAATAGTTAGCGATAGGGCTCACGTAATATTACCTTACCATAAGATACTAGATAGTTTAAATGAAAAGGCAAGAGGGAAGGACGATATAGGTACTACAGGAAAGGGAATAGGACCATGCTATACAGACAAGTTTGAAAGATCTGGTATTAGAGTATGTGACCTTATAAAACCTCAGGTATTTAAGGAAAAACTAAGAGCTAATATCGAAATTAAAAATAAATACATAGTTAAAGTTTTAGGCGGAGAAGAACTAAACTTTGAAGATATATATGAAGAGTATAGTGCCTATGCAAAGAGACTTAAGCCTTTTGTACAGGATACATCTGTAAGAGTATATGATGAAATAAAGAAGGATAAAAAAGTATTATTTGAAGGTGCTCAAGGTATGCTTTTAGATATAGACTATGGAACATACCCTTATGTTACATCATCCAATACTACTGCAGGCGGAGTATCTAACGGGGTAGGTATAGGACCAACTATGATAACTAATGCTATAGGTATAGCTAAAGCTTACACAACTAGGGTTGGCAAAGGTCCTTTTCCAACAGAACTTACAAATAAAACAGGGGACTGGATAAGAGAAAATGGACATGAATATGGAGTAACTACAGGAAGAGCTAGAAGATGTGGGTGGCTTGATACTGTAATATTAAAAACTACAGCTAGAGTATCTGGACTTACAAGCTTTGCTGTGACTAAGATAGATACTCTAGCAGGACTTGAAAAGATAAAGATTTGTACTGGATATAAATTTGAAGATAAGGTAATAGATTACTTCCCAGCAAGTCTTGAAGATCTCGCTAAATGTGAACCAGTTTACGAAGAATTTGAAGGATGGGATAATTCAGTAGCAGATGCTAGAAGCTATAATGAACTTCCAAATAACGCTAAGGTATATTTAAATAGAATACAAGAATTAACAGGAATAAAGGTATCTATAGTATCTGTGGGACCTAAAAGAGACCAAACAATAATGGTAGGTGAAATTTAAAAATTATATTATTAATTTAACAATATCTTCATTGTATATAAGATTTCGCTAGAGTATAATAAATATTATATTCTGAAAAGAAAGAGGAGTTGATATATATGGAAATTTCAAAAGAAATGACTATTGGAGATGTAGTTATGGAGTATCCAGAAGCTGTTGAAGTTTTAATGAGTTTTGGTATGGGTTGTGTTGGATGTCCCTCATCTCAAATGGAGACATTAGAAGAGGCAGCTATGGTTCATGGATTTGATGTAGAAGAACTACTTACTGCACTTAATGGTTAGTAAAAGTTAATATATATAAATAGGTGATTTGCTTTTGTCTTTACATATAATTAGACTAAGGCAAATCACCTTTGTAATTACATGGTAAATTAATTAGAAAGATATAATATGCTTTATGTGGAGGTGTTTATATGAGAGGTATCATTACAGAGAAACAATATGAAATATATTATCATGACATTGACTATAAGAGGAAGGCTCTTATAACGTCTTTGGTGAACTTTTTTGGGGATGTAGCTACCTATCAAAGCGAAGAATTAGGTATAGGACTCGACTATTTAAAATCTAACAATGCAGCTTGGGTGTTATACAAGTGGGATATAGATATAGTAGAGTTCCCTAAGTATGGTGATAAGATTACAGTTAAAACTAGCGCATATTCACTTAAAAGGTTTTATGCATTTAGAGAGCATGAAGTTTGTAATAAAGATGGTAATATTATAGGTACAGCAAAATCTGTATGGTTTTTAATAGATATTGAAAAGAGAAAACCCATTAGGATTTTAAAGAGTTTATATGAGGCTTATGATATTAATGAAAAATGTAATGAAGAATTAAATATGGATAAGATTAAAAATATAACTAAAATAGATAATGAGGAGTACTTTACCATTAGGTATAGTGATATAGATACTAATAGACATGTAAATAATACAAAGTATATTTCCTGGGCTATAGAGGCTGTTCCATTAGAAAAGATACTTAAATACACTCTAAAAAGAATTAAGGTTATATATAAAAAGGAAACTAGATATGGACATAGTATAACCTCACAAGTCCAAATAGATGATAATGGAGATAGTATGGATTGCATACATAGAATTTTAGATGACGAAGGAAAAGAAGCTACATTGTTAGAAACATTTTGGATAAGTAATAAAGAATATTAATTTAAAGTAAGGTTAAATAATGAATAAGGTAGTTATATATTCATTATTTAACCTTAAATTTTAGATTTTTTATAATACTATAATGACTTAGCAGCTACTGCAGCAGAACTCCAAGCCCACTGTAGGTTAAATCCTCCACAATCTCCATCAACATCTAATAACTCACCACAAAAAAATAAATTTGAAATAACTTTTGATTCTAATGTTAGAGGATTTACTTCAGTTGTGTCTACACCTCCACAAGTTACTTGAGCATTTGAAAATGAATTGGTATCAATGACTTTAAATGTCCAAGCCTTTAGCTTATTTATCAATGTTTCTCTTTTCTTCCAATCTAAGTCATGGCAAGGCGAATGTATATCTAAAATACCGCATTCTCTTAGAAATATAGGTATTAGCTTTTTGTTTATTATACCTATAAATGATTCGTAAACACTTCTGTAAGAAAAAGATCCGAAGTGATTTTCTAAAAATACATTTAGTTCGTCTTTTGACATGTTAGGCATCATATCTACTTCTATCTCTACGGTTTTTCCTTTGCTTAGTCCTTTAGATGCTATCCTACTTAATTGAAGTGTAGGTGGACCTGAAATTCCATAATCAGTGAAAAGTATTTCCCCTAGTTCTTCTCTTATGATCTTTTTATTTATTAATATAGTTTCTTTACCCTCAAATTTTATGCCTGATATAGCCTTTAGATTATTATAATCTAATTTTAATTGGACTAAAGCTGGAATAGTATTAACTATTTTGTGACCTAAACTTTCAGCTAATTTATAGCCAGAACCATCAGAACCAGTCTTTGAAGCAGATTTACCACCTGTAGATAATATAAGCTTTTTACAAGTAAAGTCCTCACCAGAAGATGAGGTTATAGAAAATCCATTTTTATGTGAAGTTATTTTAGTAACTTTATTTTCAAGGTATATAGGAATGTCTTTATCAACTAGTGACATCCTTAGTATATCGAGTACTGAAGTTGATTGCAAAGACATAGGATACATCTTACCGCCGTCTAATAGCGTTAAGGGGAGTCCCATAGAGTAAAAGGTGCTTATGGTGTCCTCTACTGTAAAGCTACCTAACACAGTGCTAAAAAGCTCAGAATCCTCACTATGATAAGTTACATAAGGAGAAGCTATATTTTTATTTGTTATATTACACCTACCATTTCCAGTAGTTAAAATTTTTTTCCCTATTCTATCGCTGCCCTCTAAAATAGCAACATCGTGACCGAGGTCCTTAGCTATTATAGCTGAAAATAGGCCAGAGGCGCCTCCACCTATTATTAAAGTATCATGATATATCATTCGAGTCCTCTCTTTCATCTTTTATAGGTATATTTGAAGTAAGACCTTTAATATAAAGAAGGTTTTTTCTATCTTCCTTAACAGTGAAACTTTTTCTTAAACCATCCACTTCTTTTATATTAATATTAGTGTAAATTATACCTTCACTATCTGATAATGATGTTATTATATTACCTAAAGGATCTATAATCATAGAGTCACCTGAGTAATAGGTATTTCCGAACATGCCGACCTTATTAACCCCGACTATATAGCATTGATTTTCTATAGCTCTAGCCTTTAATAAGGTAATCCAGGCATCCTTTCTTTTGTGAGGCCAATTAGCAATGACTAGTATAATATTGGCCTTTTTGCTTAGGATTTGGTAAAGTTCAGGGAATCTTAAATCATAACATATGGTACTACCTATTATAAGGTCTCCTAATCTAGTTAGAATAAACTCATCTCCACCTTTGTAATACTTAGATTCATTACCATAAGAAAAAGGGTGGATTTTTGAATACTTGCTTAGTACAGTTCCATGTTTTGATATGATAACTAAATTATTTAATCCTTTATCGCCACATATCTCTATATATCCAAAGGCTATATTAATATTGTATTCCAAAGCCTTAGTACAAAACCAAGCTATTGAAGGTGAATCTACAAGAGATCCTTCAATCATATCTTTTAAATTCATAGAAAATCCAGTAAGAGTCAATTCAGGAAATACTAAAAGATCAATAGAATCTTTATTAGCATCTTTTAAAAGATTTTCAACCTTAAGCATATTTAAATGCTTATCTTCAAAGATTATATCCATTTGAGCTAAACCAATCCTCATAATTTCACCTCTTATATTTATATTGAAACTCATGTAGTTGAAATCATACATGTTATTATAAATATAATTTTACAATAGGTTAAGAATAAAGACTACAGTAATTAATAATCTTAACAATATATTAAAACATAAATTTAAGTAATAGGGTATACTTTATAGTAATAGATAATAGAATTTAAGCTTAATAAGCTTTATTAAAAGGTTTTGATTTAATTCAGTTAAAATAGTTAAAGGAGTGGAGGAATAAATATGGAAGCTAAAGATTTTATGAAATACAAGAATTGGGTGGTTGTTGGAGATGTCTTAAATGATGGTAAGTATGCAAATAAGATATTAAAAAAGTTAAAAGAAAATGATTATAATGTTGAAGGAGTTACCTATAAGTCACAAATGGATGGTGCTTATGAAACCTTAAGAGAGGTAACTTATACAATAGGAGTATTAGATCTTTGTATAAATCCTATAAAAGGAATAAACATAGTAAAAGAAGCACATGAAATGGGAATAAAAAATATTCTTATACAACCAGGGGCAGAAAGTGACGAAATAATAGATTTTTGCAATCAAAATGATATTATAGCAATAAAAGGTTGTGCCCTAGTAGAACTTTCTAAAATGTAATAAAAATTTTAATATCTCTATAATTTAAAAGAATAAAATATAGAGATATTTATTTATATGAACAATAATTAAATATAAGATATATTTAATGAGGTTTGTGGTAATTAAAGGGATGGCAAGCATTTAAGACGTTAAAAAAATGAAATATAAAGTAATTTAAAAATAAATGTTGACAGAAACAGATTTATTATGTATTATAGTCTATGTCAGGTTTCCCAATAAGCAACCGACAAGTAATATGAGGCTCCTTGGTCAAGCGGTTAAGACACCACCCTTTCACGGTGGTATCAGGGGTTCAATTCCCCTAGGAGTCACCATGTATTATGGGCGCATAGCTCAGCTGGGAGAGCATCTGCCTTACAAGCAGAGGGTCACAGGTTCGAGCCCTGTTGTGCCCACCATTTTATATGAATATGGCCTAGTAGCTCAGTTGGTTAGAGTGCCGGCCTGTCACGCCGGAGGTCGAGGGTTCGAGTCCCTTCTGGGTCGCCATATAAAATAAAAAATAAAACATAATACAATACTTAATGAGGCTCCTTGGTCAAGCGGTTAAGACACCACCCTTTCACGGTGGTATCAGGGGTTCAATTCCCCTAGGAGTCACCATATATAATGGGCGCATAGCTCAGCTGGGAGAGCATCTGCCTTACAAGCAGAGGGTCACAGGTTCGAGCCCTGTTGTGCCCACCATTATATACGGCCTAGTAGCTCAGTTGGTTAGAGTGCCGGCCTGTCACGCCGGAGGTCGAGGGTTCGAGTCCCTTCTGGGTCGCCATTTGCTGGCATGGCTCAACGGTAGAGCAGCTGACTTGTAATCAGCAGGTTGTAGGTTCAATTCCTATTGCCAGCTCCACAAAAAAAAGACTTCTAAGTTTTAGAAGTCTTTTTTTTATGTTATTTTATTTAAGTTCTTTGACACTCTTATATCTTCACAGTAAAACTTATTTATATCGAAATTCCCAAGAAGCCTTGAAGTTATTCTTTCTGAGTACTGTTGAAGGAGGTGTTCTAAGGTTAAATTAGTTGATATAATCATTTTTCTTTTAGTAAGTAATCTCTTATTTAAAAGATTAAATAGCTCCGCTCTTGTAAAGTCTGTAATTAATTCTGAACCTAAATCATCTATTACAAGCAAATCACAGTTAAATATTAAGTCCTCTAAAAACTTATTCGTATTAAATTTAAGATCTCGAAGATCTTTTATCAATTCATCAGATGTCTTGTATACTACAAGATACCCTTTATCAAGAAGTTCTCTTGCTATACAGGTAGACAAAAATGTTTTTCCGGTGCCAGAATTACCATAAAATAAAAGGTTATCTGAATGAGATTTAAAGTTATCTATATATGCTAAAGACCTATTATAAATCTTTTCTATGTTCTTTCTTGGCGTGTCCTTTTCATTACCTATTTTATGAATAGGATACAAAGTAAAATCAAAAGATTTAAAGTTGTTTGTTCGTGTAAGTTCTTGTAGCTGAGAATCTTTATAATGAAGTTGTATTAACTTTTGTTTATAACAAGTACATTTAGAAGCGCCTATAAATCCGGTATCTTTGCATTTAGTACATCTATAATTTAGATTTAAATAATTCAGACTATATCCTAAAGTTACTAGCATTTCTGATTTCCTTACCCTAAGATCTGTGATAGACGACTTAAGGTTATTTATATATTCATCTCTATTATCGATATCTTTCATAGAACTAATTGCAAGCTCAACACAAAGCTTACCTATTTTATTTTCTATATCTAATATTCTAGGATCTCTTTTTTCAATTTCACTTCTTCTCTTTTTCAGAGCTCTCTTTTCCTCTTCTTGAATATTTTCATATATCCTAATTACAGATTGTTGATATCCTTTAATCATCCTTATCCCATCCTAACAATTTTCTTTCTAATTCATCGAAGTCATAGGTTCTTTGTTCAAAATTATTGAAGTTACTATTTTTATTATTTTTGTTATTGTTATTATAGTTGTTAGTATTATTATTAACTTTATTATAGGTTGCTGCTCTTTTTAGATCTTTTGCAGCAATATCTTCTAAAGTTTTTACATTATCTTTGTTCCAACTAGAAAGTATACCATCAATATATTTAAAGTCTGCCCTATTTAATCTTTCAAAGCAAATAGTACAAGCCTTTTCAATTATCTCAATAGAAAACTTATATTGATTTACCCATTTACTAAGCATTTCTTCTTGAGGCTTCATTATATCAGCGCCTTTTAGACCTAAATAATCCAGTATACGTCTATATTTGATCCATTTTTCTTCATGTCTTTTAATATACAACTGGGCATCGTCTATGGTTTTTATGCCAGCATCAAACCATGATAAAGCAACCTTTTCGAAATACCTATAATCAGTTTTGCCTTTAGATATACAATATTGAATAAGCAAAAATATCATTTCAAGAGAAAAATTCAAGTCTTTTTCCCATCCTATATAGGTAGACATCTCCTTTGGAGACAAGGGTCTTGATAGAAGCTTTTCTATTTCTTGTAACATATCTTTAACAGAAGAATTATTTAATTCTTCTAAAAGACTTACTTTAGAAGTAGTTTGATCCTCTCCAAGATTTATAAATTCTATATTAAAATTCCCCATTTTATCTATTGGAATAATCTTTAGAACACCTTCATCATTCCAATAGTTTAGAGCGTTCATTATATCTGACTCTAATAAGTTTAAAGCGGATGCAAGGATGGTAGAATTTACTCCAAGTTCCCCAGAGACACTGTATTTTAATAATAATAAATACACCTTTATAAATTCACCTCTAGCTTTTGGCATATGATTTTCTATAAAAATGTTACTAACAGGGGTAGTGCTTAAAGCTGTATTTTTAAGCATGAAGGTACTCATTGAATCCCAACCTTTCTAAAGTGCAATACTTATTTAGATTGCTCTAATAATTTTATAGTAAAGCTATGATTATGTAAATAGTAACACAAAATGTTTATATGTGAATATTTTTATGATAAATAGGGTAAAGTAAAAGGGATTGTATAAACTGAAGATTAAATATACCTTAAAGTCTTCCATATAGAAAGGAATGCACAAATGAAGAAAAGATATATTAGCATCATAAAAGCTTCAACTATTATATCATTATTTATAATTCCACTTTTATCTATATACATAAATTCCGGATATAATCTAGCCTATGCAGCATATGTTGAGGGTAATTGTGTAGCTTATTATAAAGATAAAGATAAGGTTTTAGATATTTATAACAAGATCTTAGATAAAAATAAAGATATAAAAATAAGTGAAGGTATAAAATTTAAGAGAGTTATTACAAAAACTTCATCATTAAACACCTATGATAGCATAATTTCCAATATAAAGGCCAGTTTAGATAAAGAAGTTGATTGTTTAGTTTTAAAAATAGATGAAATGAGTATAGGCATATTGAGAGATAAAGATAGATGTGAAGACTTATTTAATTTAATAAAGGATCACTATATAAGGGCAAATAATTTAAATAAAGAAGATATAATAAGTACATCTATAAATAATAATATATATTACATACCTTATAGGGCTTATGAGTCTCAAATAAAGACTCCAGAGAATATATACAAGGTAATAAAAGAATTGGATAGTAGCAAGGAAGACCCAATAATTTCAGTGAGTATTATTGGTATAAAAGGTTATATAGAAAATATAGCAGTAGGCACAACCATTAAAACTACAGATAAGTATTATATGGGTGAATTTAAAGTAGAGGATTCAGGGAAGCAAGGTAAAAGACGTATAGAAAAGCAAGTAAACATTACAAATACAAAGGTAATATCAGAGATTATCATAAAAGAAGAAATAATGGAATCCCCTAAAAACAAGGTAATATTTAAAGGGACTAAGAACCCTATAGGAACCACTATTTCCTTTTTAGAAAGGCCATCTAGGGGGCCTATAACATCAAACTTTGGTGCAAGTCGAGGTAGTAGAAGTCATCACGGAGTAGATATTGCAGGAAATACAGGGGACCCCATAGGTGCTGCTCTAGATGGAGTAGTTAATAAGGTAGGATATGATAATATATATGGTAAATATATAAAAATAGATCATGGTAAGGGTGTAGAGACATTATACGGACATTGTAGTGCAATAAGTAAAGATAAGGGAGATGCTATTAAAAAGGGGGATGTTATAGGGCTGGTTGGAAGTACGGGAAGAAGCACAGGACCGCATATTCACTTTGAATTAAGATTAAATGGGAAGGCCGAGAACCCTATGACTTATATGAAGTAATTAAATATAAGTGTTGAACTCTTTCTTATTACAGGTAAAATGATATCAATGTTTTAGTAAGTTTAGAGGTTGCAAAGTTAGTTGCAACCTCTTTTAGATTTATGGCAAGAGTTTATTTATATTTATTATTCCATTGCCTTGACTGGATTTTGATATAGGAGCAAGTTCTGAGGATAC
Organism: Clostridium putrefaciens; assembly: GCF_900461105.1. Lineage (GTDB taxonomy): Bacteria > Bacillota > Clostridia > Clostridiales > Clostridiaceae > Clostridium_L > Clostridium_L putrefaciens. Next base: position 3,031,078 of record NZ_UFWZ01000001.1, on the reverse strand, counting down.
CTTTATTAAAGACAACAAGTCTTTAAATGTTAAGGATGGGTTATTTTCAAAAAGCAAAGCACATACACCTGCTATATAAGCTACAGCACAAGAGGTTCCGGTGTAAGAAGTGTATGGTATATCTAAAGTTTTAGGGTATAGCTTTTTACCATTTCTTTCGGATATATACTCTGCATCCGTATTTAAAGAACATAAATCAACACAGTTAGCAGCTATATCTGGCTTATTTATCTTTTTACTACCATTAGAAGAAGAAAACTTGAATTCTTTTATACTATCTTGAATGTTAACACCGGATACGGTTATGCAATGAGGAATTAGTCCAAGACCCACAATTGTTTCCTCATCTGCATTTAAACTACCAGAAGGAACTATAGGAACTAAACCAACCTTTATACATCTTTCAAATAATATAGAAAAACAATTAATTACAAAGGGGTTATACTCTAAAACTTCAAAGGGTAGGCATAAGATCTTTATATTATCCTTTTGAGATTTAGCTAAAATATCATCTATAGCAAAAAATATGTCTGAAACATAGGCTCTACCAAGTCGATTAAAAGCTTTATAACAATGTATAAATGAGTTTTGTGCAACACCTTTAAACTTACCTTCAGAACTATGACCACTACCTGAAATTAATCCAGATATAAATGTACCGTGACCATTATCATCATAAGGATAGTTAACCGCATCTAAAAGATCTACAAAATATTTAATCTTATTTCTAGGTAACAAAAGGTCAGCATGAGGATAAACACCGCTATCTACGAGCCCTATACCTACATTTTTACCTGTGAGGGTATAGGTATCGCCTATATAAGCCTTATTAGAGTGAATTACGCTTCTTCCACAAAGGAAGGCAAAACTATCAAAGGTTATAAATGAAACTTCGGGATATTCAGCTAGCCTTATGATTAATAAAGAAGATATAGAAGCAGAAATTATATCAATAGTATAAACAGACCTTAAGATCTTACCACCACCAGACCTTATCCTATTCTCGATATTTTCTTGAAGGTTTTTACAATGGATTATAACCCTATAACTTTTATATAAGTTTATATCTATAGCCTTTTTTAAATTAACATCAATTTTACTTTTAAATAAGAACATATAAATACCCCTTTTTTAGCATTACAATATATATTATGAAATATATAGGGGAAGTAGTATTTATTAAAAATAAAAGCTTCCTACTTAAGGTTAAATTAAGTAGGAAGCTTTTATAATTATATAAATTTTAGATATTACTTATATAATTATTGTAGTTATAAGTAATATGTCTAAGAAGGAAAGTTATTTACATTGAACTCTTTAATACAAAATTCAAAGAAAGCATTAGCTGTAGGGGTTAGAGTACGCTTTGAATTAAGTATAAGATAGATATATCTCTTAAGGTCTAAACCTTTAATTTTCGAGATATTAAGCTGTCCACTACTTACGTAATCAAGGCCAATGTTTTGAGAAACCACTGAAACACCAGTGCCAGACTTTACAAATTGTATTAGTGTATCCATGTTGTTTATCTCACATAAGATATCTAACTTACTTTGATCTAACCCATTTGATGTAAGACTTTCTTCAAAGGTTTTCCTAGTTGCAGAATTCTTTTCTCTCATTATAAATTTGTATCTAAACAAATCTTCTATTGCTATTTCTTTTGGTACATTCATAGTAGGGCTTGATATTAGAACTAGGTTGTCCTCTCCAAGACAATAACTTTTTATTTTATCAGTTTTCCCAACATCTCCAACGAGTCCCACTTCACAGTCTAAATTAATTATATCCTCAATTATTTCACCGGAGTTTTTTTCGCTTATATTAAAGGCTATTTGAGGATATTCTGTACTAAATTTATTTATAAGACTTGGAATCATAGTGTGACAAGGGGTTGTACTTGCGGATATGTTTAAGGTACCACAAATCTTATTATTAAAAGCACATAAGTTTGTTATTGCGTTATTTCTAGTATTTATAATGTCTACAGCATAATTTAAGAATGACCGACCCGCTGGAGTTACATTAACTTCTTTAGAGTTTCTGTCAAAAAGTTGAATGTTTAGCTCTTTTTCTAAACTAGAAATATGAGAGCTTATAGTAGGTTGAGATAAGTAGATGCTATTTGCAGCTTTTGAAAAGCTTTTAAGTTTTGCAACTGATATGAAGGCTTCTATTTGTTTAAAATCCATAAAGTTTAGTCCCCCTAAAATTAATAAATATATATATACAGTATAATCTATTAATGGATATATTAATAGATAGTATAGATATTTGTAATAAGGTAATCTTATATTAATGAAGTTTTACCTATATTAACTATATCTATAGTATTATCCTTTATGGATTTCAATATGTTTACAGTATCTAAATCATCTTCTAGTGACAATATAAAAGTATTATAGTGGATGGGTAACATTTTTTTTGATCTCATCATTTTATACATCTTATAACTTTCAAGTGGGGTGCAGTGCATCTTATCAAAACCTTCAGGTAGATAACAACCTACAGGCATAAGAGCTAGATCACTTTCTATTTCTTTGAAGTTTTCTGTGAAAGCAGTATCACCAGCAAAAAACACACTTTTATCTTTACAACTTATAAGATAAGCATTGCTGCTATGATCTTTTCCTATATAATATCTTCGACCATCATGATTTGCAGCTATACACTTTATTGTAATGTCACCATTTTGGTGTATTTCACCTTCGGATATACCTATGACATTCTTAAATCCTATAATTCTTATAGATTTCACATAGGACTTAGGGCAGAGTACTATTACATCTTTATTCATTTTTATTAGTGAATAAAAGTCAATATGGTCCATATGACCATGCGAAAGTAATATATAATTTATATCTGAAGATGTTAAATTCATAGAAGGTTTAATCTTCCTCTTAAATTGGCCCACAGATCCAATAACAGGATCTGTTATAAATATGTTATCATAAAGATTTATCATAACAGAAGCATGGCCTATCCACTGTACAGAATTAGTAACCAAGGAGTCACTTAATGGAGTGGAAGTTTCTAAAAAATAATTTTTTAGATTTTTATAGTGAAGTTTCATAAGAAACTTTGTATTAAAACTTACTTTATTTATAGTTTTTAATAGGTTAATAATAACACCACCTTTAAATTATTAAGGTTTCCACTTAAATATTATAATACCTACAACCATTATTGCAATACCTATTATCTTGCTAAATCCAAAAGAAACCTTATTTGTATCAAACATTCCTAAATAATCGATTAAAGCGGCAGATAATAATTGGGCTACAAGAATAATTGATATACAATAGGTAGGACCCATAGATGAAATTCCTTTCATTACTGTATATATTATAAGAACGCCTAAAAATCCACCTAAAAGATATAGTTTGTTTACTGATTTAATTTCTTTTATATTACCAGATCCTAAAAAACATATTAATAAAATTGTTAATATAAGCCCACTACCTTGAACTACTAGATTTGTTTCTAAAAGCCCGATTTTTTCTCCAAGCCTAGTATTAAAAACGCCTTGTAGACTCATAGCAATTCCAGCTACTATTGAAAATATTACACCTAACATAAATATCACCTCTATAAGTATTATTTCCAAAAGTAAAAAAAAAACTCTACCAAAGGTAGAGAAGTTATTTTATAATCATTTAATTTTTTTGTTATTAGAAGTGTTTTTTATTATGTAAGAGTTTTCTATTTCATTTAAAGAAAAACCTAATCTAAGACCTAAGCTTAAAAAATCTTCAAAAAGTGTTATGTAGTGGTCTTTAGATGATGTAACCATTAAATCATTTATATCTACATATAGATTTAAAAATTGTTCTGAAATATTGTAATCATTTGGTTTAAGTTTTGGTGAAATATTGGTATAAAGTTTATCTAGACCTAAAGTTAATATTAGATGAAAACAATCTACATAAGAATCTAATAAGACACCTTTTGTAGAAGGCTTTGCATCGGACCAATATTCAAAGCTTTTAGTTTCATTAGCAAGTTTACCTAGTTCTACTAACAGAGCTAAAAAGTTTTTTGAATTAAGGATACTTTCATCTAAGTTTCTGGAAACATATACTTTTTCGTTTAAATCCTTTTGTAACTTAAATAAGTACTGTAAATTCATAACAAATCCGCCTTTCTTTCAATAGCAATTTTCTCACTAATCTATTGTAACTAATTATCATAAAAATTGAAAGTTCAGAAAACGATTACCAAAAGAAAAGTTAAAATTATTTATATTTACATAAGGTGCTAGGGTAAGAAGGTTTTTAATGGATAACTTTTTATTATCATATCTCGCTTATTATTAATTGGTTTCCAAAGTTCTATTCTTTGTATTTTTGCTAATTTATAGAAGCCATCTTCTTGGGCTTTATGACAAGCATTTAAGAATTCATTTTTAGACCATTCTCGTGAAGCAAAGTTCGTATTTGCAATTGAGATGTGTAAGTCCCAATTAGAGGCGTCTTTTCTTACATTAAACCCATTAAGTTTTAATTTATCGTTTATAGTTCTATTTAATCTTTGTATATATCCTTTATTTTTAACTCTTAGATTTACAGATTTGTAGGGTTCATTAAAACATATGACATCATCTATTTCTACTTTAAATCTTTTATATGATTTTAATATACCTTTAAGAACTTCATCTAATTTATCTATATCAGGATCGTCTATAACCTCTAAAGTTATATGCAATGTTGGAAGGTTTTTATATAGATTGTATTTTTTACTTAAGTCTTTTTGAATACCTTCTATCGACTTATAGGAATCTTCATCAAATAATGCTACTAAATAATATTTCATTGTTATCCCCCAAATTTTATATTTTAATTCATATTGTTTAAATAAAAAGTTAAACGTTAACTTTTTTAATATATAAATACATAAAGTTTATAATGTACGAAGTTATTATATATTATATCATATTGATATTAGAGTGAGTAATATATTAATTTACTAAAATTAATATATTACTTGAATAATAAAAGATATAAATACAAAAGATATAATCGTACAATTAAAATAATGTATAAAAGAGGAGTGATAAATATGGAAGTTAACAAAAGTATAGGATGTAATGTGTCAGAATGTAAATATCACTATAAGAAGGATAGCTATTGTACTTTAAACAAAATTGAAATAGTCAAACATGAGCCTATGGCAAAGACAGTTGAATGCACTGATTGTGCAAGCTTTGAAACCATGAAATAATATTATATGAAAAGACTTTAAGATAAAGAGAACTATTATGATAAGGTTAATTTAATCATAATAGTTCTTTTTATAATACTTCCATTAAAACGTCATACCCTTGCGGGTATGTTAGGTTAATTTAAAGATTTAAAAGTAACTTTTATAAGAAGTAATTTCTAAATAATTAAATGTATTAAATGTTTCATGATTAACTTATAAAAGGGGCTTGTATTATTGAATACTTATATGTAGAATATATTTTATATAAATTTAAACTAAGGTGATACTATTTTTATATCATTTCGAAAAAGGTATTAATATTATAACAACTTATGTTATAATAAAAGTTATGAAATTAAAATAAATTTAAATACGACATAATAAATATAATATGTATATTTAAGTGGAATTAAATAATTAAAATAGGATTATATTAAATGAAATTAACTTATTAAAAATAAATTTAGAATTTTGAGAGAAGTTCATATAAAAATGATAAATAAGGGTGAAATATATGGAGAAATTAGTAGTACACGGAGGAAATAGACTTTTTGGAGATATTGACATAAGCGGAGCAAAGAATGCAGCAGTAGCAATAATACCAGCAGCTTTAATGGCTAGCGAGGGAACTTGTCATATTGATAATATACCTAGCATTGAAGATGTCCATTGTTTAGAGAGAATAACAAAGTCTTTAGGATGTAAGATAAAGACTAATGTTAACTCATTAGATATAGATAGTTCAGAAATAACTAATTTAGATGCTTGTACTGAAGATGTAAGAAGAATGAGAGCATCTTATTACTTTATAGGGGCTTTACTTGGACGGTTTAAAAAGGCAAGAGTAGAACTTCCAGGAGGTTGTCCTATAGGGGTTAGACCTATAGATCAGCATATAAAAGGATTTGAGGCTCTTGGGGCTACAGTTAAGATTGAACATGGAGCTGTAAATATAAAAGCAGATAGGTTAATAGGAACAAATATATTTTTTGACGTTGTAAGCGTTGGAGCTACTATAAATGTTATGTTAGCAGCCACACTTGCAGAAGGAATAACTACACTTGAAAATGCCGCAAGGGAGCCACATGTAGTAGATGTAGCTAACTTCTTAAACTTTATGGGCGCAAACGTTAAGGGAGCAGGAACGGACATTATAAGAATTACTGGAGTAGAGAAGTTATACGGATGTAGCTATAGTGTTATCCCAGACCAAATAGAGGCTGGAACATTTATGATTGCAGCAGCAGCAACTGGTGGGGAGATAACAGTTAAAAATGTTATACCTAAACATCTAGAATCTATATCAGCAAAACTAATAGAAATGGGAGCAGAGGTTATAGAACAAGATGATTCTGTGACAGTAAGATCTAAGGGGAAATTAAAGGGTGTAAACATTAAAACTAATCCATACCCAGGCTTCCCAACAGATGTTCAACAGCCTATGAGCACATTACTTTGCGTTGCTGAAGGAAGAAGCATAGTTACTGAAAGTATTTGGGAAAGTAGATTCAAACATGTAGATGAGCTTAAAAAAATGGGTGCAGATGTAAAGGTTGAAGGTCGAACAGCTATAATAGAAGGTAGAGAAAAGCTTACAGGAGCTGTAGTTAAGGCTACAGATTTAAGAGCAGGAGCAGCTATGGTTATAGCTGGATTACTTGCTGAAGGAAGAACTGAGATACATAGTATAGAACATATAGATAGGGGATACCCTAACATAGAAGTTAAATTTCAAAAATTAGGCGCAAAAATATATAGAGAAACCATAAAGGAATAATAAATATCTCTATAAGGTAGTTTGGAGGAATATATATGATATTTTGTTCCTTATATAGTGGAAGCAGCGGGAACAGCATATTTGTGTCATCAGAAAAATCAAAGATACTTATAGATGCAGGCTTACCAGGTAAGAGTATAGATGCTGCGCTAAAAGAGATAGATGAAAGTCCAACACAATTAGATGCTATATTTGTTACACATGAACATTTAGATCATGTAAAAGGTATAGGGGTTATGTCAAGAAAATACAATATACCAATATATGCAAATGAGGGCACATGGGAAGGTATGACCAAAACTGTAGGAAAGATAAAAGAATGTAATATAAAGATTATTGATAGTAATGTAACAAATATAAAAGATATGGATATTATAAACTATCCTATACCTCATGATGCTACAAATCCTATAGGCTATTCAATTTATTCCTTAGGAAAAAAGGTTAGTATCACTACTGATTTTGGGTATCTTACAGCAGATATAAAAAGAAATATAGAAGACTCAGACGTTATATTATTAGAAAGTAATCATGATGTAGAGATGTTAAAGTTTGGACCCTATCCATATAGCTTAAAGCGTAGAATTTTAAGCGATATAGGGCATTTATCTAACGATGATTGTGGAACTGCTATAGTAGACATGATGAATGATAAATATAAAAGAATAATATTAGGTCATTTAAGCAATACTAATAACTATCCAGAGTTAGCATATGAAACGGTCATAAGTGTTTTAAGAGAAAACAATATCGAACTTAAAAAGGATATAGCTGTACAAATGGCAAGTAGAAAAGGTCCAAGCAGCTATATTAAGATATGATGTGACAAATACTAGTCTTATTAATATTTAGAGGAAGGTATATATGGATAAAAGATTTAAAAGTGCTTTAAGCATAGGGCTTTGCTTTTTAGCTTTGACTACAGTAGCTTGTTCTAAGAAAGATAAAATAAGCATAAACAATAAAGAAAAGTTTAAAAACATTCAGCTACCAGCGGAAAAACAAGATAATATTGAGTTAGATATTTATTTTGATGCATCTAAAGATGCTTCAAAGATAGAAATAGCCAAAGAAGAGGTTTTGATTCCAAAAGAAGAAGTAATAGGACAGTTGATAATAGATTCTTTAGTAAAAGGACCTTCCATTAATGGTAAGTTAAAACCTGTATTACCTAAAGAAACTAGGCTTTTAAGTTTTTCAATTAAAGATAGTATAGCCTTTGTAAATCTTAGCAAAGAGGCATTAATTACTATGACATCTGCAAAGGAAGAATCAGTTTTAACAAGCATAGTGGCATCTCTTGAGCAAATTCCATCCGTATCTAAAGTAAAGATACTTATAGAAAGTAAGGATGTTGAAACATTAGGAGGAAATTTTGATATTTCAAAACCTTTTAAAAGAGATGAAATAGTTCTTCTTAAAAAGTAAGAAGTTAATATTAAAACCTATTATAAAGATTTAAAGCACAATTAAGATAAAAATGATATTTACTATGAATTTTAAATAATGTAAAATAGAAGTTACAAAATAATGTAAATCATAACTACATCCTATAATGTTAGTATGGTTTATAAAAAAGAAAAAAGGGAGATAATAAAATGAATTTATATAAAAGATGGACAGATATGGTTGTAGAGTATGTTAAACATCACGGAGAAGAGGCATTTTGGGATAAATATAGTGATATTGAAAGACGTATTTACATAAAAATATTAGCAAGTCACAAAGATACTTTAAGTACTACCATTTCTGATTTAGCAAAGGAATTTGAGACAACTCCAGAATTTGTAATGGGATTTGTAGACGGAATAAATGAAAGTTTATTAGAATCAATAGATTTAGAAACTATAAGCGAAGATAGTGAAGTTGAATTCAAAATAGATTTTGAAAAGTTATACTACAACATGTTAGATGCAAAAGCAGACTACCTTTATGAACTTTCACAATGGGAAGGTATATTCTCAAAAGAAAAGAGAACTGAAATACATAAAGCATGGAAGTCATCTAAAACAGTAGTTAATGAAAACAAAGTAGGAAGAAATGACCTATGTACCTGTGGAAGCGGAAAGAAATATAAAAAGTGCTGTGGTAAATAATAAAAGGCAGAAGTAGATAATATAATTAGTAAAAACAAAAGGCTTTCAAGTAAATTTTGAAAGTCTTTTTTTAGTTATATAAGAAAAGTTTCTAATAATAATAGTACTTGAAAATAAATATAAAATATTAAGGTAGGAAAAGATTTATGAATATAACTATAATATCTGTAGGAAAAGTAAAAGAAAAGTATTTAAGAGATGCCATAGAAGAGTATTCAAAAAGATTAAAAAGGTACTGTAAGCTTCAAATATTAGAAGTTTCCGACGAGAAGACCCCAGATAATGCATCTGAAAAAGAAGAAATTCAGATAAAGGTAAAAGAAGGAGAGGCTATATTAAAGCATATAAAAGATAATGCCTTTGTTATTGCCTTAGACCTAAAAGGTAAAACAGTATCCTCAGAAGAATTAGCAAGTTTTATATCAGACCTAGGCACAAAAGGTAAGAGTGATTTAGTATTTATAATTGGAGGGTCCCTTGGACTATCACAAAAGGTTCTAGAAAGAGCAGATTATAAGCTATGCTTCTCAAAAATGACCTTCCCCCACCAGTTATTCAGAGTAATGCTACTAGAACAGATATATAGAGGGTTTAGGATAATTAAAGGCGAACCGTACCATAAGTAAGCCTCCAAATTTCACATTTGGCTCGGCGAACTTACTCATTCGAATGAAGAGAGAAGGAGTTACCTTAAAAGCCTCCAAATTTCACATTTGGCTCGGCGAACTTACTCATTTAAGCGAAGAGAGAAGGAGTTACCTTATCCTCCAAATGAAATCGGTTTAGTGGCTTAATTTCACACGCACCCGATGTATCCTCCTTTTATCATTAATTACAAATAACAAAAAAAAAGCAATATGTTGACAAAGGGAATAAATTGGTATATACTTGTAGAGACAAGCTTGTTTAAAATAGTGAGTATTTACATTAGTTAAATACCTACTGTGTTTTGAAAAAATAAAATATCAATGATATGAAAAGGGGAGAATTTGATATGAAAAAAAAGATTTTAATAGGGTTAACAGCATTTTCACTATGTCTTATGACTGCAATTCCAGCAATGGCTCAAACGGTTTATTACAACGGTACTCCTGTAAGTTGGAATCATGGAAGAAAGTTGGGCGTTTACAGTTATTCAGATGTGCAGACAGGTGTATATGACCACTCAGCTACAGCTAATTCAGACTTTTCGGGATGGAAAAGCCCTGGTATTTTGGCACATGCACAGAAGTTCATTGGAACAGGGACTGTTGAAACTTATTGGAATTGCAGATAATGAAGAAAGTATCTTTTATTGGTAATGTTCGATATCTTGGAGTTATATTAATAGCAATGCAGGGCATTTTACTTGCCTTGCTTGCTATTTTTATGCTAAATAGCAGTTATCAAAATCAGTGGAATAAATATTTGGAAACAGATTATGCACTGGATGTGCATCTTCAAAATATCTCTGAGGATTATAAAGACAATATTGAAGAATTTCTACATAATGAGGCACTTGAAAAAAATCTCTTTATATCCAGAAAAGATTCAACGTTAAATGATGAAGGTGCGCGTTTAGCATATACTTTTGGCATATATGGTGATGTTGAAAACAATGATGTTTCACTTGAGTTTTATGGTAAAAGGATTATTGAGAAAGATATGCTTAATAAGCTCATTTTATCGGAAATGGATGAAAGTACTCTTGGTATAGATAAAGGTAGCGTTTACAGTATTGGTGAAATTCCTTCATTCAGATTTGGACAAAAAACGATTTTTAAAAAGTTGAACCGTTTAATAAAAGAAAGTGGTACTATCAACGGAGACTACGTTGTCCTTGGATTAAATGATAGTGATAAAAATGCTTTTATACAGGGATTGGCTTTAGCGTGTAATGTGCCCGCTGATAATCTACTCAAGGAGATGAAAGGTTCTAGTTCAGATGATAGTTTTGCAAAAATAATAATACTTGTATTTATTTTTGCTCAAGTAATTTTAAATGCTGTGTATTTTATGATTATAACTATACGCAATATAAGTAAAAGTGGTAAATTGGCACTTTTAGGATGGTCAAGAGCCGCATATTGTGCTGAAACCTTAGGAATATTTATTGGTTATGCAATGCTAAATATTCCAATCCAAATCGTGATAGGAATTCTGCTTTCTGGTTGGAGCAAAATGACAGGTTTATTTATTAGTTATTTCATATTATTTGCAGTCGTAAACGTTATAGTAGTAACATTAGAAATCGCAATTTCAGCTATAATTCAGCTATCAATTAGCCCGATGAATGCAATTAAGGGCAGAATACCCAAAAATATATTGTATATTTTTGGAATATTGGCGTATATCGGAGTAAGCGCGGGAATTGTGTTTTGTGGTGCTTATGTGGACGGTCCTATGAAGATCATATCAGAAAATGCAAGACTTTCGCAAAGTTGGAATAGTGTATCGGAGTTTCAGATTTTAAGAAGTATTTCGGTTGGGAATGATCAAAGTTCCATTACTGGAAATTCAAAAGGGCTTGATCAAAGTTTATATGATTGGTACAAAGGGATGTATGATGATAATGGAGTATATCTAATAAAAACAGAGTATTATGATAATAAACAGTTAGATGGATGGAAACAAAATAATGTATATGAAAATATTCCAGAAAGCCCATTTTGGTGTTTTTCATATTCGCCAAATTATATAAAATCTCTGAATTTGAATGTTGATAGTAGTATTATAAATGAGGCGAAATCTGGAACAAGAGTTTACATGATACCAGAATCATATTCAGAAAATGAAAAAGTTAAGTTGAAAAACTGGCTTACAGAATCATCAACAAAAAGACCACATGAAGGAGATATCAGTACTGTATTTAATAAAGAAAAGAATGTAAAATTTATAGAATATACTCCTAAAGATAACATGTTTACATGGAATACAGAGTCAACATATGAAAATACATGTACTAATCCTGTTATTTATATATGCACACCGGAAAATATGACCTATTTTGAATCAGAGAGTATTAGAGCAAACGGCTTTAATGGTTATATAAAATTTGTGAATAAAGCAGTAGCAGAAAAATATCTGGATAAGGATATACTTGAAAAATATAAATTAAATGATAATAATCTTGAATTTACAAACGTAGGAAATTATATTGATGGATTACAGAAAGGTTTAATGACTACAATTGCATGGTTTGGAGTGGTATTTTTAATATTAATGCTTATCCTTCTAGGAATATTAATTGCTCTTGCAACAGTTTTTAGAATTGCAAATCAAGAAAAAATTAATGTTAAGAAGTTTTTAGGATATGGATTTATTAATTTATATCGAATACCAATTATTATGCTTGTTTCTGTTATATGCATTGAGTTGATTATTATGCTTATTATAGGTTCTAAGTTTGGGTTTCTATTAATGCTTATCTTGGCAGTTACTCAAATACTTATTTTTTCAAGGTATATGACTAAATGTGAAATTGAAAATATACTTATGGCGTTTAAAGGAGAGTAGAATTATGGCAAAAGCAATAGAAGTATTAAATGTTACAAAGAAATTTGGGAAAAGATATATATTTCAGAATCTAAATTTGTCCGTTGAAGACGGGGAGTTTATTGCGATTGTTGGACCAAGTGGTTGTGGAAAATCAACTCTCCTAAATATGATAGGTCTTTTAGAATCAAACGATGCAGGGCAGATTAAGCTAAAAGGAAAAGAAATTCCTAAAATAGAAAGCAACGGAGCTACAATGCTAAGGCGCAATACAATTAATTACTTATTTCAATCATTTGCGTTAATCACTGATATGACAATCTATCAGAACCTTTTTCTGGCAATGAATTTCTCTAACATGACTACAAAGGAAAAGGATACAAGAATAGAGGAAATATTAAAAAAGGTTCATTTAGAAGAATTTAAAGATGAAAAGGTTAACACACTCTCAGGTGGTGAACAGCAAAGAGTGGCACTGGCAAGAACGATACTCAAGCCAGGTGATATCATTCTTGCAGATGAGCCAACTGGATCTTTAGATTCTGCGGCTGCTGAAATAGCATTTAATCTAATTAAGGATTTAAGCAAACAGTATGGAAAGACTGTAATGATGGTTACGCATAGTAAAGAATTAGCAAATGAAGCGAATAGAATAATTAATATTTTAGAGTGTTGATGTTTTATTCGATCCAGTTTATTTTCTTTGCTTGTTTGTGAATTAGATTATTGTATAGAAGTGTATATGATACAAAAAGATTATAAATAATTATTATGCAAACGTATGTTAGAGGGTAATATTTTCTAGAAGGATCGAGAGGTGAGGGACGAAACTCTGAATTAATGAGAGTCTCTTTTTCAAGTCTTAAAAGCAGAGGATAAATGGCAGATGAGATGTAAATGTATACAAAGGATAATATAAAGATATTTACGCAAAAAAGAGATTAGGGGAAGTTTAACTTTCCCTAATCCTTTTATATGAAATTATATATTAAACGTTATTAACTTATATTTCTAAAGATAATAAGTCATATTTTAAAGATATAATTATATTTAATACAAATGCAAAAGGATTTAAGTTCATCTCATTTAGAGTATTAAACTTAAATCCTTTTAATTTATCTTACCATTCATTTGGATAAGCTATAAGGCTCACTATAACGTTTCTTCGTCCAAAGGTAGTGCATTCTGATTTTGAATTCATATATAGGTCTATTTTAAGATTCTTTATTGCAGAACCAGTATCTGCTGCAATGGCATATCCATAACCCTCTATATAGAGCTTTGACCCTAAAGGAATAACAGATGGATCTACCGCAACCGTACTAAGCCCAGAAGCATTCCTTATTGGTTTTAATCCTGAAGCTGTTAAAAGACCATCAAAATAAGCAGTTGCTTCCATGGTGTAGGACTTTTTAGCAGGACTAGATCCACGATCTGTGTTTCCAATGCTGGTAGTAGTGGCTTTATTAGTATTAGCGTGCTTGTTCTTAGTTTCCTGTATGTACTTTAAAATTCCTCTACCGTCATTTATGGCATCTTGTGCCTTGTTTTTGACAGATGATGTGTTTAGTTGTGGAAACAGTGACTTTAACGTAGATATTGCATCTTTAATTGCACTTTCAGAAGAAGCAGAAGATTTAATTATAGAAACTGAGTGTGATATTAAAGAGTTTTCATTTTCTTCTATAATAGAAGAAACCTTTTTCTTTTCTGCACTTAGTTTATCTAAAGTAATCTGTTGAGCTTCCTTTTTAGTTTTTATTTCATTAAGGGAATCTTGTGTAGAAGTCTGTAAGGTTTTAAGCTCGTCCTTTTTATCCTTTAAATTATTTATATCTAAATCAAGAGCCTTCTTTTCATTCTCAATGTCATTTATTAGCTTTTTATCTATAGATATTATTTTAACTACGGCTTGGGTATTTGATATTGCATCAGAAAAGTTTTCTGATGACAATATTACAAGCAATGGATTAGAAGATAAATTGCTTTTATACATAACTCTGAGTCTTTTGCCTAGGATATCTTGCTTTTTTTCTATAACCTTTTTACTTTCTATAATCTTTATTTCTGTACTTTTAATCTTATCTTCAGTTTTATTAATTTCAGATTTGTTTTCTAAAAGCTTAATATTTAACTGACTTATTTCTGAATTTAGACTAGATATTTCACCATTTAAATCAATAATTTGATTGTCTAATTGTTTGATTTGAATAGTGCCTTTTTCAATACTTTCTTCCGGAGTTGCGTTTGCAACATGTGTTACAATAACACTATTACAGACAATTAATATGGAAGTAAGAAATATTAACACCTTTTTATTCAAAGTCTTGTCCTCCTTGTATGTTGTGTATTATTTTAATTAAGAGCTTTTTAGTTAATTAATTAAACTGATCAAAACTTATTATATAAGTATACATGAAGATTTAGTTATATTCCAATAAAATATTTACAAGCACCAGGTTATTCCAATATGTAAACCACTAGAATATCAATTTAACTATAGTGTGGTTCTTTGATTTATAGCAAGTTTCTTTGTATAATAGTATAATTAAATAAGATACTAAATTAGAGGTGTAAATATGAATTCAAATATTCGGTCAGTTTGGGCTGAGATAAACTTAGATGTAATTGGATATAATATGAGGCAAGTTAAAAGCCTATTAAAAGATAAAGAAATAATAGCAGTAGTAAAAGCGGATGCTTATGGACATGGTGCTGCCTATGTTGCGCCTACATTGTTAGAAAATGGAGCGACACATTTAGCGGTAGCAAGTATAAGAGAAGCTATGGAACTTCGATATGAAGGAATTAAAGCGCCTATAATAATTTTAGGATATATGCCAATAGCCTCTGCAACAAAGGTAATAGAAAATAATATAGATCAGACAGTATATGGATTAGATTATGCAAAGGAACTATCGAAAATGGCCATAAGTATGGGAAAGAAAGCTAAGATACACATAGCTATCGATACGGGTATGGGTAGGTTTGGATTCTTGCCTAATGAAGATAGCTTTAAAGAAGTTTTGGAGATACATTCTTTAAAGGGAATTATAGTAGAGGGTATATTTACCCACTTTTCAACTTCAGATGAGGAAGATAAAGAGTATACTTATAATCAATTTAGAAAGTTACAAGAGTTTTGTGATAAACTTTCAAGTAAGGGTATAAATATACCTTTAAGACATGCGGCTAATAGTGGAGCTATAATAGATTTACCAAAGACTTATTTAGATGCTGTGAGAACAGGTATATTATTATATGGATATTATCCATCTTCATATGTAAATAAAGAAAAGATATCTTTAAAGCCAGCCCTTACATTAAAGACTCAGGTTGCTTATGTTAAAGAGATGGAGGAAGATATGTATATAAGCTATGGAATGACCTTTAAAACTGAAAGGAAGAGTATAATAGCAACTTTGCCCATAGGTTATTCAGATGGTTATTCAAGGCTTTTAAGTGGTAAGGCTAAGGTTATAATAAATGGAAGGTTAGCACCAGTAGTAGGCAGGATATGCATGAATCAATGTATGGTAGATGTAACTGATGTAGGTAATGTAAACATTGGAGATGAAGTAATATTAATTGGTGAGCAGGGAAATTTAAATATAGATGCAAATTATATAGCAGAAATTATGGGAACAATTAATTATGAGGTGATTTGCATGATTAAAGAAAGCATACCTAGGATATTTATTAAAAATGGAGAAATTATAAATGTCAGAGACTAGATAGTAGGAGGTGATTTTTTGATTTTTTCATCCTTTGAGATTAGTTCTGAACAAAAGATAAATGTGCAGATAGAAAATCATATAAAAGAAGGTATAGAAAAAGGGATCTTACAAAAAGGCGATAAGCTACCTTCAACTAGAGAAATAAGTAAGGTACTAAATGTAAGTAGAAATTGTGTGATTATAGCCTATGAAAACTTAGAGAATCTAGGAATTATAAAGAGTTTAAGGGGTAAGGGTACCTTTGTATCAACTGAAGCTAATACTATAGATGGAGACCTTACCATTAGCTGGAGCCATATGGTTAATGATTATGGTAATAGTTGTAGAGATTTAGATATAATAAAGACAGAGTTACCTTGGAAAAGGGGTATGATTTCATTTAAGAGCATCGCTCCTGATGAAAGTTTGTTTGACATAGAAGAATTTAAAAGATCTTTCTTAAATATATTTTCTACAGAGGGTGATAAGTTATTAAATTACGGCTATGCTAAGGGGTACAAACCATTAATAGAGTATATCAAAAAGTATATGGAAGATAAGGGCATAAATGTAGATCAAAAAGATGTACTAATAACTAATGGATTTACAGAGGGGTTTGATATATTATTAAGTACATTAACTAAAAGAGGAGATATTATAGCCTGCGAGGAACCAACTCATAATACGGCTATAAAGATAATGAAGTCACATGGACTAAATATAGCATCTGTTCCTATGAATTTTGATGGGATAGACATAGATTTATTAGAAAAGACACTTAAAGAGAAATCTCCAAAAGTATTATATCTAATACCTTCTTACCATAATCCAACGGGTATTGTAATGAGGGGTGAGAAAAGACAAAAGGTATATAAGCTTTGTGAAAGATATAAAGTACCTATATTAGAAGATGGGTTTAATGAGGAACTTTTATATTCTAGTTCACATGTGGCTCCAATAGCATCTTTATGTGTAAAGGGGAATGGAGTAATATATGTAGGTAGCTTTTCTAAGGTCTTATTTCCGGGACTTAGGATAGGATGGATTTTGGCAGATAAGAATCTTATAGATACTTTAGAAAGCGTTAAGAGAGCAAGAACTATTCATTCCTCTTTTTTAGATCAAGCAATACTTTATAATTATATGGAGAGTGGTGCTTTTACAAGATATATGAAAAAGATAAGAAAGCACTATAGAGATAAGTATAATTTCACACTACAGCAGGTGAAAATGTATATACCCTATGAGTATATATGGGGTGAAGGTGGACTTCATATTTTTATAAAGCTAGAAGGAGTAAGTGGAAGAGAGGTCTTGAAGAGTTGTTATAATAAAGGCGTTGTGTTTATGCCGGGAGATATATTCTATAATGAGGATAATGGATCAGATACAATAAGGATAGGATTTTCGAGAGTAACTAAAGAAGATATAGAAAAGGGTATAAAGATAATAGGTGATGTAGTCAAAGAATTAAGTTATAAGATATAAGGATAATACATCACCCCCTTTGAAGACCATGAAAAATATAATCTTTGAATATTAAACTCTTTTTATTATTTTAGGTATCAGATTTTCTTGTAATTATCCAAATAAAAAATACACACATAGGACCAGCTAAAAATATGTTTAAAACTAAACCAGAAAGTATACACGCAAATAACCCGCAAATGCCAAGAGTCATTTGCTTTTTTATTGTTCCAAGTATAATTGGACCTAAACCACAAATGGCACCTATTATAAGGGCGTTTATAGTAGTAATCATATAAGACCTCCTTGTATAGTTAAATTATTAAGAGCTAAAATGAAGCATATTTATTTGCCAAAGAAATTCACTTTTAAAGAATTTTATGTGATAATATAAAAATGTGTATTATTAAACTTATTCAATGTGTTCAATATAAATAACAAAAAGAAAAATTATTATAATTAAGTGAGGCGTAGAAAATGAAGATAGGATTTGATCATAAAAAGTATCTTGAAGAGCAATCTAAATATATATTAGAAAGAGTTAATGATTATGATAAGCTTTATTTAGAATTTGGTGGAAAACTTTTATTTGATCTTCATGCAAAAAGGGTTTTGCCAGGATTTGATGAAAATGCTAAGATTAAATTATTACATAAGCTAAAAGAAAAGGTAGAGATAATTATATGTGTATATGCAGGAGATATAGAAAGAAATAAGATAAGAGGGGATTTTGGAATTACCTATGACATGGATGTCTTAAGGCTTATTGATGACTTAAGAGGTTATGATCTAGAAGTAAATAGCGTTGTAATAACAAGATATGATGATCAACCTTCAACTACTGTATTTATAAATAAGCTAGAGCGTAGAGGTATTAAGGTTTATAAACATAGGGCAACTAAGGGATACCCAACTGATGTTGAAACAATTGTAAGTGAAGAAGGCTATGGCAAAAATCCATACATAGAAACTACAAGACCTATAGTTGTAGTTACAGCCCCAGGACCTGGTAGTGGTAAGCTTGCAACTTGTTTAAGTCAGCTTTATCATGAGAATAAAAGGGGAAAGGTTGCTGGATACTCTAAATTTGAGACCTTTCCTGTTTGGAACGTTCCATTAAAGCATCCTTTAAATATAGCCTATGAAGCAGCAACAGCAGATCTTAAGGATGTAAACATGATAGATTCCTTTCATTTCGATGCATATAATAAAGTTTCCATAAACTACAATAGAGACATTGAAACATTTCCTGTACTTAAAAGAATAATTGAGAAGATAACAGGAGAAGAATCAGTGTATAAATCTCCAACAGATATGGGTGTTAATAGAGTAGGATTTGGAATTATTGATGATGAGGTAGTAAGAGAAGCGTCTAAACAAGAAATAATAAGAAGGTACTTTAAAACTGGTTGTGAGTATAAAAAGGGATATGTAGATAAGGAAACTTTTCAAAGAGTAAAGCTTATAATGGAAGAACTTAATTTAAAAGATAGTGATAGAAATGTAGTTATGCCTGCAAGAGAGTATTCTGCTAAGTTAAAACAAAAGGCTGAAGAAAATGAAATTTGCCCGGTGGTAACTATTGAGCTTTATGATGGAACTATATTAACAGGGAGGAGCTCAGATATAATGGATGCAACGGCGGCAGTTGTATTAAACGCAGTTAAATACCTTGCTAATATATCTGATAGTATTCATCTTATTTCCCCTGTTATACTAGAGCCTATTATAAATTTAAAGATGAAAACCTTAGATACTAAAAACACAGCTTTAAGCTGTGAAGAGGTACTAATAGCCCTTAGCATATGTGCTGCTACTAATCCTACAGCTCAAGCAGCTATGGAAAAGCTAACTATGATAAGGGGATGTCAAGCTCACTCTACTACAATTCTAAGAAAAAGTGACGAGCAAACATTTATAAAACTTGGAATTGATATAACCTGTGAAGCAGAATATCCAACAGAAAACCTATATTATAATAACTAATATAGACTTTAAATGTTTGTTAATAAGTTAAGAGAAAGGAAACATAATATGACAAAAAGGATATTTAAGGCTAGTGCTATATTAAATCCAGTGCCAGTAGTTTTAATAACTACTCAAAACAAAGAAGGTAAGACAAATGTCTTTACAGTGGGATGGGTAGGTACAGCCTGTACTAGGCCTCCTATGGTTACTGTAGCTATTAGACCTGAAAGATTATCTTATGATTATATAAAAGAAACTGAAGAGTTTGTAATTAACCTACCTAATGTTTCAATGACAAGGATAGTTGATTACTGTGGAGTTATGTCAGGACGTAAGGTAGATAAGATTGATAAGCTTAATCTTAATACAGAAGAGTCTCAAAAGGTCTTAGCACCATCTCTATCAGATTGTCCTGTTAATATAGAGTGCAAGGTTAAGAGTGTTACAGCCTTAGGAAGTCATGATTTGTTTTTAGCAGAGGTAGTATCTATTTCGGTAGATGAAGAGGTAATAGATGATACGGATAAGATTTGCCTTGAAAGAGCTAACCTTATAGCATATTCTCATGGTGAGTATTTTGCACTTGATAATAGGCCTTTAGGAAGCTTTGGATATTCTATACAAAGAAAGAAAAAGAAAAAGAAGCCAATAAGTAAAGAGTAATTTTTTCAAATAAATTAAAACACTACCTTAACGTAGACTAATCAAAGTTAAGGTGGTGTTTTAAGATTTGTATAATATTTTAATATAGGTATAAATTTAACAGTCTAAAGCTAGACTTGTCTATTTTATCTTAAATAGAGTGCTTAATTTCTATATTAAATTGCTATATTGACATTATCTTTATTAGCATTTTCCATTTTAGCTGCAGTAAAATTTACGAGGTCTACTGTTCTACATGAATATCCCCATTCGTTGTCGTACCATGAAACAACCTTCACAAGGTTGCCGTCCATTACCATGGTGGAAAGCCCATCTATTATTGAAGACCTATCATCTTGCCTATAATCAATAGATACTAAAGGCTCCTCTGAATATCCAAGTATACCTTTCATAGAACCCATGGAAGCTTTCTTTAATGCATTATTTACATCTTCAACTGTTACATCTTTTGAAAGCTCACAGACAAGGTCTGTTATTGACACGGTAACAGTAGGAACTCTTAATGAGAATCCATTTAACTTCCCCTTAAGATTTGGGAGTACCTTTCCTACAGCTTTTGCAGCACCTGTTGTTGTTGGAATTATAGATTCACCAGCAGATCTTGCTCTTCTTAAATCCTTATGAGTCTTATCTAGTAACTGTTGGTCATTTGTATAAGAATGAATAGTTGTCATTAGGCCTTTAACAATACCAAAGCTGTCATCTAAAACCTTTGCAAAGGGTGCAAGGCAGTTTGTAGTACAAGAAGCATTTGATATTATAGTATGAGTTTTAATGTTTAAATCTTCCTCGTTAACACCCATAACTATAGTTATATCTTCATCTTTTCCTGGTGCTGTTAATATTACTTTTTTAGCTCCAGCCTTTATATGCTTTAAAAGGTCCTTTTTCTTTTTGAATATTCCAGTAGATTCTATTACAATATCTACACCTAAGGCTTCCCAAGGTAAATTTTCTGGATCACTTTCCCTACATATCTTTATGTGTTTATCGTTTACAATTAACGTATCGTCTGTACTTTCAATAGTTCCATTAAATTTACCATAGCAAGAATCATATTTAAAAAGATGAGCTAAGGTTTCACTATCAGCTCTTGCATTAATAGCAACTATTTCAATATCCTCGCTTAATCTATCCTCTGCAATTCTAAGCACAGATCTCCCTATTCTACCAAAACCATTAATAGCGACTCTTATAGACATATTACTTCCCCCTATATGATTATTAATGTATAACAACTAACTTACTAGTGTATATAGTATATCATATATGCTACAAAACAATTATATGTGTTATACTATTTATAACAATAAACATCATACTTGTCAAGAGTATAAAATAAAAATGCGGTGCCTATACTTAAATTAATAAGTATAGGCACCGCATTTATTACCTAGATTAAGTTAAGATGGTGAATAACATTGGTCATTCTAGCAACCTTGTGATGGTATTCATCTAAATTAAGAACAAAATATTAAAACTTTACTTTTTACAAAGGTACATTTTTCATAGAATATGTTTTATAATAAAAGAAAACATATACAATAGGAGGGATGCTAAATGAAACAAAAGGTTACAAGCTTTAAATCAGAATATAGAATTATGGGATTAAGTCTTTCTGTATTTCTATTACTATCCTTGGTTGTGCTTATTGCTACTTACTTAGAAGTATTGCCTAAAGGTATGGTGGGGGCGTTCCCATTAATGATAATAGTAGGAGCATTGCTTGGAGAAATAGGTAATCATTTACCTATTATTAAAGATTATTTTGGAGGAGGCCCGATTGTAATAATTTTTGGATCAGCGGCTTTGGTGATGTATGGGGTGTTTCCTAAATATGCTACTGATATTATGACAAACTTTATGACAGGAGAAGGTTTTCTTGATTTTTATATAGCAGCATTAATAACAGGAAGTATACTAGGCATGAATAGAGAATTGTTAATTAAGGCTGCAGTAAGATATCTACCAGCAATTTTAGGTGGTGTAGTGGTGGCTATCAGTTTTGTAGGTATTTTAGGAGCGATTATAGGATATGGAGCAAAAGAAGCCATACTTTATATAGGGATCCCAATAATGGGAGGGGGTATGGGAGCTGGCGCAGTTCCTTTAGCAAAGATATTTGGATCAACACTTCAAAAGGATCCAAAGGAGATGCTATCAATTATGGTTCCAGCTGTAGCGCTTGGGAACTCATTAGCAATAGTTGTTGGTGGTCTTCTTGATAAACTTGGAAAGGTCAAACCTTCACTTACTGGAAATGGTAAGCTTATGAGTATAAATGAAGACGTTATTGTGGAAAAGCAAGAGGATAATCCTATAGATTATAAGCTTATGGCCATAGGACTTTTAATATCTGGTATATTCTTTCTATGGGGAAATATAATAGGGAGGTTCTTCCCAGCTATTCATCCTTATGCTTGGATGATTATATCTGTAGCTGCAGTAAAAGCACTTGGTATTATGCCTAGAAAATATGAAGTTGCATGCTTTCAATGGTTTCAATTTGTAATGGGAAATCTTACAGGTGTACTTTTGGTAGGGATAGGTGTTGCATATACTAACTTAGCTCAAGTGATAGATGCAATGACACTTCAATATTTACTTCTTGTAGGAGCAACAGTTATAGGAGCCGCTCTAGGATCTGGAGTTGTTGGAAAGCTTGTGGGGTTCTACCCAATAGAAGCTTCAATAACTGCTGGACTTTGCATGGCTAACATGGGAGGAACAGGAGATGTAGCAGTACTATCTGCTTCCAAAAGAATGGAACTTATGCCTTTTGCTCAGATATCTTCAAGACTTGGAGGAGCATTTATAATGATACTGGCTAGTGTTATATTAAAACTTATTCTTTAGAAATTATAACATATTTGATATATGAGATAACTATAGGATTAATAATTTAGTTGATTTAAGAGACTATCTCAAAGTATTATTTTGACATAGTCTCTTTTTAATATTTTTAAATTGAAAGTAATACATTAATATCAATTACTTTTTAAAACTTATTATTACTATCTAGGTGGAACTTAAGATTAATGGTACAATATATTTAATAGTTATAAAGCGTTAATATAGCGTAGTATTAAGAAAAGAGAGGTAATTTAAATGAAGAGAATAATTTCATGGAACGTTAATGGTATAAGGGCTTGTGTTAAGAAAGGTTTTTTAGATTACTTTAATGCAATGGATGCGGATATATTTTGTATACAAGAAAGTAAGCTTCAAGAAGGACAAATAGATTTAAATCTTGAAGGATATCATCAGTATTGGAATTACGCTGAAAAGAAGGGCTATTCAGGAACTGCCATCTTCACCAAAGAAGAGCCTATTTCAGTACTTTATGGTCTAGGTATAGAAGAGCATGATACAGAAGGAAGAGTTATAACATTAGAATATGATGATTTTTATATGGTAACAGTATATACTCCAAATTCAAAGCCAGAACTTGCAAGGCTTACTTATAGAATGCAATGGGAGGATGACTTTAGAGAATATATAAAGAAGCTTGATGAAAAGAAGCCTGTTATAATTTGTGGTGATTTAAATGTTGCACATAATGAAATAGATTTAAAGAACCCTAAAAATAATAGCAAGAATCCAGGTTTTAGTGATGAAGAAAGAGGTAAATTCACAAGTTTTATTGGAAGTGGATTTATAGATACATATAGATACTTTTATCCAAATAAAGAAGGCGCATATTCTTGGTGGTCTTATAGATTTAAAGCTAGAGAAAATAATGCAGGATGGAGAATTGATTACTTTTGTGTATCCAAAAGGCTTCAAGAAAGATTAGTAGGAGCAGATATACACAGCGAAGTTTTAGGATCGGATCACTGTCCTGTAGAGCTTAAGATACAATTATAATAAGGTTTAAGAAGTGATATATAAAGTCGAATGAATTTTATAAGGTCAGGAGGTGCTTTAATGAGTAAGTATAGCTGTGATAGTTGCATGAGTAAATTATGTGCTAAAAAGGTACCCATATTTTCATTTTTATCTGATGATGAGTTAAGAAAGATAATAACCATGACAGGTCATCTTCAGTTCAAAAAAGGAGAGGCACTTTGTTATGAAGGCGAGAGTTCGGATACCTTATTTATAATAAACGAAGGAAAGGTGAAACTTTCAAAGATAACTAAAGATGGGAAGGAACAAATAGTTCATATACTTTCTAGTGGTGACTTTTTTGGTGAGTTAAACTTATTTAATGATGAGGAAAGGTATAACTTCTCAGGATATGCCATTTCTAATGTAAAGATTTGTACTATTTCAAAAAAAGATATGGACTATATTTTAATAAGGAATCCTGAGATTTCTCTAAAGATATTAAAAGAAGTTGCAAAGAAGCTAACAAGTGCAGAGAACTTAGCTCAAAACTTGGCTACAAATGACGCAGAAATAAGAATTGCTCATATGATACTAGAGTTTAGCGAAAGATATGGTAAAGCCACTAAAGATGGTATAAAAATAGAACTTCCTATAAATAGAGAAGAGATGGCAAATTACTGTGGAATAACGAGAGAAACTATAAGTAGAAAGCTTAGCGTATTTGAGGAACTAAATATAATAGATTTTATCGGGAATAAGATCTTAATAATAAAAGATGAGAAGTCGCTTAGAAAATATGTAGAATAAAATAAGATAGATTAAAAGGCAGTACACGCAAATTGTATTTAAATACAATTTATGTGGACTGCCTTTTAAGTTATTTATTATAAGTTTTTAAAACTGTGATTTGAATCATATTTTAAAAGTAGGAACAGATATAGAATTAAGACATAGTAAGAGACAAGATAAATAAATAAACAGATAAATAAGAATTTTGATAAATAAATATAAATAACTAATACACTAGGAGGTATTTAATATGGAAAACTTCAAAATGATTAATGAAAAGACTTATTGGGTAGGAAAAGTGGATGATAGAGATGTACCTTTTCATAGATTAACTCTAACAAAGGGAACAACATATAATAGTTATTTATTAATGACAGAAAAGCCAACAATAATTGATACTGTAGATATGGCCTTTGCAAGAGAGTATACTGAAAATTTGAAGAGCATAATAAACTTAGAAGATATTAAATATATTATAATAAATCATACTGAACCAGATCACTCAGGGGCACTTGGAAGCCTTGCTTCAAAGGCTAAAAATGCAGTTGTTGTATGCACTAAATTCGCAGTAGAAGAGTTAAAAGAAATGTATAAGCTTCATACTAGAGAATTTTTAGTAGTAGGTGATGGAGATAGTTTAGATATAGGTGGAAAGACACTTAAATTTATAGAAACACCTTATCTTCATACAGAAGAAACAATGATAACTTATTGCGAAGAAGATAAGACTTTATTCCCTTGTGATATATTCAGTACTCATGTAGCTAATTATGAATATTTTAATGATGAAGCAAAGGAAGATATTACACCGGATTTCATTGGATACTATACGTTAATAATGCACCCACATAGAAGATATGTTCAAGATATGATAAAAAAGATCAAAGATTTAGATATAAAAATTATAGCACCGTCACATGGGTTTATTCTAAGAGAAGATGTTAAAAAGTTTATAAACATATATGACGATATGAGTAAAAATACACAATCTAATAAAAAGGCGTTGTTCGTATACTCTGGAATGACTAGCAATACTAAAAAGATTGCTTTAATTATGAAAGAAAGTCTTGAAAAAGACAATATAGTAACTGAAATTATGGATATAAATAAGGTATCTAAAGAAGAGGCTTTAAAGTCCATTGAAGGAACAGATATGTTACTAGTTGGTACATCAACAAAATATGGAGATGCAATAGGAAGTTTAGAGGATACAATAAAAGAACTTAAAGATATAAACTTACAAGGGAAAATTGCAGGGGTATTTGGATCATATGGATGGAGTGGAGAAGGAATTGAAGTTGTTCAAGATCATTTAAATGAAACTAATATGAATGTTTTAAGCACTTCAAATATAATAAAATCAACAGGTATGACAGATATAGAATTCCCAATAAGGGTAAGATTCTCGCCAAAGACTGAAGATATAAACAAAATTGAAAAGGCATCAAAATTTGTAGCGGACTTGTTATTAAATTCAATCTAATAAATTAAAGTTAAATAACATAAGTGAAGATATAACTTTCATACTTTGATATCAGTTATTGTGAAAAGTTATAGTTAAATTATAGAAGGAGGTAATTATAAATATGATTATAAATGCAAATCAAAAACTTGGAGAGGTCGTTTCGATATTCCCAAGATCAAGCGAAATATTTAATGAACTAAAAGTAGATTATTGCTGTGGAGGACATGATTCATTAGGAGAAGCCTTAGAGGAAAAGGGATTAAATACGGAAGCAATAGTACAAAAACTTAATGAAGAATATGAAAAATTTATAGAATCTAATTCAGAGTACAGGGATTGGAGAAAAGAAAAGCCTACTGCGTTAATAGAAAATATAATAGATACTCACCATAATTTCACTAAAAGAGAACTTAGAGAAATAGATGGATTGTTATTTAAAATTTTAAAAGTTCATTTTAACCACCATGGAGAAGAACTTATGAAGGTTCATAGACTTTTCGGAACACTAAAAATAGAACTTGAAGAGCATTTAATAAAAGAAGAAGAAAATCTCTTCCCTTTAATTGAGGCCTATGAAGAAACAAAGGATGAAAAGTATAAAAAGGCAATTCATAAGTTTATAAAAGACACAGAAGATGAGCATGATGCAGCGGGAGACATATTAAAGGAACTTGAAAAAGTAACAAGAGATTTTACTGCACCAAAAGGAGCATGTACTACATTTAAACTCACATATGACAAGCTTCACTTATTAGAAAAAGACTTATTCATTCACATTTATAAAGAAAATAGTGTTTTATTTAATATGATTTAGTTAGTAGAAGATTATAATAGCTTTATTTTGAGATTTATAGTATCAAAAACTATATTCAAAGAGTAGTCTTCATATTTTGTAATGTCATATATTGTTTCAGTATTAATTTATCAAATAGGACTATTATTAGGATCTGCATAAACAGAGTTCTTTGCTTCAGAGGGCATTTTTACTCCCACTTTGATAGAAAAGCAGATATCCCAATCTATGATTTGGTGATAGTCGCTTTCACAGAGTGCGATGGGAGTATTAGAGCGGGTAGTCATCGGATAAAATATCACAAAAAAACAGTAGAAAGGTTAGAGGCTTTCTACTGTTTTTTATTGGTTCAATTTCATTAGAAAAATAGAAAGTTTTGTAACTACTTTTTAAAAAGTTAACTTAATGCAATCTAGTATAATCTTGAATAAATATAATTAGGACGATAGTAATCGCAGTAAAAATAAATATTTTATCTATATATTTTTTATTTTTTAATTTACGCCTAAAGCAAATATAAATATATGCTTGAATCACACTTAGTATTGGTATGATAGATTCATATAAAGTTATATTTAAAATTAAAAATACAATACTTTCTAAAAAGAATAAAATATTTAAACTCTTAGATTTATTCAAAATAAGCCCTCCTAAAAATACTATATCTTACCGATGATTTTTTAAAATTCATTTGATGTCCCCATTAAATATATCATTCTAAATTTATATATTAGAGCTAATATTCATAAATTTACTACATTATGAATGTATCATATGTCATTTGGTAAACAAACTTAATTTTACCATATATCAATAAAAGCTAAGTATTTGTTAGCACATGAATAATTTACCTATTGAAAGGAATGAGTTGTAGATCTTTTATTTTAAAGCACTATTTTTCAAAGAGTATGCCTATTATTGTAATACAGAAAATAAGCACCAATATAATCCATCCTATTTCTCCAAATAAACCTCCGAAAATAATCCATATAATATTCCCAATGTAGATATAAAAGTCTACATTTATATACTTAATTACATTAATATATTACTAGAAATAGGTAATAGTTCCTATAACTATTAGAGAATCATATCAAGTAGAAAGGTTAGATGCTTTCTACTATTTTTTATTCTAACCTAATTTTAAGTGGATTTATATAGAAATAATTAATTTGAATTTTTACGTAAAAAATAAGATGTATAATATTTATATAAAGCTCCATGATTCGACAAATTATGCACAAGGTATATGTTACTATCAATATTATATTATTTAATAAAGATATTATATGGAGGAATGTTTTGAAAGACATAATGAAGAGGTTTAAAAAGAGATATGTATATTATTTTTGTTTTTTTATAATTTTTAGCATTATTTCCTTTCCGATGTTATTGTTACATACACCACTTTTTAAGAGAGCTAGAAAGGTTTATGTTGGGTCGGCTGTTATGAGTACAAGCCACCAGTGGTTAGCAACAAAGTTTATATCTAATAATAAGATTAATAATATTGTAATGGAGAAAATTTATGAAGATAAAGAACTTAAAAGTAATGAGGATACTGTAAAGATATCTAAAACTCAAGATGGAACCATTGATTTTTTAAAGATTAATAATGCTAGATATAATGGCTATGTAATGTTAGTACATAATCCAAAGCGAGTTAAGGTTGGATATTCAGATGAGGGTGGAAAAAAAGGTGAGGAAATTTCAGCTATTATAAAAAACAATAATGCTATTGCTGGAATTAATGGTGGAGGTTTCATGACAAACTTTGATGAGGAATATACCAATACTCCCTTAGGAATCATTATGTCAGAAGGGAAATTAATATATCCAAAAGCCGAAAGTGAAATTAATTTAAATGATGAAATGGAGATTTGTGCTATAAACAAAGATGGAATTCTTATAGTTGGAGATTATTCATACGAAGAATTAGTCAATTTAAATGTACAAGAAGCAGTAAGTTTTGGCCCTACATTAATAAAAGATGGTAGGGCTGTAGACATAAGATATAATTCCATTGGGGGTGGAGGCATGAGTCAAAGAAGTGTAATCGGACAAAGAGCTGATGGTTCAATTATTTTAATTATAATTGAGGGAAATCTTCATCCTAGAGCAGGAGCAACTATAGCTGAACTTCAGCAATTAATGTTAGATTTAGGAGCTATTAATGCTATAAATCTTGATGGTGGAAATTCTGTTATTATGTATAAGGATGGAAAAGTAGTTAATGAACCAAAGGGATCTCAGTCTTCAAGAAATTTATCCTCTGGAATAATTGTGAAATAGTGAGGTTTAATGTATGAAAAAATTTAAAGTACTTAGTATTATTGCTCTTATATCAATAATACTTCAATGTATGTTATTAGTATTTTTAGATAGGTATTACTTGGTAGATAACTATAACTTTGAAGTAACTTATTTAGAAAATGTGTTCAGCAATAACATCACAAGAGAACTTCCTAAGGATGTAGATGAAAAGGTAATTTCTTGTGATGGTAAATATCTAGCATATTATGAGAATTTAAGTATTAAAATAACAAATATATTAAGTGGAGAAGAAAGTTATATAGTACCTGAAGAGGATAAAAAGATAGATTACTTTAATTGGTCAGAGGACGGTAAAGAGATTATAATAGCTGAAAAGGGTAATGAGGTTAATTCGGATAATGCTATTATATCTTCATATGATATAGAAAATAATAAAAGAGATTATATTTACAAGATTACAAATATAGATTCCGATTACTCAATAGATTTAATAAAAAAGACATCTAATAAAAATATAACTTACATAGGATATAGTAATGGGAGTGAAAAAGTCATAATAAAGGTCAAAGGCAATGCTGATTCAAAGAAATTGGATTTAGCAATAAAGGATGTAAGTTCTTTTTATATTTTACCTAATGAGGAATACATCCTTTATACTGATATTAAAAAACATGATATTTATTCAAGTGTAGAGAATAAAAAGCTTTATTTACGAGATAGTTGTACAAGTAAGTTTATGAATGTTGATTATGAGGGCAATCTTTATTTTTTAGAAGGTGAAGATAGTAAATCAAATAAATTAAATCTATATAAGATGGATGAAAGCAATAATTTAATTAAAGGTAACACACTAGATGTTAGAGCTGATAATGAGGATATTCTTATAAATAGCAAAGGAAGTATTTTTGCTGATAATAAATATTTGGGTGTTATAACAAGCTTAAAAGATAATAAAGAATATAAATATCAAGGGAATATATTAAATGTTTATGATAATGGGTTTTATACAATTTATGATAATAGGTTAATTCAATATAAATTAGATTTTTAAATCAAATAGTTATATGAATTAACTCCTTTATGAAAATGTTATAATAAAATTAGTATAAGAATATATTAATTGGCTTCTTTCATTTTTTTATATGTATTATAGGCATTTATTAAACATATAATGGATAAAAGGAGATTTCCTCCTCCTCTGACATTAAATGGACTTAATTCTATGCCAAATCCAACTAAGAAAATCAATCCTACTAATAACCATAAATTTTTTTTAATTCTTAAATTCATATCAATCACCATCCCTTATATAAGTAATCTATTATAAAAACTATAGGTTTAAGCAAAGTAACTATATATTTATTAATACATAGTTACTTTATTCAAGTTTATCTTACTTAGTAAATTTTTGTTTAACACATGGAGACCATACTGCAAAGCAAAAACAATCTAGACAAAGATTTACTATGCAAACTCCCATGATACTAGAATTATGGGAGTTTGCATCTGAAAGAATATTAGAATCATTATACCATTCCATTATTAATGACCTCTTTACCTTTATAAAGACATTATAACAAATAAATGGAACAAGATAAACATAAAATGAAGAAAATATATAGTTTTACATTACAAGTATAATATGTAAAAGTACAGATGACATGTTTTTTAATTATAGTATTATTAAGAAAGGTGGTTATCTTATGAATTGGATTAATGGTAGTGGACAAGGGACTATACTTTGTGAGACTGGAGGATGTGCATATAATCCTTGTTCATCTTTGGGTGTTATAACAAGATTAAAAGATAATAAAGAATATAAATATCAAGGGAATATATTAAATGTTTATGATAATGGGTTTTATACAACTTTTGACAATAGGTTAATTCAATATAAATTAGATTTTTAAAGCTTTTCTATCTATATTAGAGTTGTATGCTAAGCCTAATATAATAAATATACACCCTATAAACTTTCCCCTTGAAATAGGGTTTCCAAATATGGAATCTACAATCATGCCTGTAACAATTTGGCCTATAAAAATTAATAATGTGGAATATATTACAGCTATTTTAGGTATTACTACATTTGAGAGTATTACCACAGCAACGCCTACTATACCGCCTAAATAAGCCCATAAGGGTATTCCTGAAAAGCCCTCATTTGCAATTTTAAAAAGTGATCCATTAAATAGACAGACTAAAAGTATACATATTAAACCTACGGTATAGTTTATAACAGTACCCTGAATAACTCCTATTTCTTTGCCTAGCTTTGAATTTATTATAGAGGCTAAGGTAACTAGAGCCCCGCCTATAAATGCTAAAATTATATATAACATGATACCCCTCCTTTTAAATTAGTATATAACCATAATAACTATCCCTAAGGAAATAAATAAAAGTCCTATAAGCTTTTTACTTTTGAATTTGTGAACTGCCATATTAAATAATCCAAGGTGGTCTATCAATATTGATAACACAAGTTGTCCAAGTAGAGCTAGAGATAAAGTTAAAGAAGCTCCTAGGTTTTTGAAACATATACTATTGAAAATTACAATAAATATACCTATGGCTCCCCCAGTGAAGAAATAAAGAGGTGTGCCTTTTTTTAATTTCATCTTATTTTTAGTTATAGCTAATACTATTAATACACATATTAAACCTATTATATGGACAAGTAAGGTTGAAATATAATACCCTAAATAATTAGATAACCCTCCGTTAAAGGTAATCATTATAGAAATAAGGATACCAACTACTACTGCTAATAGACTATTCATATTTAATCTCCCATCTTTAATACTTTTAACTAATTTATATCATAGAACAATGAAAAACCAATATGACATATGTCACAAAATATATAAAATATATACTATAATTAAAGTATATGAATATATAAGTATGTAAATATAGGAATATAGGGGTGATTTTAGTATGGTTAAAATAAATGATAAGTACAAGCTTAATTATTATGTACAAAGATATAATATAAATGATATATTTCAAAAAGATATGATGCCTTATATGGATTTAATCTCATTTGAAAAAAATGAATATATTTATAAGGCTGGCGATGATATGACTTATTTTTATTTTTTGGTTAAGGGAAAGACTAAGGTATATAATCTTCTTAAAAATGGAAAGAGCCTATTGTTGAAGTTTTATAAACCTCTAATAATAGTAGGTGATGTAGAGTTTATTGATAAATATAAAGCTGATTCTAATATCCAAGCAATAGAAGAATGTTTATGTATAGGTATAACTATGGAAAGTATAAGAAAGTATGCTATAGATGACTGTAAATTTTTAAGATATATATGTAAAGAGCTTGGAAACAAATTAAGTAGTATATCTAAACATAGTGCTATAAATCTCTTATATCCTTTAGAAAGTAGATTTGCAAGTTATCTTTTAGCCACTACCCCTGAAAATAAGGATTATTCAAAGGTTCATGAGATTTATACAGATAAGCTTATAGAAATAGCAGAACTTTTAGGAGCTAGTTATAGACATTTAATTAGGGTTATTCATAAACTTGAAGATCAAAATATAATAAAAAAGCAGAAGAGTTCTATAATAATATTGAATAGACAAGCGTTAGATGACATAGCAGAAGATATATATGAAATCTAATTACATTTTAACTAAGAAGTTAAAATATAATTAGATGAATAATATTAATATAATGTTATTTCTTAGTTTTAAAAACTTTATCCCAAAGTCTTGATGCTATACCGTAGTTTGTATTATAAATACAGTGGTGAATTCTGTGATGTTCCTTTAAGGTTTGGAAGAATTTAAGATGTTCTAATAAACTATTTCCACCTTTATGAAAGAAGTAATGAACATATTCTACCCAAAGTGTATAAGAAATGCTAGTAATAATAAATAATAATCCCAAACCTTGGTTTATTGTAAATAGAATTAATGAGAAAGGTATAGAGGGAAGTATGTTACTAAAGATGTATTTTTTGTTTGAAATTACATCCTTAGGTGTTATATATTTGCTTTGATAAGTTTTACTTCCGTGAAACTTTTGATGGTGATTTACTATGTGTCTTTGTTTTGGTGAATGATGAAGTGCAAATCTATGAAGACAATATTCAATTAAAGAAGAATACAATAAAGCAAAAGCTATAGTTAAAAATATAAGCATGGAATCTCTCCTTTTTTATTTTAATAAAGCCTAATAATTGAAAGGCTATTGATTACTTTTAATTTTCAATAATTAATATTGAAGATTAAATGATAATACTTATCATGTGTATTATAACTCAAAATAATAATTGTTGTATATGAATTTTATAAATTTATATTAATTGATAAGATATTAGAATGTATATATTAGTATTTATGTAAATGAAAAATAAAGAGCAACAAATGTCGCTCTTTATTTTTATGATAAATATTTAAAAGAAAACTAAATCCTCTTAGGCTTTGGTTTTCTTGTGTTTTTTCTAAAGTTATTATTTGAATTAGATTTTTTAGTGGAAGGCCTATTGCTAGAGGTCTTCTTTTTAATGTCGTTATTAATTATTGGTGATGTTATACTTATAGCATAAGGATGATCTTCTACAACGGGTATAGATTTTGATGTAAGATGCTCTATATCCTTAAGGTATGCAAATTCTTCCTCATCACAAAAAGATATTGCTATTCCATTTAAGCCAGCTCTACCAGTTCTTCCGATTCTGTGAACATGAGTTTCTGGTACATTAGTTAAATCAAAGTTAATTACGTGAGATAAATGGTCTATATCAATACCCCTTGCGGCTATATCTGTTGCAACTAAAACTCTTGTTTTGCCTTCTTTAAAATTGCTTAAAGCTAACTGTCTTGCGGATTGTGATTTATTTCCGTGTATGGCCTGGGCGCTTATTCCGGACTTAACGAGGTCTTCAGTTATTTTATTTGCTCCGTGCTTTGTTCTTGAAAATACTAGAGCAGAAACAATAGATTTGTCTTCTAATAAATGAATCAGTAATGATCTTTTATTCTTTTTTGAAACAAAGTATACTGATTGATCTACAGTGTCAATAGTAGAAGAAACAGGTGCTACTGCAACTCTAACTGGATCTTTTAAGATGGAATCTACTAACTTTTTAATTTCATTTGGCATAGTTGCTGAAAATAACATATTTTGCCTAGTTACAGGTAATTTTGTTATGATCCTTTTTACGTCATGTATCATACCCATATCAAGCATGCAATCTGCCTCATCAAGGACAAAGAACTCTACACGATGTAGATCAATAAACTTTTGGTTAACTAGGTCAATTAGTCTTCCAGGCGTTGCAACTAAGATATCCACACCCGATTTTAAGGCATTAGTTTGTGGGTTTTGAGATACGCCACCAAAGATAACTAAGGTTTTAAGATTTATGTATTTTCCATAAGAGTCAAAGCTTTCACCAATTTGTATAGCAAGCTCTCTAGTGGGAGCAAGTATAAGTGCTTTAATATGGTTTGATTTTGACTTAGGATTTTCTTTGTTAATCATAAGCTGAAGTATAGGTATAGCAAAAGCAGCTGTTTTACCAGTACCGGTTTGTGCACAACCTAGAAAGTCTCTTCCATTAAGTATAGGTGGAATAGACTGCTCTTGTATAGGTGTTGGGTTTTCATACCCTTCAAGTTTTAAAGCTTTTTTTATTGGGTCTATAATATTTAAGTTTTCAAATAACATTTTTTCTCCTTAAAGGCGGGTATTCTAAGTTTTAAATGAGCTAAATCTATTAAATGATATTGTGTAATTTTATTTTAAACTAAACAATCATTACTATGATCATACAACATTTAAGAAGCCACCATTTTTAATTACATATTTTAATATATATTATTGTTGATAAATATCAATAAAATTCACAGTTTTAAAAATCATAACATTTAATTATAGTAAGAAATGTTTATATTTGTATTTTTATAAGGGTGATAATATTTTACGACTTTTATATAATAACACAAATTAATGAATTTCCCTAAGAGATATTAAATAAAATATATTTATTATGAAATTATAAAAATATTTTATATTACACAACTTATGTGGTTATTTTTTCTATGGATGTTAATAATATAAAAAGCAGAGTATTTATTATAAGGATATAACTATTAATCTATACTCATGTAATATATGAAACATTTGAGGTGAAAGCAATGAGAGTACCAAATCACATAGGAATAATTCCAGATGGTAATAGGAGATGGGCTATTGATAAAGGATTATCTAAAGAAAGTGGATATGAATCAGGTATTGATCCTGGGTTATTACTTTTTAAGTTATGCGAAAGATTAGGAATCAAAGAAATAACATATTACGGATTTACAGTAGATAATACTAAAAGACCAAGAGAACAAATAAAGGCATTTACAGAGGCTTGTATTAATTCTGTAGACATACTTTCAAAGGAAGATGCTGAGCTTATTGTAGTAGGAAACACTAAATCTCCAATGTTTCCAAAAGAACTGCTTCCTTATACCACAAGGAGGACGTTTGGAAAGGGAGGGATAAAAGTTAATTTTCTTGTTAATTATAGTTGGAAGTGGGACCTTGAGTATCTAAAAAGGTCTAAGAGTTCAAGTAATAACATTACAAATCAGATTCAATCCTCTGATGTTTCAAAAATAGATTTAATTATAAGGTGGGGAGGTCGAAGAAGATTAAGCGGATTTCTTCCTGTGCAATCTATTTACTCTGATTTTTTTATAGTAGAAGATTATTGGCCTAACTTTAAAGAAAAACATTTTTATGATGCAATAAGTTGGTATGATGATCAAGATATAACTCTTGGAGGTTAATAGGATATTAAATAATCTATAAACATTCAATATTTCATTCATTTTAAATTGTTGAATAGAGCATAAATAACTGATATAATTGAATCATAGCATAATAAAATAATAATTGTTTTAGGTACTTTTTTAGGTTTAATAGGGAAAGTGGTGAAGATCCACTACAGCCCCCGCTACTGTATACGGCGACAAAACCAAATCCACTGGAGAAACCCTTTTCTCTGGGAAGGATGGTGGAGGGTGATCCGTGAGTCAGGAGACCTGCCTAAGATAATATATGGAACTTCGGAGGGAAGAAAAGCCATGAATGATAAGTATTAATAGTACTGATTTTTTGTTGTGTAATTATTGAGCTTATTGATTCATAAATCGAATAATTTATGCCTCCGTTTTACGGAGGTTTTATTTATTTATGAATCGTCCAGTATGCATCATCACTAATATAAGTAAAAGGTATTAAAATTTAAGTATTGCTAGTAATGAAGTGTAGATATCAGTTTATGTGTTTTTGTAGATGATAGTATAATGGAAGTTGTTTATGTTATAGCCTAATAAAAAAATATATGTGGGGAGAATATCTAAATGAGTAAAGTTAAAAGTCACAGAGAAATCAGAAAAGAAAAGGAAAAGGAAAAGGAATGGTATGTGAAAATAATTAACATCTTAATAGGAAGCTTGCTTTATTCCATTGCAATCAATGCGTTTATAATACCTCATAGGCTTTTAAGTGGAGGTGTAGCGGGGATATCTCTTATCTTGCAGTATGTATCAAGCATACCTTCAGGATATTGGGTCTTTATCATTAATGTACCGGTATTTATTATAGGATATAAGTTAGTAAATAGAGAGTTTGTAGTTTTAAGTTTTATTGGAATGGTATCAATGTCTATATTTTTAGTTTTAACAAAAGATATGGTAAGTATACTTAAAATAGATGATATTTTTATATCAACTTTAGCTGGGGCTGTTATAAGCGGAATAGGAATGGGAATGATATTTAAACAAGGTGCCTCTCAAGGAGGGACTGATATAGTAGCTATAATACTTAGAAGAAGAAATGGAATGAAGATGTCTACATTATACTTTGCATTAAATGGTGTAATTGCAATGATGGGTATCTTCGTTACAAATCTTACATTAACTATGTATACATTATTATTGATGTATATAAAGTCTACTGTTATAGATAAGGTTTTAAATAGTTTTAATAAGAAAAAGATATTATTAATAGTTACATCTAAAGAAGAAGAGGTATCAGACTGTATAATTAAAAAGATAGGAAGAGGTACTACCTTCCTTTATGGTGAAGGTGCATATACAGGGGTAAAGAGAAAGATAATATATTGTGTAGTTAGTGAAAATGAACTAAACATGGTTCAAAAGTTAGTTGAAGAAATAGATGAGGCAGCTCTTATTTCAGTTTCAGAAGCTGCAGATGTTCACGGAAATGGATTCTTGAGATCAGCTATATAATAAAATTATAGGGGGAATATTATGAGAGAGAAAGGAAAAGAATTAATTTTTATAACTATAGGTAATTTAATGGTGGCATCAGGTATGTATTTTTTCCTTATGCCTAATAACTTAGCTACTGGGGGAGTTAATGGACTTGGTTTAATAATTAATTATTATCTACCCAAGTTCCCTGTTGGTTCTCTAATGATGATAATGAACCTAATATTGTTTGCAGTAGGATTCTTAATCATAGGAAAGGCTTTTGGAGCGAAAACCATATATACAAGTTTAGAGCTTTCAGGCATGATATGGATACTAGAAAGGATATGGCCTTTAAGTGGGTCTTTAGTAAATGATATGATTATAGAGTTGATATTTGGTATATTAATGACTGGTATAGGTATGGGGATCATATTTTATCAAAATGCATCTACTGGTGGCACTGATATAATTGCTAAGATAATAAATAAGATTTTTAACATTAATATGGGATTGGCTTTATTGATGTCAGATTTTACAATAACCATTATGGCTGGAGCTACTTTTGGTTTAAGAATTGGTATGTATGCTTTACTTGGAGTTATTATAAATAGTTTTGTAATTGACTCGGTAATTGAAGGCTTTGATATATGTAAAGAAGTTGTTGTTATAAGTTCAAATGGGGATAAAGTCAAAAAGTATATTATGGATGGGCTAGGAAGAGGTGTTACAATATATCTTGCTAATGGCGGATATACAGAACAAACAAAAGAGGTTATAACTACAGTTCTAGATAGAAGAGAAGTTATAAAGTTAAATAAGTATATTAAAGGAATAGATAAGGAAGCTTTTATAATAGTTAGAAGTGTTCATGAGGCTATAGGCGAGGGATTTAAGATAAGTATTTAATAAAATTACAATAG
The DNA here is from genome assembly GCF_900461105.1 of Clostridium putrefaciens. Classification (GTDB taxonomy): domain Bacteria; phylum Bacillota; class Clostridia; order Clostridiales; family Clostridiaceae; genus Clostridium_L; species Clostridium_L putrefaciens. Next base: position 2,992,408 of record NZ_UFWZ01000001.1, on the reverse strand, counting down.
AGAGTTAAGAGAAGAGTTTAGGCTTTTCTCTTTTTATTTTAAAATCTTTAAATTAAGTGAGGTATAAAGAATTGGTAATGGCATGGTTACGTATACGATACAACAAGTTATTAATGTTAATAACTTGTTAAAAACTTTATAGGGAAAAGATTATTGACTAATATATATATAGGTGATAATATTTATTATAGTTAGTCGACTAACTAGTTAGGAGGATCTAAATGGATAGTTATAATCACAATTCTTTATATCATATATTTTACCAGGTGATAAGAGTTCATTATCATCGTACACATATGTTGCTTGATGAAATTGGAGTTTATCCTGGTCAACCACCAATGCTATTAGCGTTATCAAAGGAGGATGGGCAAAGTCAAAAAGAATTAGCGAGCAAACTTAATATTAAACCTGCAACCATTACTGTAATGCTTAAGAGAATGGAAAAAGCTAAACTTGTGGAACGCCGTCAAGATTCCTTAGATCAAAGAATATCAAGGGTATATATAACTGAGAAAGGGCAAGAAGCCTGGAAAGATGTTCATGAAGTTATGAAAGTCATAGATAAGGAATGTTTTAATAATTTCACAGAAGAAGAGCAGGTGCTACTAAGACGTTTATTAATACAAGTAAGGGATAATCTTATGGACGTTTGTGATAAAAAGGCTAAGTGCGAGTAATATAAAAATTAAATTGGTGGAGATGATTATTTATGATTAAATTGTTTAAGAATTTAAAACCCTTTAAGGTACCTATAATTTTTGTACTTATATTGGTGTTTTTCCAATCCCTTTCTGAGTTATATTTACCTACATTAATGTCGGATATAGTAAACAATGGGATAGTAAACGGAGATACAGACTATATATTAAAAATAGGCGGGTTTATGATATTAGTTGCACTAGGTGGAACTATATGTACCATTACTGCAAGTTTTTTATCGTCAAAGGTTGCTACAGGATTTGGTAGAAATCTTAGAAAAGGACTTTTTACTAAGGTAGAAGGTTTTTCTATAGAAGATTTCGATAAGCTTGGAACATCATCGCTTATTACTAGAACCACTAATGATATTACTCAAGTTCAACAGGTTATTGTAATTATTATGCGTATGATGATAAGTGCACCTATGATGTGTATTGGTGGTATTATTATGGCGGTTTCAAAGGATAGCAAGCTTTCTATTATTATTGTAGTAGTTATTCCAGTATTAATTGGAGTTATAGCTATTATAGCAAGAAAAGGACTACCACTTTTTAAATCAATGCAAATAAAACTTGATAAGCTAAATTTAGTGCTACGTGAAGGGCTTACAGGTATTAGAGTAATACGTGCTTTTAACCGTAATGATCATGAAAGAGAGAGATTTAATGAAGCAAACCATGACCTTACAAACACAGCTATTAAGGTAAATAAGCTTATGGCTATATTAATGCCATTAATGATGCTAGTTATGAACTTTACGACAATTGCAATTATATGGTTTGGAGCAAAACGTATTGATGCTGGAAATATGCAAGTAGGAGATTTAATGGCATTTATACAATATGTTATGCAAATAATGTTCTCATTAATTATGGTATCGATGATGTTTGTTATGATACCAAGAGCTTCAGTTTCAGCGGTAAGAATTAATGAAGTTTTAGATATTGTTCCAGTTATAAATGATCCTAAAGATATTAAAAAGGCAGTATCAAAGAAGGGTTATGTTGAATTTAAAAATGTAAGTTTCAATTATCCAGGATCAGAAAGTTCTGTTATAAGAGATATTTCTTTTAGTGCAGGACCTGGTGAAACCACTGCAATTATTGGTGGTACTGGTTCAGGGAAATCTACTATTATAAATCTTATACCAAGGTTTTATGATATTACTAGTGGAAGCATTTTAATTAATGGAGTAGATTTACGGGATATGTCTCAAGACGAGCTTAGATCTAAAATAGGGTTTGTACCTCAAAAGGCTGTATTATTTACAGGAACTATTTCAGAAAATATAAGATATGGTAAAGAGTATGCTACAGAAGATGAAATAAAAAGGGCAGCTAATATAGCTCAAGCTACAGATTTCATATCAAATATGGAAGAGGGATTTAATTCTGTTATAGCTCAAGGAGGCACCAATGTTTCTGGTGGACAAAAGCAACGCTTATCTATTGCTCGTGCTTTAGTTAGAAGACCTGAAATATATATTTTTGATGATAGTTTTTCTGCACTTGATTTCAAAACAGATGCGAAGCTTAGAGCTGTACTAAAAGAAGAAACTAAAGATTCAACAGTAATAATTGTGGCTCAAAGGGTAAGTACTGTTATAGATGCGGATAGAATTATAGTTTTAGATGAAGGAAACATAGTAGGTGTGGGTACTCACAAAGAACTTTTAACTAGTTGTGATGTATATCATGAGATTGTATCCTCACAACTTTCAGAGGAGGAAATAGCATGATGGAAGATAGAGAAAAGAGACATAAGACTCAGTCTAAGGGACATATGGGTGGGGGGCCTGCCATGGGAAGGCCAGTAGAAAAGGCAAAAGATTTTAAAGGTACAATGAAGAGGCTTATTACTTATTTAAGACCTGGAAGAGTAAGTCTTATAGTAGTCTTTATATTTGCTATATTAAGTACAACTTTTAGTATAGTTAGTCCAAAGATTATGGGAAAGGCTACCACTAAGCTATTTGAAGGAATTATGGGGAAGAGGTCACTAGAAAAGCTATTGCCACAGTTAGATACACTTACTAAATTATCAAAGAATCCAGAAACTGCTACTCCTGATGTGGCAAATAGTATATCAGCAGTTAATAAAAAGATATCTCAAATAATGAGTTTAAATGGTGGAAGGATAGATTTTGATTATATCGCTCGTATAGTATTAATATTAATAGGCCTTTATGCTATTAGTGCTATATTTGCATATGTACAACAATATGTAATGGCAGGGGTTGCCCAAAAGACTGTTTTTAATATGAGGAAGGATGTAGATGAGAAGCTTTCACGTCTACCTCTTAAGTATTTTGACTCTCACACCCACGGTGAAATATTAAGCCGAGTAACTAATGATATAGATACTGTTTCTAGTACACTCCAACAAAGTTTAACACAACTTATCACATCTGTAGTTACTATAATCGGTATTATTGTAATGATGCTAACTATAAGCCCTATACTTACTCTTGTTACAATTGTGACCTTACCATTATCTATTTTTGTAACAACAAATATAGCAAAGCGTTCACAAAAATACTTTGCAGATCAACAAAATGCTTTAGGACGCCTTAATGGGCATGTTGAAGAAATGTATACAGGTCATAAGATAGTAAAGGCTTTTGGACATGAACAAATATCCATAGGAGAATTTGATGATATAAATGAGGAACTTTATAATGTAGGATGGAAGGCTCAATTTATTTCAGGTATAATTATGCCTCTTATGAATTTCATAAACAATATAGGATATGTTCTTGTATGTGTTGTAGGTGGTATATTTGTAACAAAAGGAAGAATTAACCTAGGTGATATACAGGCCTTCATTCAATATTCAAGACAATTTGGTCAGCCAATAGTTCAAACAGCCAATATAGTTAACATATTACAATCTACTGTAGCTGCGGCAGAACGCGTTTTTGAAGTTTTAGATGAGGTTGAAGAAATTCAAGATGGTGATGCTACACAAGTTATTGATTCACCTAAAGGTGAGGTAAGATTTAAAAATGTGAACTTTGGATATGAAAAGGAAGCTTTGCTTATACAGGATATGAATGTAGAAGTTAAACCAGGGCAAACCATTGCTATTGTAGGACCTACAGGTGCAGGTAAAACAACTATTGTAAATTTACTTATGCGTTTTTATGAAATAGATCAAGGTAAGATAACTATTGATGGAATTGATATAAGAGATTTAAAACGAGGAGACTTAAGGAATATATTTGGTATGGTACTTCAAGATACCTGGTTATTTAATGGAACTATAAGAGATAATATAGGATATGGACGCCTCGGGGCTACAGAAGATGAAATTATCTTAGCGTCAAAGGCAGCTCATGCAGATCATTTCATTAGAACACTATCAGAAGGTTATGATACTATTCTTAACGAAGAAGCTTCTAATATATCTCAAGGACAAAAACAACTATTAACCATTGCAAGGGCAATACTTCTAGATCCCTCTGTATTGATACTAGATGAAGCTACAAGTAGTGTAGACACTAGAACAGAGATATATATACAAAAGGCCATGACAAAGCTTATGCAAGGACGAACAAGTTTTGTTATAGCACACAGATTATCAACTATTCGTGATGCAGATATAATACTTGTTATGGATAAGGGAAGTATTATAGAAAAAGGAAATCATGAAGAACTGCTAGAAAAGGGTGGGTTCTATGCAGATCTTTATAATAGTCAGTTTAAAGGTGCAAGGTTAGAAGAAAGTGCTATGTAATAAGTTTTAAATCAGTATATGCATTATAAAACTTAGGAACCATAAATAAGTATTGAGATTTAAGGATAAACTTCAAAAAGGAACTACACTTAGTGTAGTTCCTTTTTGAAGTTTTAAATAATAGATAAGTGCCATTTATAATCATTGTGAATAATATAGTATTACCTAATATTAAAAAATAATATGGAGGGCTATGTATGTCTGAGGGAAGTATTAGCAGCAATGGTAAGGAAGAGTGTAAATGTAAACAAGGATGCAAATCAACACTAGTAGATTCAGTAACATTAAGTACATGCAATAGTAAGTCTCATATTCCAATGGGATCCACAGGTCCATTAATAGCTAAAATTCCTGTGATTTTATCTGATGTAGAAGTAGAGATCAATGTAGAGTCTGAAATAGAATTAGAAAAGGAACATACAAGATTAATAAATATTGATAAAGAGGTATTTGTAAAGGAATGTAAGCTTATTCCCTATACAAATAAGCTATTTATAGAAGGTTATGTGGGAAAGAACATACAATTTTATAATGATGATTGTACTAATAAAACAAATGAAGGTAATAAGGTAGAATACACAGAAGTTAATTCTACTTTTAAATGTGTAACAGAAATTGAATTTTTTAAAAAGCCATTATACGGAGAAGGCTACAAGGAAAGGTTAAATAGTCTAGATAAAAGTATGATTTGTAAAAACAATAAGGAAGATTCATGGGTTCATTACAGTGAATTACAGGAACCGGTTTATTGTGAGTGTCAATATGCAAAGATATTAGAAATAGATGCCTTGAATAGTAAGGATAATGGAATGAAGTGTTTAGATAAAAAGGAAGTGTGTAAAAAGATACTAGAGAAAATGGTTATATTTATAAGACTTAAAGTAATTCAAAATCAACAAGTTTTTATACCTGAATTCCATAGAGATGTAATGGCTATAGAAAGTTGTAACAATAACTCTATGTATAAATGTACTAGAAATTATGATAAAGATAAAAGTAATGTAACTGTAGAATTTGGCGAAAAGGAAGGAATAATGACAAATGGTTATAGTGAATTAAAATGAATTTAGTATATTTAAGTAATAATATGTAACAATTTATATTCTCAAGAATAATATGATATTGGATATAAAATCTTAGAATTCATAAAAGGATGTTAAGCGTTTATATACAAAGGACTATAAAGGGGATGAGTTTATGTTTGAAAGTAATTTAATTAATGGATGTAATGATCCAAATATATCTCCTAATTGCAATAATTCAAAAGTAGTGAGTTCAAATCATTTAGGTGAATGTAGTAATGAATGTTATACACCATTTGGAAGACCAGGTCCTATGGTGGTTAAAGTTCCCGTAGTGTTAGCAGATTGTAAAATACAAATTGATATAGAGTCTGATATTAGACTAGAAAAGGAAGCCTTTGATGTAAAGACAATAGATAAACATGTATGTATTACTCAGTGTCATCTAGTGCCTCATACAAATAAGGTTTTTATATCTGGACATGTACAGAAAAATATTCAATACTCTACTGTAGATTGTGACAATGCTACAAGTGTAAGTGGAAGTGTGTTGCACTCAACATTTAATATTCCGTTTAAGTGCGTAACAGCAGTTAGGTTCGATAAGGAACCAATATTTGGATCGTATTGTAAAAGAGAATCAAGTGTATTAGATAAGAGCATGCTTTGTGAAAGTAATAAAGAACAGAGCTGGCAACATTACAATGATTATTATGAGCGTATTTTTTGTGAGTTAGAGGGGTCAAATATCCTAGAAACAGATATTTTCCATGGTGATAGAAGATGTGGTGGAGATTTTAGTAAAGAGAGATGTTTTAGAGATATAACTGAGAAAATGGTAGTATATTTACGCATTAAGTTATTACAAAACCAACCTGTATATATAGGAGAACCTGAATGTAAGGTTGATATGATAGAAGATTGTAATTGTAAATGTGGAAAACACCATAAGGCTGAAAGATGTAGTTGTAATAATCAAAAACAATACGATGTGTGTAATGATGATATTGAAATAGGATGTAATTCTGAAATGGGTGTTGTAGGAAGACTTCGAGGTCAAAAAGGTTGTTAATTGTTTATAAGAGGTTACTTTAATACTTGTATATTACAGTAATGGATTTATCCTGTAAGAATGCTAGAAGGTTAAAGTTTATGATAATAAGGGAGGAAACTATTTATGAAATTATATTATAAAGGATCACAAGAAGAGGAAGAAAGATGCGATTGTAATAAAGGACATGAGGACCATAGATGCGATGAGAACAATGAGTGCTGTGATAAGCATAAATATGCACATTGCTGTCCAAAGAGCCCATGCCCATATCCAATACTTTTTGAATGCACTCAAGGAACAGGTACCTCAATAAGTAAAACTAATGAAAATTTTCAACCAAGATCATTAGGATGCATTACTATAGATACAAGCTGCTTAAATAATCCAGTAGTGAAGGTAGACTTTTCGAGTACTATTAAATATAAGGATAACTCAAACACTGAACCGACAACATTATTATTTGGACTATTTAAAAATTGTGATGATAAACAAGAAATACCTTGTGGAACGTGGCAATATACAATAGCATTTAATGAAGCTAATGAGGAACTTACAACTACATTTTGCTTTAGCCATTGCGAATGTGGTAGTTGTCCAGGATGCTGTGTATACACTGTTAAGATAATAGACGCTGAAAATGAAAATGGAGATACCTTAATAATAAGTGACCCTTCACTTTCGGTTATAGCTAAAGCATCACATTAGATTAAATATTACAATGAGTGGGAAGATTCTTTTTGAGGTCTTTCCACTCATTTTCAAATTGAAAGGGGAACGATGGTGGACCTATTTCATATATTGTAATTATCAATAATAAGGAGATTATTATATGGGAAAAAGAGAAATACGCAGAAAGTATAAAGATGTAGACGCTAGAAATCTAGGTGTAAATCAAACTTTAGAACATAAAAATTCAAATATAATAACAGAAAAGGAACTTATTATTATTATTATTATATTAAAGCTATTAAGTGAAAAGTTAAAGCAAAGTGATAGTATTATAAATAAGGATTTACAAACAAAAAGAAAGAAGTTATATGATAACCGATTAAGGAATAGAGAAAAGCCTTCTAAAGATACAACATTAGATTCTGTAGGTACTAACACCAAAGATGATGAGATGGAAGATGATAAAAAGCAAGAAGTTATGATTATAGTAGAAGAAAAAGTTAATCTTGTAGAAGGTAACCTAAAAGAAGTTGTTGATTTTCCAAAAGATAATGTGGTTGATGTAAATCCACCAGAGGAGAAAATAGATGATGAATTAAAAGATACTATTGCGAATAATTATGATATACAAGAACACACAACTGAAAAGTTGAAAGAAAATATTAAAGATATAAAAGAAAATGTGTATATGAATGAAGATAAATATAAAAATAGTGAAAGTACGATAACCTGTAAATCTAAAACTACAGTTGAAAATACTACAGTATTAAGATGCTGCAAAAGTGAAGATATTAAATCAGGTTTTTTATTAAAGGATGCAGTTGTTAAGATTCCTGTTGTATTATCTGAAATAGAAGTGCCAATTTTTATAGTGGCTACTGAAGAGTTCAAAGAACCTATATTGAAAATAATGTCTTTAGATAAAAAGGTAGTATTAAAAAGATGTCAACTAGTTACGGGTACGAATAAGTTATTTATAAAAGGAGTTGTAGAGGAGGAGATAGAATATTCTACTGTAAATTATTCTGATAAGGACTCTGTAAATGGAGAAATAAAAAAGGTCAGTTTAAATATTCCATTTAAATGTTCAACAGAAGTTTCTTTTGTTACAAAGCCTATACTTAATAACAATTCATATCTATTCAATATAGAATCATTAATAGAAGATATTAATGATAAGAGTACATATGAGAGATGCAATGAAGACTTAGACCATTTTAGTGAAATTGTATTTTGCAACCTAAAGAGCAGTAGAATAATAGAAGTTAATAATAAACAGTATAATAAGGCATCAGAAGATGTATTAAAAGACATAGATACATTTAAGTGTATAAGTAAAAAGATAATACTGTTTTTAAAAATTACATTATTACAAAATCAAGAGGTATTTAATTATAATAAGAATAAGGTACAGACAGATTAACATGTATAAGGGCATATTAAATTGGTACAAGTAATTGTTAACTTTACTTATTTAATTCTAAAGATAAGTGAGTTACAACTACCTGTACAATCTTAAAAGGTTATTAGAAAATAGACAATCCTTCGGATACATAGTAATTATTGATGTATCCCTCATAGATAATTTCCTTATTACGTATTTCTAATAAGTCATTTGTTTTTATCAGTGATGGAATTTTATTAGATTCATACAGATTACAATTAATTAAGATTTCAGAAACAAATTCAGAACAAAAGTAATGAGTTTTTCTCTTTATGGGAATATTAGCTAATATAGCGAATAAGCCTATAAAATTATACTTATATTTGTACTTTTCATCTAAAAATCTATTTACTTCTTTTTTCATAGAATTAAACTCAATTTCTGATACCTTAACTTTGTATATTAAACATTCACTGTCGATAAATTTTTTATACACACCTTCATGCAAGTTTTCTTCAACAAACCCTCCTAAAAATGGATTATCAGGATTAAGCCTGCCAAAGGAGTACATAGTAGTAAAGGATTTGTCAAAACTAATTGAGGAATGAGCATATTTTATTTTAGTTATTATATTAATGATTTTAGAAAGCCAGGTTCCTGTTTTTGAAAACACTAAATAAATATATTTATCATTCATAATAATATAATTCCAACCCCCTAAGTAATTGATAAAGATCAGTGATGTATTGTTATCTTAAGAAACCTAGAATAGGTATATTAAAATAGGTTAAGATATTAATAAAAAAAATCTTCCTATAAATACTATTCTATGTTATAATAAAGATAGTTAATTATAACATATAAAATTATTTAGTAATAAAAAATAATATTTAAAAATATTAAAAAATGGTTGCTTATTTAAAAAATGTATGTTATATTTAAATAGTCGCAGGAATGAAAAAAGCGACGGAGATTTAATATGATTTAAACATTACCTTTTTAGGCATATAAAGTAAATCAGTTTTTAAATCTTAATATAAATAAAAAGGAGAAATGTTTAAATGGCAGATAAGAATTTAATATGTAAAGACTGTGGTAAAGAATTTGTTTTCACTGAGGGAGAGCAAGAATTTTACAAAGAAAAAGGTTTCGAAAACGAACCACAAAGATGCCCTGATTGTAGAAGAGCTAGAAAGCAACAAAACAACAGAGGATTCCAAAGATAGTTTAAACAGAATGATAAGAGTATAGAAAGCAATTTCTATACTCTTTTTTATATACCAATACTTATGCATTTCGTTAAAGGAATTCTTACAAAACATTATAAATAATAAAAACGGAAGATATATTTAAATATCTTCCGTCTTTTAGAATAATTAATTATTCTTGTATTCTATCATCTTTAAAGGTTCCAGTTTCTGTGCTTCCATCTGCATAAACATACATGCCAGCACCATGTTTTAAATCATTTTCAAAGTTACCAATATATTTGTTACCATCAGCCCAGGTGTGGATACCATATCCGTGTCTTAAGTCATGTTCCCAGCTTCCTGTATATGAGTCTCCATCGTACCAAGTGTAGTTGCCAGCACCTGACTTTTCTCCATTGTCCCACTCACCTATATATACTTCCCCATCTGGCCAAGTATATATACCATACCCATGTTTTTCATCATTTTTCCATTGGCCTATATATTTTTCTCCATTAGACCATATGTGAGTTCCGTCACCGTCCATCTTATCATCCTGCCATTGACCTATATATTTACTTCCATCTTTATAAATATAAGTTCCATCACCATGCATTTTACCATTCTTTTTTTCCCCTAGATAAGTTCCGCCATGAACGTGGGCAGGAATAGCCTTTTTATTATTATCTATCTTCATTTTGTTTAAGATATCACCTTTTAGTTTAATTTTATTGAAATTAGTATTTCCTATGTTTTTAATTTTAATTTTAAACACCATCCTTTGTAATTGTTAGTAAAAGTCTATATTGTAACCTTTGAGTTATCCAAGAGTTAACAATTTGTTTCGGATTATAAAGAGTTAAAAGCTTAATAATATATAATTAGATTAAAATAAGTTAAGAATTCTTTTATATCATAGTTCTAACTTTATTATATCATAATTTATATAAGGATTATTTTTATTATGAAATAATAAGCATTGATAATATACAAATAAAATATTAAAATAATATTGATAAACAAAGACATACTTTGGAATTAATATTATTACCCTCCTCTTTATTTTTATTTTTAAGCGTATGAATGAAATAAAATATTAGTGAAAACCTATTATAAATGATAGAATAAATATATAAATATAAAATTTACTTGTAGGGGAGAAAAACATGGAATATACGATAATAGCAACATCTACCTTTGGATTAGAAAAGGTTGTAGCAAATGAGCTTAAGGCTTTAGGATATGAAGATTTAACTATAGAAAATGGCAAGGTCATGTTTAAAGGCGACGAAATGGATATTGTAACATGTAATATGTGGCTTAGAACAGCGGATAGAGTCTTAATAAGAATGGCTGAATTTAAGGCAGAAAGTTTTGAAGATTTATTTCAAGGAACATTAGCTGTAGAGTGGGGAGATTTAATACCTATAACAGGATTTATGCATATAGTAGGTAAATCTATAAAATCAAAACTTCATAGTGTACCAGATTGTCAATCTATAGTGAAAAAGGCAGTTGTAGAATCTATGAAAAGAAAATATAGAAGAGATCTATTTTCTGAAGATGGAGCTGAATATAAAATAGAGGTAGCTATATTAAAAGATATAGTAACTCTTACAGTTGATACTACAGGTCCTGGACTTCATAAAAGAGGGTACAGAGGACTTGCAGGTGATGCACCGCTCAAGGAAACATTAGCTGCTGCTATGGTACTCTTAAGCAAATGGGAACCTTCAAGGACCTTAGCAGATCCTCTTTGTGGATCAGGAACTATAGCAATAGAGGCTGCTATGATAGGAAGAAATATAGCGCCAGGTATTAATAGAAGCTTTGTATCCGAACAGTGGGAGATAATACCTAAAGACCTTTGGGAAGATATAAGAAAGTATGCAAATGAAGCTATAAATGATAAAGAATTTAAGATATTAGCATCAGATATCAATGGTAGTGTGCTTAAGACAGCAAAGGAAAATGCTGAAAAGGCAGGAGTAGGAGAAAATGTAGTATTTCAAAAGCTAGATATAAAAGATTTTAGTAGCAAGAAAAAGTATGGATTTATAATAACAAATCCCCCTTATGGCGAAAGACTTGGAGAAGCTAGTGAAGTAGAAGCTTTATATGAAGATATGGGAGTTGTATATAAAAGTTTAAATGAATGGTCATTTTTTGCAATAACATCACATTTAGGATTTCAAAAACTTTTTGGTGAAAAGGCTCATAAAAATAGAAAGTTATATAATGGAAGACTACTTTGTTACTACTATCAATATTTTAGTGAAGAGCCAAAAAAGGAAAAAAGACAAGAAGATAAAGAATCTAAAAGCGAAGATATTTGGAAATAACATCTAATAAATTATAAGGTTAATGATATTTAAATAATTAATAATGTTGACAGCCTATTTAAATATGATATTATTATTAAAAGATAAGTTTTAATAATAATATAATTAAGTTTCGTATAACCCTAATGATATGGTTTAGGGGTATCTACCAGGAACCAATAATTCCTGATTACGAAGAAGGTATACTTTTGTATATCTTCTTTGTAATCAGGATTTTTTTATGTATTAATAATTTAAAATGGAGGAAAAGTGTATGAATTTAAGTGATTTACCGAAAATAGAACTTCACTGTCACCTAGATGGAAGTGTTAGACCACAGACTATAATTGACATAGCTAAAAGAGAGAAAATTAATATTCCAAGTTATGATATAAAGGAAATAACAAAGCTCATGATAGCTCCTATGGAATGTGCTTCTCTTGATGAGTATTTAGAGAAGTTCTCATTGCCCATAAATATAATGCAAAGTGAGTATAGTCTTAAAAGAATAACTTATGAATTACTAGAGGATGCGGCAAAAGAAAATGTTAAGTATATGGAAATAAGATTTGCTCCTTTACTCCATACTAGGGGAAATCTTGATGTTAAAGCCATTATAGAAAGTGTATTAAGTGGCATCAAAGAGGCAGAGATGAAATATGATATTAGAGGTAATTTAATATTATCATTTTTGAAAACTGTGTCACCTAGTAGTATTTTTGAAGTTTTAGAAGTTGGTAAAGAATATTTAAATAAAGGAGTAGTAGCTGTAGATCTTTGCGGTGCCGAAAGAAAAGGCTTTGCAAGAGAATTTATTGAACCTATGACTTTAGCTAAAAATTATGGATATAGAATTACTATTCACGCGGGTGAGACTGGAATTGGAGAAAATGTATTAGAATCAATTGAACTTTTAGGAGCTGAAAGAATAGGACATGGAGTAAATATAGATGATTGCAAAAAGTCATATGATATGGTTAAAGATAGAGGAGTTGCTCTAGAAATCTGCATGAGTAGCAACGTACAAACAAAGGCTGTGAGTACAATAAAAAGCCACCCTATGTATGATTTTCATAAGGATGGAATTAAGGTTACGTTAAATACAGATAATAGAACTGTTTCTAATACAGATATGAGTAAGGAGATTTCCTTAGCACTAAAAGAATTTGATATGAGTAAGGATGATTATAAGAAGATTTATTATAATGGGATAGATGTATGCTTTGCTAATGAAGCTACAAAAGAAAGGTTAAGAGGATATATGTAAAGATGTTGTTAGTTTAAAAGTAACGTAAAAAAGAGCTTCTCAATTGAAATTTTAATTTCAATATTATGTTTTTTGAGTTAAGCTCTTTTAATTTACTTTTACAATAGCTTACTTAAAAGTTCTAGCTATTTTTATATTTATTGTTTTTGAATAGCTTATTTTGAACTTTTAGCTATTTCAATGTTTACTCTTCTGCCTTCAAGACTTTTACCTGAACAATTGTTTAATATACTGTCTACAGCATCAGATTTTACATCTATAAATGTAAATTTATCAAGTATATCTATGTTTCCAATAGAGTTTCTATCTGCATTTGAATTATCAGTTAAAAAGTCTACTAGAGATTTAGGTTTTACTTTATCTAAGTGACCTATGCTTAAGAATAATCTTGAAACATCGCCATTATTACTATTACTACGTCTGTTGTTGTAACTATTGCTATTATTGCTATAACTATTGCTGTAACTATTGTTGTTACTTGATGCAATATCATTATTTTCATTAGAATTATAACTTATTTCTTTTCCGTAGATCATAGTCATTAAAGCAGCGCTAACATCAATTAAGTCATACTCTTCGTCTAGCTCTGTTACAATAGGTACAAACTTGCTGTACTCTTTGTTTTCTAAAGTTTCTTTAACCTTTTTTATAATACTTGCATACTTTGCAGTGAATATATCATCTATTGTTGGTATTGGTTTTCTTTTAATCTTGCCTTTTGTAGCACTCTCTATTTGTTTTAAAGTTTTATACTCTCTAGGACTTACTAAAGTATAAGCTACACCTTTTTTGTTTGCTCTACCAGTTCTTCCGATTCTATGAACGTAAGATTCTGTATCTTGAGGTAGGTCATAGTTTATAACGTGAGTTATATTAGTAACATCAATACCTCTAGCAGCAACGTCTGTAGCTACTAAGAAATCTATACTGTCATCTTTGAACTTTCTTAAAGTGTTTAATCTTTGGTTTTGATTCATATCTCCATGCATTCCTTCAACGCTATATCCTCTAGATTGCATAGATTCTACTACTTCATCTACACCTTTTTTAGTCTTACAAAAAATTAGGCAACTTTCAGGTCCTTCTACATCAAGGATTCTACATAAGCTTTCAAATCGCTCATTGTGCTTTACTTCATAATAAAACTGCTCTACAGTTGATACTGTCATTTGATTCTTTAGTATAGAAATATGTTTAGTATCTTTTTTCATGTATCTTTGTGCAATTTTCTTTATGGTATTAGGCATTGTTGCAGAGAATAGAAGTGTTTGTCTTTCTTCATTTGAAGATTGAATTATAAGTTCTATGTCCTCAACAAATCCCATATTCAGCATTTCATCAGCTTCATCAAGTACAAGGAAGTCAATAAACTTTAAGTCTAAGACCTTTCTTCTTAAAAGGTCTAGAACTCTTCCTGGAGTTCCTACTATGATGTCTGGGTTTCTTCTTATAGCTTGAATTTGTCTATCTATAGATTGACCGCCATATACTGGTAGCATCTTTAAATTAGAATCCTTACCAATCCTTACTAGTTCATCGCTAACTTGTATAGCAAGCTCTCTTGTAGGTGTAAGTATTATACCATGAATTTTATTTGAAGATCTGTTAAGATTGCTTATTATAGGTGCTCCAAAAGCTAAAGTTTTACCTGTACCTGTTTGAGCCTGACCGATAACATCAAAACCTTCTAAGATAACAGGTATTACCTCTTGTTGAATTTTAGATGGTTCTTCAAATCCCATACCTTCGATGGATTTAAGTACATTTTTATTAAGTGTTAAATCATTAAATTTTAAATTTTCCATTATTTCTCCTCCAAACATAACAACTAATTATAATATAGTATGCCAACTTTTGCAAGGAATATTTATAAAGTTGTTAATGTTATAATTTTATTACTTTAGTATTTGCAAAAGTATCATGAATGCCTTGGTTATTTGGGGTGGTATTTATTAAGTAAAAAGAGAAAAGTACTAATATTAAACCAAGTAAGGGTATTGTATACATTAGCTTAGCTACTTCTCTATATAATATCTGAATGGGTGATACACTAGTTGAATCCTTTGAGTAGATTTTAAGGTTAAACAAATACTTTCCAATAGTGTAGCCTTTAGTTATTATAGGCAATAAAACTAAAAGTGTTATATATAATACTCCACAATATAAATAAGATATATTTATATTGAATCCAATATTTTTAAAAATAACTAAAGGCATAGCAACAGATATAAGTAAATCTACAATTGATGACCCTACTCTATTTATAATTTCTAATTTCATTTAAGTATTAGCCCCCCCCATGTAACTATTTTCGTTGAAAATCATAGTGCTAAAGGTTATATTATGATAAAATACAAGATAATACAGAGTCTTCAGAAAGCGATAATTTAAATAATCATTTCTATTATAACTAAAAAGATAGTTATTAATCAACTTAAATTAGATAATTAAATTTTTAAATCTTAAAATGATTATTTTATAAATATATTTAGTGAGAATATAATCTATTTATATTAAGAATGGTATATGTGTTAATTGTACCATTCTTTTTTGTTTGAATAATTATATTTATTATATATAATAATAAAATGAAAGTGCTAAGATTCTATATGGTATATAGCACTTCTCTTATATGAAATATGAATAGTAAGCTAATATATTATTTATATATGTATAAAGAAAGGAAGAAGTTGATGGAAAAACAAGATAATAACACTTTAAAAAAAAGCCTTGGATTATTTGATGCTATGGCAATAGTTATTGGAATGGTAATAGGATCAGGAATATTTTTCAAGCCATCTATAGTATTTAGAAATGCAGGGTCTCCAATATTAGCTATTATGGCTTGGATAGTAGGAGGAATTATAGCTTTGGCTTCAGCACTTACTGTAGCTGAAATTGCATCAGCAATACCAAAGACAGGGGGACTATTCATATATCTTAAAGTCTTATATGGTGAAAAGTGGGCCTTTTTATTTGGATGGGTTCAGACATTAGTTTATGTACCTGGATCAATAGCTGCATTGGCTATTGTTTTAGCAACTCAAGTTACAGCGTTTATACCACTTACATCAAAAGAGCAAAAGCTTGTAGCTATAGGATTATTACTATTTTTAGCATTACTTAATGTGATATCTACAAAACTTGGAAGTAAGATACAAGGAATAATAACCGTAGCTAAGTTATTACCTATATTAGTAATAATCTTACTAGGATTTACTAGAGGAACATCAAAGGGAATTGTAATAAACAACTTCAGTGGAGGTACAGTAACAGGCTTCGGAGCAGCCATTTTAGGAACTCTATGGGCTTATGATGGATGGATGAGTGTTACTAATATGGCGGGTGAATTAAAGAATCCTAAAAGGGATTTGCCAAAATCAATTATATCAGGGCTTTTGATAACTATAGTTATTTATGTCCTTATAAATTTAGCACTTGTAAAGATAATATCAGTGGAAGCTATAATATCTTCAGATAAGCCTGCTTCAGATGCTGCTATAGTATTATTTGGTGGAATAGGTGCAAAATTTATATCAGCAGGTATTTTACTCTCAATTTTAGGAGCTTTAAATGGTTATATTATGACAGGTGTTAGGGTACCGTTTGCTATGGCAGAAGAGAAGTTACTTCCTTATAATAAGTTTTTTGGAAAGGTGAATGATAAGTTTGGAACTCCTGCTAATTCATTTATGTTTGAAATGTTTTTAGCTTGTTTATATGTTTTGTCTGGTTCATTTGACATGTTAACAGATCTAGTAATGTTCGTACTTTGGATATTTTTCACTATGGCTGTAGCAGGGATATTTTTGCTTAGAAAGAATTTTAAAGACTTAGAAAGG
The DNA here is from genome assembly GCF_900461105.1 of Clostridium putrefaciens. Taxonomy (GTDB): domain Bacteria; phylum Bacillota; class Clostridia; order Clostridiales; family Clostridiaceae; genus Clostridium_L; species Clostridium_L putrefaciens. The sequence goes on along the minus strand of NZ_UFWZ01000001.1, from coordinate 2,975,225 downwards.
ACTTATAGAGTTCCCTTATATCCATTTATACCTTTGGTTGGAATAATAGGAAGTACATATATAATAATAAGCACTATGATAACTAATCCGATATATGCATTATATGGGACGGTTATAACCATTTTAGGTTTACCGGTCTATTTTTATGTAAAAAAACATAATTAGAGTTAATTACAAGTTTATATAATAAGTTAATAGTAAGAACTAAGTATTTGAAATATTAATAGTTCTTACTATTAATATTTACATTAACTATTGGACAAGCAATTTGCTCAATGATACATTTAAGGTCGGAAAATATATTTAGGAGGTATTTATATGGAAAAGGATCAGTTTATTGAGGAAGTAAGACACACTGCAGAGGGATATTTTGAAAGAGGGGAATTCTTTTGTTCAGAAGCTGTAGTTAAAACTATTAATGATATGTTAGACAAGCCTTACGATGAGAATGTTACAAAATTAGCTTCAGGATTTCCAGTAGGTATTGGTAAATCAGGGTGTGTCTGTGGAGCAGTAAGTGGAGGTGTAATGGCATTAGGTATGGTTTATGGAAGAGAGCATGGAGAAGCTATGCAAGAAAAGATGTTTCCAGTGTCAGCAGATTTGCATGATCATATAAAGGGGATATATAAGAGTACTTGTTGCAGAGTAATGACAAGAAACTTTGAATTTTCATCACCAGAAAGAAAATCTCATTGCATAAAGATTACTGGGGAAGTAGCCGCATATATAGCAGAAAAGTTATATGAAGATGATAAATTAAATAAAGATGAAAATAATTAAGTAGGGCGGAATTTTAGTTATGGAGCTTAATATAATTCAAACATTATCATTACTTATAATATTCCTAGTTATAGGATATACTCTCCAAAAAGGTGTAAAGGTTTTAAGAGATAGTTACGTGCCGGCACCAGTGATAGGAGGACTGCTATTTTCCATAGTTTTAGCTATTGCAAAGAATTATGTTACCTTAAAATTAGACTTCTCTGCACTTCCTATATTTGTAGCAGGATTTTTCTTATCTATAGGTCTTAGAATAGACTTTGCTACATTTAAGAAAAATTTAAAGTTACAGTTATTATTTTTGTTTTTAGTTATAATGGTAGCTTTAATGCAAAACGTAGTAAGCCTTGGAATAGGAAAGGGTCTTGGAAAATCATCCTATGACATAATTATATCAGGCTCATTAGGACTTATGGGTGATCACACATTAGGGGGACTTGTACCTAGTTTCCTAGAAGGCGGTAAACCAGTAATGCAGTCACTTACATCCCTTTCTATACTAACTTTATACATAGGTTCTATAGTAGGTGGGTTATTTTTTAAGAAGTTAAAAAATAAGGTAGACTTGTCCAAAAATTTAAGTATACCAGCACCGAGTTTTACACCTCAAGAATTTTTGCAATATATTTTAATCTTTGTGGTGGGGATAGCCATTTCATTGTTGCCAACTCAATATGGATTTAGTAAATATATAAATCCAGCAGGAGGAGGTTTTATATTAGGGTTAATACTAAGATGGATTTTTGACGATTCAAAGGTCTATGAGGTTAAAGCACCTAATGTAAATCTTATAGGTAATTTTTGTTTATCCATGCTACTTATAACTACATTTTCTATGTTTGATATAACAATGATATTTAAAGTAAGCTTATATAATTTAGTTCTTATGATTATACAATTAGCTTGGTTAATAGCACTAAGTTATTACTTGGTATTTAAATTGTATAAAAAGAATCCGCTAGCATCTTACGTTGCAACGGGATTAATAGGGTTCAGTGTAGGAATGCCAGCAAGTACAATGAGTAATTTGCAATGCTTAACTGAAAGAGAAGGGGCACTTCCAATAGTTTTATTCGTTGTACCACCAGTAGGTGCTTGGATAATTAATATATTTAATATGTGCATTATAAAGTTGTTTTTATAAAACATCATTAAATTTTATAATTACCTATTATGTAGATAATAAAAACACAATAATTTATGAAAAAATAGGGATAGGGTAAAGCCTATCTCTATTTTTATATGATAAATTTAGAACCTTTAGATATTAAAGAATATCATGGATTACATATTTAATTTGTCTTCATATGATATAATTAAGGTTACAATAATAACATGTAGTACATTAATTTTAGGTGGTAGGTGAAAATATGCAAGTATTTATAAAAGAGTTTAATGAACTTTCCTTAGATGAATTGTATGATATCCTTTCTTTAAGAAATGAAGTATTTATTGTTGAACAAAACTGCGCCTATGAGGATTGTGATGGTAAGGATAAGTTTTGTTATCATGTTTATTATAAAGAAGGAAAAGAGATTATAGCTTATGCAAGAATCCTTAAAAAAGGATTATCCTATGAAGAAGTTTCTATAGGTAGGGTTATTATTAAAAAACCATATAGAAGAAAAAGACTTGCATTTGAACTTATGAAAAACGCTATAGAATTTATTCAAGTATCTTTAAAAGAAGATTCGATTAGATTATCTTCTCAGGTTTACGCAAAAGGACTATATGAATCACTAGGATTTAAAGAAGTTTCAGATGAATATTTAGAGGATAATATACCACACATAGAAATGATATATAATACAAAGATATAAGATTTAAATAGCAGTATAGCTATAAAGATATAATTTTAACACAAACATTGGGGGGATAAGATTGAGGATAGGACTAGTAAGGCACTTTAAAGTTAATATAGAACATAAAAAATATATGAATTCAACAGAATATAATGAGTATGCAAATAGATATAACATTTCAGAGGTGTTTGAAAAAGAAGTAGAATTAGGTGAGGTAAGATGGAATAAATGTTATTGTAGTAATCTTTCAAGGGCTATATTCACAGCTAAAAGTATATATAAAGGAGATATAATTGTAACAGAGTCTCTTCGTGAAATTCAAACTCTGTCAAGGTTTAATACAAGGTTACCACTACATTATTATCTTTGGGATGTCATAGGAAGAGTGTCTTGGATTAGAAATCATCCATCTCAACCAGAGATAAGAAACCTTACTAAGATTAGAGTTAAAGATATTTTAGATGAAATAATAGAAAATGCTAAAGAGGAAGATAATATACTTATAGTAAGTCATGCTGCTATAATGTATTCAATCAGAAAAGAACTTGAAAGACGTGGCTTTGAAGGAGATAAGTTCTTAAAAGCAGAAAATGGTAAGTTATATTCATATAAAAATTAATATTAAATGAGTGATAAGATAATCTACATGTCATAGTAAATATCTATGAATAAATGAGGTTTATATAAAAGGTTTTATAAAAACCTTACTTTTTGGGTATAAATATAAGTAGTACTTATTCAAGGAGTGAGGCTTTTGAGTTTAATTACAATACCAGATCATTTAGTAGGAACAGTTATATCTGCTTTAGCTATCATATTAGGTACACTTATAGGTGCATTTTGTAGCTGGGTTATAAGCAGTAAAAATACAAAAAAGAGTATAGAAGAACAGTATAGGATTATGAAAGAAAATATAAAATATGAGGAAATATACAAGAAACAAAAGCTTTGTGAAAATGCAAATATGATAAGGCTCGACATATGCACAACTATCTTTCAAAGTATAAGATTTTTAAGAGATAATAAAGGGTGTATAGAAAGACAATATCCAATACCTATAAATAAAGATTATTCCTGCGTTGTATCTTCTTTAAGTGACAAGTATTCACTTAAAGAATTAAGTTACATATATCAACTTTATGGAATAATTGAAAAGTTAAATTTTGATATATTAAATTGTAGTACATGTGAAGATAGCTGTAACTTTAATAAAATATGTGAGGGATATAAGTCTGTTTTAGTTAAACTGTATGGAGAAGACTTTAAGAGTATTTTAAAAGTGGATATAGAAAAGATAAGCTATGAAGAGCTTTATAACAACAAGCATATAAAAGAAGGTTATAAAAAGGTTTTAAAAAGGCTGGATCATTTGTGCTTTGTAGAGAATTTAAATAAGTCCTCTGAAAAGGAGTAATAGTAGACACTATAAATAATAATAATTTAAGGTGTATATGTAATTATAATTAAGATGACTTTAAGCTTAAAAATAAGCTTTTAATTATATGTTTATTATTTAAAGTATCATAAAATGATTTAAAGGACACAAAAATTTACATTGACAAGCACTTTAACATAGTGTATAAATGTGTATAAAGTGAATATGGTTGTGATAGAGGCGCGGTATCTAAGAGTAACTTTACTAAGTTAAGCACTATGATGTAAGGTAAAAGGAGTTATCGCCGAAGGGTAGAACTAATGCTTTAATGTTCTATTTCTGGTTTTACATAAAATATATGTTTAATTGTCGCAAATTTTAATTTGTGGAGAGCTATCATGCAACGGAACCTTTGTTTTAATTTAACGTTTTGTTATTATGGGTCCTGGAGTATGAATACTCTAGGGCCTTTTTTAGGTTCTAGCATTGATATTTATTGAATCTACCTTCCAAGTATTCACATAAAAAGCGGGGAGGGTTTATCATGAAAATAAAAAAAAGAACAATTTTGTTAATGACAGTTATGTTTATTTGTATGTTATCTACAGTGGTTTTAGCGGCGGATGTGTCTGAAACTGCGGATATGAATTCCATAAGGCTAGGTGTGCTTACCTTGCTTCCACCAGTGGTGGCAATAGTATTGGCGTTTATAACTAAGAATGTTGTAATATCTTTATTCTTAGGGGTTTTAGTAGGGTGCTTTTTACTCAATTTAAATGGAGTTAATATATTTATGGCTTTATTCTATTCATTTTTAGACTTAGTAAAATATGTACTTAACTCTTTGGCTAATCCATGGAATGCAGGCATAATATTACAATGCCTAACCATAGGCGGTCTTATAGCGCTTATAACAAAGATGGGTGGAACAAAGGCAGTTGCAAAAGCTCTTGCTAAAAGGGCTAAAGGACCAATAAGTGCTCAGGTTATAACTTGGTTCTTAGGTTTACTTGTGTTTTTTGACGATTATGCAAATTCATTAATAGTTGGACCTATAATGAAGCCAGTAACAGATAGTATGAAGGTGTCAAGAGAGAAATTATCGTTTATAATTGATGCCACAGCAGCCCCTATTGCAGGGCTTGCACTTATATCTACTTGGATTGGATATGAACTAAGTTTAATAAAAGATGGATACCTAGCAATAGGCCAAGAAGTTGATGCTTTTGGAATGTTTATATCTACAATACCTTATAGATTTTATAATATATTTATACTTTTATTTACATTATTTACTGCTATATTTTTAAGGGAATTTGGGCCTATGCTTAAGGCTGAAAGAAGGGCTAGGACAACAGGTAAGGTTATGAGTGATACAGCAAGTCCTATGTTGGTAGAAAATGCGGATGAGATGGAACCAAAAGAAGGTATAAAGCTTAGTATATGGAATGCCATAATTCCTATAGGAACTCTTATTGTAGGAGCCTTTGCAGGTTTTTATTATAATGGATATATAACAATAATGGCAGGAGGAGATGTTGTAGCACAATCTATTGTAACTTCATCACCACTTTCGATAAGGGCTATACAAAGTGCCTTTGGAAATGCAGATGCATCTATAGTTATATTCCAAGCAGCCTTACTTGCATCTATGGTAGCTATATTAATGGGTATTTTTAAAAAGATATTTAAAATAGGTGAGGCCATAGATATATGGGTGGGCGGAATGAAGTCACTTATTATAACTGGAGTTATCTTATTATTAGCTTGGTCATTAAGTAGCGTTATAAAGGAACTTGGTACAGCAAAATATTTAGTATCATTATTATCAGATACTATACCACAGTTTTTATTACCTACCATTATATTCCTTTTAGGATCGATAATATCCTTTGCTACAGGAACTGCTTATGGAACCATGGGTATATTAATGCCACTTACAATTCCACTAGCAAGTTCAATGTCATCAGATCCAAAGTTTGTTATTATGAGCATAGGAGCAGTACTTACAGGTGCAATATTTGGAGATCACTGCTCTCCAATTTCAGATACAACTATACTCTCATCTATGGGGTCAGGGTGCGACCACCTAGATCATACTAAAACACAAATATGGTATGCTATGTTTGTAGCAATGTTTGCAGTTATATTTGGATATATACCTGTAGGGTTAAATGTTCCAGTTTATATAGTTTTACCTGTAGATGTAATCATATTAGGGGTGCTTGTATATTTAATAGGAAAACCCGTAGAAGTTAAAGAATCTAAATAAGAAATATAAGATTTAGTATAGGCAGGTTTTTAAACTTAGAGCTAGTAAAATACTAGTTTAGGTTTAGAAATTTGTTTATGCTATATTATAAATATGGTATTATATAGTTAGAAGTATCATATTAACTTTTAATTATAATATAATATGATAAGAAATGATTAAAAGCAACTTAGTTGAAAGGCGGTGAGCTCCTTATAATGATTAAGGAGAAATTATGGTGATTGAAAGTGTAATTGCGTTCATTGTAGCTTTAATATTATTATTTATAATAGTTAAGTTATTTTCCTGGCCTTTAAAGATATTATTTAAATTAATTATTAATGGTGTATTTGGAGCATTGACCTTACTATTAGTTAATTTCATTGGCGGATACTTTGGAGTAACTGTAGGCATTAATGCAGTAACAGCATTAATAGCAGGGTTCTTTGGTGTTCCTGGGGTAATATTCTTAGTTATATTCAAAAACTTTTTATAGGGATAAAATAATTTTAAATGACTTACTTTTATAAAAGCTCGGTATATATCTTAAATAGGATATACCGAGCTTTTAAAGTTATGATAATCTAGTATTAATAAGCTTTTCCCCAATATACTAAATGAGTAGCATCTTTACCACAACATACACATTTATCAGATAAGTTTTCTTGATTAAAAGGCATACATCTTGAGGAAGTTCCTGCTATTTCTTTGATCTTTTCTTCGCAAGATGTTTCTCCACACCACATAGATTTTATAAATCCAGGTTTAGTATCAGCTATTTCTTTAAATTCTTCCATAGTTGTAGCTGAATAAGTCTTTTCATCTCTCAAGGTTTTTGCTTTTTCAAAAAGAGACTTTTGTATATCTTCTAATAACTCTTCTAGTTTAACTTCTAATTCATCTATTGATACTACTAGTTTTTCACGAGTATCTCTTCTTACTAGTACTACTTGGTTATTTTCAATGTCTTTTGGTCCAACTTCTAAACGAACAGGAATTCCTTTCATCTCATATTCATTGAACTTCCATCCTGCCATCTTATCTGAATCATCAAGCTTTACTGAAGCAACCTTAGAAATTCTATCCTTTAATTCGTGAGCTTTGTCTAGGACCCCTTCTTTGTGCTGAGCAATAGGTACTATAACAACTTGAATTGGAGCTATCTTTGGAGGTAGCACAAGTCCACTATCATCTCCATGAACCATTATTATAGATCCTATAAGTCTTGTAGTAACACCCCAAGAGGTTTGGTGAACATATTGGAGAGTACCATTTTTATCTGTATATTGTATATTAAAAGCCTTTGCAAAGTTATCTCCAAAGTTGTGTGAAGTACCATTTTGAAGTGCTTTACCATCATGCATTAAACTTTCTATAGTATAGGTAGATGTAGCGCCTGCAAACTTTTCCTTTTCTGTTTTTTGACCTTTAATTACAGGCATTGCAAGAACATTTTCACAAAAGTCTGCATATACATTCAACATCTTTATAGTCTCTTCTTCAGCATCTTTTTGTGTGGCATGGGCAGTGTGGCCTTCTTGCCATAAGAACTCAGTAGTTCTTAAAAATGGACGAGTTGTTTTTTCCCATCTAACTACAGAACACCACTGGTTATATAGTTTTGGTAAGTCGTTATAAGATTGAATTATCTTTGAGTAGTGCTCACAAAATAATGTTTCTGAAGTAGGACGTACACATAATCTTTCAGCTAACTTTTCTTCACCACCATGGGTAACCCAAGCCACTTCAGGAGCAAATCCTTCAACGTGATCTTTTTCTTTTTCAAGTAAACTTTCAGGTATAAATAGTGGCATGTATACATTTTCGTGACCTGTAGCTTTAAATTTAGCATCAAGTTCTTTTTGTATGTTTTCCCAAATTGCATAGCCATAAGGCCTTATTATCATGCACCCTTTAACAGTTGAATAGTCCGTTAGTTCAGCCTTTTTTACTATGTCTGTATACCATTTAGCAAAGTCTTCTGACATAGGAGTTATGGATTCTACGAATTTTTTATTTTTACTCATATATTTACCTCCAATAATTGATTTAGTTAATAAGCAATATTAATTTAATAGATATTTAAGTTAATGAAATAAAGGCGTTTTAATGCCTTACCTAATATGTTTTAACTTCTAAATATATCTATAACAACAAAAAAAGATCCTATTCATATAATGAAGGGACCATGGTCGGCGTTACCACCCTAATTAGTACACCATTAAAAGGTATACTCTCTCTTTATTATAACGGAAGAATTCCGCTGTAGCCTACTAAAATTCGGTACAGAGCTCTAAGGTTGGTTCAAAATATGTTCTTAGAAACCTTTCATCTTAAGTTTCTTTTCTGTGAAGAAGTGAATATTTTTACTTATCCTTATCATAGCCATATATTTAGTTAAAATATTATAATCATTTAATTAAAATATTAAGTTATAAGTTGAAAAAAGTCAATATAAAGATTTGTTGCATAGTGAGAAAGAATACTATATAATAATGACTACTAAACATTTATCGAAATATAATTGTGCAAGGCTAGTATTAGATTTCTATCATTATAAAAGGTAATATAGTTAAACTTGAATAATTATTAGAGGTGGTGAAAAACTAATTTCAAAAAGATATATGTGTATAAGCAAAGTATATAGATTAAATCAAAAGATGAAGGAGTCATGATAATATGACGAAAGATACATTTAAAAATTTAAAAGATGAAAATAAAACATACAAGAATCTTTATGATGGATATTGGAAAGAAAGTAAGTCGGGTAAATATACTGAGATTTTTTCTCCTATAGATAATAGTCTTATTGGCAAAATACAGTCAATGAATAAAGATGAGGTAGATAAAGCTATCATGAATTCAAAAGAAGCTCAGGTTCTGTGGCAAGAGATTCCTGTCAACAGAAGGTCGGATATATTAAATAGGGCAGCAGATATTTTATATGAAAAGGCAGAGGAACTTGCAGAAATACTTACAATGGAAATTGCAAAAGATAGAAAGAGTTCCATATCTGAAATACAAAGAAGTGCAGATTATATAAGATTTACTGCAGATGCAGCTAAAAATTTAGAAGGGGAAACAATTCCAGGAGATAGTTTTCCTGGAACAAAGAGAAATAAGATTTCAGTTGTTACAAGAGTACCTCTAGGAGTAGTTCTTGCTATATCTCCATTTAATTATCCAGTAAACTTATCTGCATCTAAGATAGCTCCTGCACTTATGGCGGGTAATTCTGTGGTATTAAAACCACCAACACAAGGAGCTATATCAGCATTATACCTTGCAGAAGTGTTTAATATGGCAGGACTTCCTAAGGGGGTATTAAATACAATTACAGGAAGAGGAAGTGAAATAGGAGATTACTCTGTAACTCATAAAGAAGTTGATTTCATAAACTTTACAGGGAGTACAGAGGTTGGACAGCATATATCAAGGATAACTACAATGAAGCCTTTGCTTTTAGAATTAGGAGGTAAAGATGCAGCAATTGTACTTGAGGACGCAGACCTAGATATAACGGTAGATAATATAGTTTCAGGAGCTTACTCATATTCAGGACAGCGGTGTACTGCTGTTAAGAGGGTATTAGTTATGCAATCTGTGGCAGATATGCTAGTAGAAAAGTTAAAAGATAAAATAAGCAAATTAAAGTCAGGTGATCCAAGAGAAGAAGCGGTAATAATAACACCGCTTATAAATAAAGCTTCGGCAGATTTTGTTATGGGCCTTATGGAGGATGCAGATAAAAAAGGGGCTAAGCTTTTAGTTGGAGGAAAGAGAGACGGAAATTTAGTATATCCAACCTTATATGATAACGTAACATTAGATATGAGGCTTGCATGGGAAGAACCTTTTGGACCTATACTTCCTATAATAAGAATTAAGTCCATAGATGAAGCTATAAATATAGCAAATGAATCTGATTATGGATTACAAAGCTCTGTATTTACAAAAGATATAGATAAGGCCTTTTATATAGCAAATAAATTAGAAGTTGGAACAGTACAAATAAATAATAAACCTGAAAGAGGGCCAGATCATTTCCCATTCCTTGGAGTTAAGTCCTCAGGTATGGGTATTCAAGGAATTAGATACTCTATAGAAGCTATGTCTAGACCAAAGGCGGTAGTTTTTAATCTTAATAATGTAGAATGATAAATGTAAAGTAATGTATACTTGTATATATTTAGAAATGTCTTTTTATTTTTATATAAAGAGACATTTCTTTTTAGTTTATAAGTAAAATATTCATATTAAAAGGTAACCTTTAATCAAGTCTATATACAATTATTCATCAACGTTTTCTTTATATCAATGTAATCTTAATTTAATTTTAAGAATATATATCAGAAAACTCTATGTTTATTCGTTCAATATTTTGTTTTTTAGAGCTTTCAAAGGTGGATTTCGTATTTGAATTGTTTGATAATACAGAAGGAAGATTTACCATAAACTCTGAACCATGTCCATAGGAACTTGATACATGAATGCTGCCCTTATGCATCTCCACTAAAGACTTTGTTAATGAAAGTCCTATCCCACTTCCTGAAGCGTTAAGGTGAGAAGACTTTTCTGCATGACAAAATCGTTTAAAGATGATATCTTTTTTATCATCAGGTATGCCTATTCCCGTGTCTTTTATGGAGAGAGTAATGTAATCACCTCTATCGTAGATGTTCACAAATATGGAGCCTCCTTCTGGTGTAAACTTAACTGCGTTTGTAAGAAGGTTTAAAACTATCCTCTCTATCTTATCAGGATCACAGGCTATAATCTTTTCTTCTAACTCTGTATCAAATATAAGTTCTATATTTTTATCTTCTATGTAATTAGCAACGGATAATGTTATATCCTCAACGATCTTTATTATCTCATGATCTTTAATAGAAATATTATAAAAACCAGAATCTATTTTACTTATATCTATTAGATTATCTATAAGCCGTAGTAACCTATAGCAATTTTGCTTTATCATCTTATTATATCGATGAAAAGATATAAAATCATCATTAGATAAGGATGATTTTAGGGCAACCATTTGCACAGCACTAAAGATTATGTTTATTGGAGTTCTCAACTCATGAGATATATTAGCTAAAAATTCAGTTTTACATTTGTCATTTTTAATAATCTCTTTTAGTTTAGGACAATTAAATTTACAATTATGCTCCATTTCATGGATTGTATTTTTAAGATTATGTAAGGACGTGATGTTACTGCATATAATCAATGTGCAATTTATATCTTTTATATGATAAGCCTTAAACCTACGTACATTTCCATCTGAATCAATATTTTCTTTGAATTCATAACTACCAAGGGACCCACATATAACTTTATCAAGATTTACTAGGTCATTATTGCTTAAATTAGATTTAAGTTCTTGTAAGTTTATAACTTTATATGAATCATCAGAATGTCTATAGTTAGCAGTGATTGGTGTAATAAGGGTACTTAGCGATTTATGATTATAATAATAAATATCTTCATCACTAGTAATTAATGTTATATCTTCATCTAAAACTTCTAAAATACTTTTCAGATAAAGCTCACTTTTTTTTGCAGATTTTAGATCTTTAAGAGCGTAAATTAAATAGGTAATAAAAGTAATTAAAAATATATTAAAGAACACAGAAATGAAAGTATAAAACATCTTTATCCTCCTTAAAGCATTTATAAAATTATTAAAAAGCCTGCGTAACTTTAAATCACAAATAAGTTACATAATGTTTAATTCGATATATAACTTCAAAATCCTCTAAAGATTAAAGATAAAACATGTAATACTTTTATAAACTATTTTTAAATCTAATATGGTATTATATTTGTATGAGTAGATTTATAATATAGGAAGTGATTTTTTGATAAATGATTGTAAAAGGTTGTTTAGAGCTTTAGCTATGTTCTCATTAATATTTATATTTTCAGGTTGTAATTTTTATGATGTACCATCCTCACTGATAAGATCACCAAAACTTTCGAAAAATGAAGAATTTGAAGAAGGGGATAGTGTAGATATAGATAAATTAAGGATATTAGTGCAAAGGTTTATGCCAAAGGGTGGCAAATTGTTAGAAGAAAGTAAGACTTCTGGTAAAAAGAATATATTATCTATAGATGTGGATGGAGATTCAACTAATGAGATCATAGTGCTTTTTAAAGATGATTCTAATTTTAAAAAAGGTTTTTTTGTACTAAAAGAAAAAGATGGTGAATGGATAAAGATATATGAAAGGGCTGTAGAGGGGAACTCTATATCAACATTGAAAACCTTGACTGTTAAGAATAAGGAAGATAAAAGATTTTTAGTAGGTTATTTAATTTCCGGTAATGCTGGTACTGATTTTTATTTATACGATTTTAAAGGAGACAATGTTAAAGAGGTTTCTATTGGTAGATGGAATAGGATGGATATAATTAACACTCCAGATAAGGATGAAGATAAACACTTTGTATTTGGAGCTCAGGTTAATGAATCTAATAGAGATTATAGTAGTTATGTTATAGGCTTTGATGGTGAGAAGTTTTATGGGGCAGAAGACTTTTATTATGATTATTATACAAAAAATGCTGAATATTATAAGGGTGAATTAATTCAGGAAATGAATAATGAATTAATTTGGTATTATTATGTAGAGTCTCAAATAAAGTCAAAACAATATACTAAAGCTTTAGAATCTTTAAATGAAGTATTTAAGCATAAAGAGGATAAAAAAGGAGAACCTACAATTCAAGTAGGATACTACAAGTTTTTGATACTAAAGGCTAGGGCTCTAAATGGCTTAGGGGAATATAATCAGGCTATAGACATATTAAATAAGATTAAGGATATAGGGGCATTAAATGATAATGATTATTTCCATGATGAACCTAAAGAATATTCTACAATAGATATATATTACGAGCTTGGTATATCATATAAAGCTTTGGGTGATAAGGCAAAATCAGAAACGTACTTTAAGAATGCAATTGAACAATTTGAGAAGTTATCTTTAGATGGTTCTTTTTCCGAAAATCCCACATCAAATATTTTAAAACAAGTAATATATTACCCTTTGTCAAAAGAGATAAACAAATAATAATAAAGAGGTGATTTAATGAGTAAGGTATTAATAGTTGAGGATGAAGAAAACATAAGAAGTTTTATAAAGATAAACTTAAACATAAGTGGATTTGAAGTTAGAGAAGCAGGATCGGGAGAAGAAGCACTAATTATTTGTGAAAAAGAGAAGTTAGATCTTATAATTCTAGATATAATGCTTCCAGGTATAGATGGATATAAAACCTGTGAGTTAATAAGAAAGGATAACCCTCAGGTTGCAATAATAATGCTAACAGCAAAAAACCAAGATATGGATAAGATAATAGGGTTAGAGCTAGGTGCTGATGATTATATAACTAAACCTTTTAATCCAACAGAACTTATATATAGAATAAAGGCTATTTTAAGAAGAAGTGGAGGAAATGCAAAGGAAGATAAGGAAAAGGTCGTATTTAATGGTCCTTTGTCTCTTGATGATAGATCACAAAAGGTATTTATAGAAGAGGATGAAGTTAAACTTACTTTAAAAGAGTTTCAAATAATTAAATTATTTATGTATAACCTAGATAGAGCCTTTAGCCGGGATGAGCTTTTGGATAATATATGGGGTGAAGATTTTTATGGAGACATAAAAACTGTTGATGTTCATATAAGGAGACTTAGAGAAAAGATAGAAGAAGATCCTTCAAAGCCAAAGTATATAGAAACTGTTTGGGGCTATGGATATCGATTTAAAAAGGTTTAACATATATGAATAAGCTAAAAACATTTAGGAGTATAAAATCGAGGATAATAAGCTATTATTTTATAACTATACTAATAACTATATCTCTACTAGGATTCTTACTTTGGATAAGTGTAAGAGGATATTATTATAAAGCCATGGAAACTATATTGAAAGATCAAGTTGTTTTATCAACAAGGTTTTACTCTAAATATCTAAATGATTCTGATGCTAAAAAGATTTATGAGGATTTAGAAGAAAGTTTTTTTTCTAATTTAGATGTTGAAGTTCAAATATTAGATAAAGAAGGTAGGGTTATATGGGATGATCTTGGTATTGTTGCTGGAACTAAGTTAGAATATACAGATATAAAAATGGCATTAGGAAACGAGACTGCTGTTTGGGTAGGAAAACCTGATGGGTCATACGCATCTAATAAGATAATGTCAGTATCAGCACCTTTAAAAATAGATTCTAATATAATAGCAGTTATAAGAGTTGTAAGTTCTATGGATATGGTAGATAAGCTTTTAGATAGAATAGCTATTTTAATTATAAGTGTAGTATTTATTGTTATGGTGATAACAACTATTTTGAGTTTGGTTATTTCTAATACTATAACAAAACCTTTAAAAAAGGTTACAAATGTAGCTAAGGATATGGCAAATGGTAAATATGATATTACACTAGAAAAGATTTATGAAGATGAAGTTGGAACGATGGCAGAAACTTTAAATTATATGGCCCAGGAAATAAAAAAAAGTGAAAAATTAAAAAATGAATTTATTTCATCTATAAGTCACGAACTTAAAACACCGCTTACATCTATAAAGGGATGGGCTATTACATTAAAGTTAAAAGAATTTACTGATATTAGTCAAAGAGAAAAGGCTTTAGATATAATAATTCAAGAAAGTAAAAGACTTAGCCTATTAGTAAATGAATTATTAGATTTCTCTAAGTTTACATCTTCAAAGATGAAAATGACCTTAGAAGATGTTGATATAGAAGAACTATTAAAAGATGTAATATTAGAAATGAGTCCTAGGGCAAAAAGGAATGATTTGGAATTAATTTGTGAAATACCAAGGTTACCTATAATAGAAGGTGACAAGAACAGATTAAAACAAGTTTTTATAAATGTATTAGATAATTCTATGAAGTTTATAAAAAATCAAGGAAGCATATATATAAAAGCTGAAGAAAAGTATGGATTTGTAGTAATATCTATAAAAGATGATGGAATAGGTATAAAGGTTGAAGATTTATCAAAAGTAAAACAAAAGTTTTATAAGGCAAACCATAGTAAACATGGAAATGGTCTTGGACTTTCTATTTGTGATGAGATAATAAGCATTCATGGCGGAAGTTTAGATATTATTAGTAAGTATGGAGAAGGTACAGAAATAAAGATAAAATTAAAGGTGAGTAATTCATAAATATGAACTTCTCACCTTTAACTTAATTTGATTTAGGTTACTTTAGTTTTGATTAGTTGAAAAACATGGTATTAATTATTATTTTATATTGTGCTCGTAAGATTCTACCATTCTTTTAACCATCTCTCCGCCTACTGAACCATTTTGTCTTGATGTTAAGTTACCTTTATCAGTTTGTTCGTAATTAGTTAAACCAAGTTCACTTGCAATTTCCATCTTGAATTTGTTTAACCCTTGTTTTGCTTCAGGTACCACCAATCTGTTTGAACTAGTATTATTATTATTGTTTGCCATTTTACATTCCTCCCTTATTTGCTTTGTAACCTTATTATGTGCTGATTTAGATTTTATAAACTATAAAGTTAAATGTAATTACTCCAATAAGTTCTAGTCCATGATTTTATTTCATATATTATTTATTTTTTTCAATAAACCTTAAGGTTTCTGTAGCAACCTTTATCATATCTATATAATCTATATTAGATAAAGAATGATCACCATTTGCTACTTTGAGCAATTTTATATCCATTCCAGCATCCAAACCTTTTTCATATAACTTTATTGATTGATCTATAGGTACTGTTGTATCTTTTTCTCCATGTATTATTAATGTAGGTGTAGAATTTGGATTTATATAATTTATGGGACTTGCAAGATTTAATAAGTCTTCTTTATATATATTATTTTCACCTAAAAGATTTTTAATAATACTAATCGAGGTTTCGTCGGACGATTCAATATCATTTATATCAAAACTTGTTGGACCGGAATAATCTATAACATATTTTATATTACTTTTGTATGAAGAAAGACCTTCATCTCCAATAAATTCAGTTTCGTTGCTATAGGATGTAAGTAGTGCTAAGTGAGCTCCAGAAGAAACACCAAGTAGTCCTATATTATCAGTGTCTATATTATAAATATCCTTATTTTTATAAAACCATCGAATTGCATCTTTACAGTCTTCTACTGGAGAGGGAAAGTTTGAACTTGATGAAGAAAGTCTATAATTTATGCTAGCTATAGCATAGCCTTTTTCTTTTAACTTATTTAAGATGGGTATAAAACCCTCATCAATAGATTTATCTCCAAAGGCCCAGCTTCCACCATGAATATAAATAATAAGAGGCCAAGCGGTTTTGTTGGATTTTGAGGGTGAATAGAAATCTAGTGTTAAATCTTCTTTTTCTAAGACCTTGTAAGGTATATCTAGATATTCTTCACCTAAATGAACTGTGGATTCATAAACCTTAGGATTTCCACCTATCTTTGTAATAAAGTTTCTAGGACCTTTTAATACGGACACTAATATAATAGGCGCTAGTATTAAAATAGATAAAAGAAGGAATATGGTCATGTTTTTATTTTTCATTTTTATCACCTAATATATATACGTATAGAATAAAGCAAAGAATAGCATTAAGATAAACTTAATGCTAAAAATTAAAAAATCAATTCATATTATAACATGTACTAAATATAATAAAGGTATCCTTTTAGATGGTTTTGGATTTATTACACATCTAAAAGGTTTTTCTTGTAATTTGTATAAAAGCTTCTGAGTAAACTCATTTTATCTTCAAGCTCTAATTGGAGATCTGATGTAGCTGAATAGTTTTTAATTATTATTGATTCCTTTATTTTTGTGAATAGGCACTTATTAGAATAGCTATCTTTCATTAAATAATGACGTAATTCATTTACATTCATCCAATTTGTCACATCCAAATCTAAAGCCTTATCTAAGGAGTGTAACATTTTATAGGAACGTATTTCATCCATGTAGCTATTTATTATTCGATTTTTTATTTCCGTAACCCACCTTTCTATAACAGAAATCTTAAAGCTATTTATAATTGAATCATTAAATACATTTCCCATTTTTAATACTTCTAATTTATCTGGATATAATTCAAAAGCTTTTAGATTCTCATAAACAGTTGCAGGAGCTTTACCGAAATATTTTGTTCGTTCTTCTTCCGAAAAGAACTCAAAGACATCTTCCTCAGTACGATAAGATCTTTCTTTTTCTAGATATATAGAAGGCTCACCAGGTGACTTTGAAAGTTCATCTAATAAATCATCTTCACTTTTATTATTATCTAAAGCATATTTTATACCGTCAATCATACTCATGTATAAAACAGATATAGCAATATAAGTATTTGTATGTGGATTAGGTGAGCGAAGTTCAAATCTTGTAGCCATAGGATTCATAAGATCTCTTATAAGAGCTATCAAAATTGTTCTATTTCTTGAGGGTACTTCAATAGTAACACCTAAGGAGGTTACTATACATATAGGAGCTTCAAAGCCTGGCTTAAGTCTTTTAAGCGAGTCGTTAGTAGAAGATATGAAGGGGTTTATTATCTCGTAATTCTTAAGTATACCCATAAGTGAACCGTAACCTATGGAACTTAAAAAGTGATCTTTGTTAGATGTAAATAAGTTTATAAGCTTTCCATTTTTTAATTTAAGACAGATACCTACATGAATATGTTCGCCACTTCCAGCTACTCCATCTATAGGTTTTGCAAGAAAGGTAACGTCAAGACCATTTTGTCTAAAGGTTTCTCTTACTATATTTCTAACTAATAGTTCATTATCTGCAGCTTGGATAGGGGTGGAAAATCTCCAGTCAATCTCCATTTGCTCCATTATATGAGTAAGGTTTCCAAGGTCATCAATTTTAGCTTTAACACCGCCTACTTCTTTATGTCCCATTTCAGGTTCTAAGCCATAAGAATCCATAAGCATAAGACTTTGTTCTAGGGCTGTTCTTACAGAACCTTTCGTTCTAGTCCAATATTGTTCATGCAATACTTGAGATGTAGAAAGCTCTTCAAGTTCAGCTTCATCATTTGGAGTCTTAACCCAAAACTCTAATTCTGTAGCAGAAGTTACACTAATGTCATCAATATCTTCAAAGGATATGCCATAAGAAGAAAGACTGTTAGGATTTTTCGAAATTAAACTTAGGATGGTACTTTTGAAGTAATCAATGGATCTTTTTAAAATGTGTCTTGAATCTACAGGATTTCCATTATGATATAGAAAACAAGGTATTCTAAGAGTACCTACTGGTTTATTACAAAATGGATCTATATGTTCATAATTATAGTCTACATACCAGTTGCAGTTTAAATCACACATCATATCAATCTTAGCGTTATTAAGGCTTGCAATACCTGGAAGGGTAACTGAGGAACCATCAGTTTGTGCTGCAACTCCATTTAAGAATGTATCTAAATCGTTTAAAAATGCCTTTATAGGAATTCGCTCATCGGTATCATTTCCAGCAAGATCGATACCTACTAAGGATATGAATCTTATTTCTGGATGGTCGTTAATTATTGATTTTAGAGAAGTTTCGTTATGGGAAGTCTCCGGTATTGAAAATATTAGGTCGTTTTTCATAAAATTTTATCTATACCCTAATTAAGGTATAGACATTTCACATCCTTTCTTTTAAAATAGACAAAATGATATAAGAATAATATTATTATAATTGGGATAAAGATATCATTCTATACGATAAAATATAAAGAAATTTTATTACAATAAAATTTTTATGTCAAGAAAATGATGTAATTTTGATACTTTGATAAATTTAAATGTATACAAATATTGATTTGATATGGATGTACTTTCCATGTCGACTTGTATTTATAAAAATAAAACACATATAATTATTGAAGAAGGGAAGTTTTTAGTATGGAAGATAACTCATATAACAAAAGTAAACCTATAGGGATTTTTGATAGCGGAGTAGGTGGGATTAGTGTGCTAAAAAAGGCTATAAAAATACTCCCAAATGAGAATTATGTCTACTTTGGGGATTCTAAAAATGCACCTTATGGTGTAAAAACTGTAGAAGAAATAAAAAAGCTAACTTTTAAATCTATAGACTTTTTATTATCAAAGGATTGTAAGGCCATTGTTGTAGCTTGTAACACAGCTACTAGTGCTGCAATAGAAGACTTAAGAAAGAGATTTAAAGACTTACCTATAATAGGAATAGAGCCGGCTGTAAGGCCAGCTGTAAATTTAAATAGAAAGGGTAAGATATTAATAATGGCAACACCTATAACTTTAGCAGAAAATAAATTTAATAAATTAGTTGAAAGATGTGCAGTAAACTCTGAGGTAGTTGCTCTTCCTTGTGCTGGCTTAGTAGAAATGATAGAAGAGGGCATATTTGAAGGAAACGATATAAAGAATTATTTAGAAAAGAGATTTGAAGGAAAGATAGATAAAGATGTATCTTGCATAGTTTTAGGTTGTACTCACTATCCTTTTATAAAAAAAGAAATAGTATATATTATAGGAGATGAAATACCTATAATAGATGGAAGTGATGGTACAGCAAGAGAACTTAAAAGAAGATTAAAAGAAAGTAACATTTTGAGAAGTAGTGACCAAAAGGGTTATGTAAAGATATTTAATTCAAAGGATAACAGTAACTTAATAGACCTTAGCTATAAGTTACTAGATTTAGAATAATAAATGTTAATCATTATTATCCATATAATAAATAATATATTGAGAATTGTAGGTGATAAAGGGTATAATACTATTAATTCATGGTATATTGAATATATTAGATTTACACATTAAAAGGAGGAATTTTTATGAACCCAATAGTAACAATGGAAATTAACAATGGAGGAATAATTAAAATAGAATTATTCCCAGAAATAGCACCGGGTACAGTTAATAACTTTATACATTTAGTAAATGAGGGCTTTTATAATGGCTTAACTTTTCATAGAGTAATACCTGGTTTTATGATTCAAGGTGGTTGCCCAGAAGGGACAGGTATGGGAGGACCAGGATACGGTATAAAGGGAGAGTTTTCTGGAAATGGAGTTAAGAATCATTTGAAACATGAAAAAGGCGTTATATCTATGGCAAGATCAGGTCATCCTGATTCTGCAGGAAGCCAATTTTTCCTAATGGTAGAAAAGGCTCCCCATTTAGATGGTCAATATGCGGCATTTGGAAAGATTATAGAAGGAATGGATAATGCGGATAGTATAGTTAAGACTAAGTGTGACCATGGTGACAAGCCATATGAAGATCAAGTAATGAATAAGGTTACAGTAGATACATTTGGGGTTCAATATGATGAACCTAAAAGAATATAAGATAAATTTTTAGGGAGTGAGATGTTTTGGAAAGTAAGATGATTTTGGCTTATGGTCTTGAACAAAAGGATTTAGAAGTATTTAAAATGTCTAATATAAAATATAAAGTTATAACAACTAAGATATTTCATGAAAAAATAGAGGCCATAGTAGAAAAATCTGAACAAGAAGAAAGAGAAGAATCCCTTCCTAAGGAAAAGGTAATTTTATTTAATGGTTTTAGTGATGATGAATTAGATAAGATTATAAAGCTCATAAGAGCAACTATAGGAAGGTCACCTATTTTAGCAGTAGTTACTGATACCTCGAAAAGGTGGACATTTGAATATCTTGTAGAGCATCTTATAGAGGAAAGAGAATGGTATAAGAAGATGCAAGAGGAGAAAGGAAACAACTAAAGTGAGTAGAGTAGGAGAAAAAATTAAAAAGGCAAGATTAGATTCAAAAATGACTCAAAAACAATTAGCTAAAAAGCTAGGAGTAGCTGAGAGTTTTGTAAATGATGTAGAGATGGGAAAAAAGATAATAAATGAAAGTTTAATTACTAGAATATCAAAACTTTTAGATAAGAATATAAATGATATAAGTATGTCTATTGATGAAGAAGCCTTAAATGAAGAAACAGTGAAACCGAAGGCTTCTATTTATACAGCGGATAGCTTAAGCAATAAAAAGGGTAAGCCAAAGGAAGAGGTTCAAGATATATGGAGTGAAGCTTTTGGTGAAGTCTTAAAGAATGTTCCTATATTTAATTATGATATGTCAAAGATAATAGATAATAAAAAGCTACCTGTCATATCTAATAAAATAGAAGGTCATCCTCAAGATAAGGTGTTTTTTCTTCAAATAGAAAATGACGATATGTCAGGATTTAGAATGAGAAAAGGAGATTTAGCACTATGTCACTTTATAAGTGATATGGAAGCTAATACTATCTGTCTTATAGAATTAGAGGGTAGAAAGATAATAAGAAAAGTAAAAAGATTAGATAGTAATAAAGCTTTACTATTAAATCATAATGTTGATTTAGATACAGAAACAGTTTTAATTAAAAATGTGAAGTTTATAGCAAGATTAGATAAATTAGAAATCCTTCTTTAGTATTAAAGATATAAGATTTGGCATATCTATATTAGTTTAATTTAAGAGAGATATTTTTAAATGTATATTTAAAAATATCTCTTTTTTGTTTACGTAAATATTAAAATTGAAGGTTATAAAGATCATATGATATGAAATGCTTTATTTTAGGGGCAAAACTTATAGCAGCTCATAAAATATATAGATACTATTCATAGGAGGTCTTTTTATTAATATGAAAAAGTTAATTAATAAAGATAAGAATCTGTTAATAAGAGCTGGAGACGAAAGTTTATCAAGTGATTTAATTTATAGAAGAGAAGTAGTAAAAACGATGCCTTCAGAGTTAAAGGAAAAGCTTATTAACTTATCTAGTGTAGATAAATTTAAAGCAGGATATATTGAATTTTTAGTGCTATATGGAGAAAATACTATAAAAGTAAATGCATCAGTTAAGAATTTGGGTGGGGAGATTGAAGATTTAGGTTATGGATTTGGAATAATTACTTTTAAAATATCAGATGCAGATAATATAAGTAAGGTAGATGGTATAAGTTATTTTGAACTTCCGCAAACCTTATATATAAATTCTCTTGAAGGGAATAAGGCATCTTGTGTAGATGGACTTTGGAATCTTTACAATCTTTCGGGTAAAGGGGTATTGATTGGATTTATAGATTCTGGAATAGACTATAAGCATCCAGCATTCATGGATACTGAAGGTAATACTAGAATTGAGTATATTTATGACATGTCTTTAAAAAGGGGTTGGAATAAGGAGGAAATAAATGAAGCTATAAATTCACAAAATCCTTATGGCTTAATAGAGCATAGGGATTTTGTAGGTCATGGAACACATGTGGCAGGTATAGCATCAGGTGGTGGCAATATAGATAAGGTTTTTTATGGAACTGCATATAACAGTTCTATTGCTATGATTAAAATAACACCGCCTGGAAATTTAAATTATACTCAGGCTAGTCAAATAATGAGAGCTATTAAAATTTTATTAGACAAAAGGTCAGAATTAAATATGCCTTTAGTTATAAACTTAAGTTTTAGTACTAATAATGGTGCTCATAATGGAAGTAGTATATTAGAGCAATATATAAGCACTATTTCTAATATAGAACCTATAAGTTTCGTTATAGCAGCAGGAAATGAAGGGGAAGCAGCACATCATGTAGGTAGGATTTTTAGAAAGAATCAAAATATAGCTATAAATATTGCGCAAGGGGAAAATGATATAATAATACAATTATACAAAGAGATACTAAGTGACATTTCAATAGAAGTAACAAGTCCTTCTGGAAAGACTACAGGTGAAAACACAGTAATTCAAGGTAGTTCTGAGGGTAATGTTGATTCTAACAAGGTAATCATATATTACACTGGTCCAAGACCCTTTGATATAAATGGTGAGATTATAATAAGCATTTCAGCCTTAGATGGGAAGTTCTTAATCGAAGGTACATGGAATATAAACATAACCTTGGAAAATGATTATAGGGGAAGATATGATATGTGGCTTCCTATTTCAGAAGGATTAAATCCTAAAACTAAATTTTTACAACCAAGCATAACTAATACATTGGGTATACCAGCTACAGTAAGTAATGTAATTTCAGTTGGAAGCTATAATTATTCTACTATGAATATATCGGGATTTTCAGGGCGGGGTAGGGACGATATCGGAGAAACTAAACCGGACTTGGTGGCCCCTGGTGAAGATATAATTTCCGCAGCTCCTGGAGGTGGTTATGATAGTAAAACAGGTACCTCTATGGCAACGCCTTTTGTTTCAGGAATAGCTGCTTTATTTATGGAGTGGGGGATTGTATATCGAAATGATACCTTGTTATTTGGTCAAAGGCTTAAATATTTTCTATTAAAAGGTGCAAGGAGGAATAGGACTACGATAGTTTATCCTAATTATAGTTTTGGATATGGTGAGGTTTGCGGAAAGTCATCTTTAGATTTAGTTACATCTTTAAGAAGGGGGGAAGATTTTATTGTGGAATCCTTACGCGTAGATTGTGGAAATCTTTATTTAAACCCAGATTATAATAATTATCTAGTTGAATATGATGGTGATATTGTAAAGAGTTTAGAAAAAGTAAGTGATATTTGCGCTTTTATCTTAGATGAAAGCTTTGCGGTTATATCAGTGAAGAGGGATATTGAAAGTAAGATATTAAAAGACATAACTAATATAGTTTATAAAGAAGATACTAGCTTGTATACATTATCTGAGATGTCTCCTATAGAAGCAGCTGATATACCGCAGTTTCACAATAATCCTTATTTACCACTTGATGGATACGGGGTTTTAGTTGGAACTATAGACACAGGTATAGACTATTTGAACAAAGAATTTATGTATGAGGATGATACTACTAGAATAAATTATATATGGGATCAAACCTTAACCGACGGATCTAAACCTTTAGGATTTAATTATGGAGTAGAATTTAATAAAGAAGAAATAAATAGGGCTATAAAAGCAATGGAAAATGATGAGGATCCTTATAAAATAGTATCTAGTAAGGATGATATAGGTCACGGCACTAGTATGGCCGGTATTTTAGGTGGAAGAGGAAGAAATCCTGAATTAAAAGGTGCAGCTCCAGGATGTGAATTCGCTGTAGTAAAGTTAAAACCTGCTACAGGATTAGATTTATCTAAAGATGTAAGTGGAAAGGATAGGGTGGCATATAACAATACAGACGTTATAATGGCCATAAAGTATTTAAGTCAGATTGCAAGTAGGATAAATAAGCCCTTGGTTATGTATATATCCGTAGGCACTAATGCTGGTGCTCATGATGGTAATAGTATTATAGAAAGATATATCGATGAGGTATCTAGAATAAGGGGAGTTGTAGTGGTTAGTGGAACAGGAAATCAAGGAGATGAAGATCTTCATGCTTCTGGTATGTTTGAAAATACAGGAGAAATTAAAACATTAGAGGTTAAAATATCAAAGCAGCAAAAAGACTTAGCATTTGAGGTATGGATAGATAAGCCAGATAAGGTATCTATAGGGGTAATTTCTCCATCGGGTGAAGTAATAGAAAAGGTGCCAACAAAACTTAAGAAAGGAGAAGAAATAGAATTAGTATTTGAGGGAAGCAAGGTATTTATAGAGTATTATTTTCCAGAGGAGCTTACAGGGGATGAGCTTATACGGGTAAAGATTGAAGATGTAAGAGAGGGGATATGGCAGTTTAAACTTTTTGGAGATTATATAGTAAGCGGTAGATATAATGCATGGTTACCTCAAAGGGACCTGTTAAAAGGTGACACTAGATTCTTAACTCCAAATCAATTCATAACTTTAATGGTTCCATCTACTAGTAGAAGTATAATAACTACATCTTATTATAATCAAAATAATAATTCATATGTAGCATCTTCTGGAAGAGGATACACAAGAGATAATAGGATAAAGCCAGATCTAACTACAGGAGGAATAAATGTAAGGACAACAAAGGTTGGAGGTGGAGAAACCATAGTTAGTGGAAGCAGTGCAGCTAGTGCGGTTTTAGCTGGTGCGTGTGCTCTCCTATTTCAGTGGGGTGTAGTTGAAGGAAAGGATCCTACCATTTATGCACCTAAGATGAAGACTTATCTTATACGAGGAACTAAAAAAAGGCCAGGAGATAAATATCCTAATCCGGAGTTTGGATATGGCATGTTAAGTCTTCAAGGAATATTTGAAAATATGAGAACCATGTGTTTTGAAGATGCGAATAATGGTGGTAAAAGCAAAGAGTTTATGGAAAGTAATTTAGGGAGTTTATTTATAAGGATGCCATTAAACAAATAAAATGTAGTAACAATAGAAACTAAGTGTTCATAATCTATATAAAGATTATTATTATAAGGGGCATATTTATGACTGAAAAAGGTAGAGTTCAAGTTCAAATATTTAAACAGGAAAATTATATACCTATAGAAAAGGCGAAGGTTACAATAGTTGAGGTAGGGGAGGAGAAATTAAGGCGACAAAGTGTAGTTTTAACCTCTGATTCTTCAGGCTTTACTATGGAAGTAGATGTTAAAACTCCACCCCTAGAAAATTCAATGAGGCCATCCGATAAACTTCCATATAGTTTTGTTGATATAAATGTTGAGGCTGAAGGATTTAAACCTGTATTTATAAAAGGATGTCAGGTTTATCCTGATAGGGTAGCTCTTCAACAGGTTAGTATGGTACCACCTAGTAGAAATAGTCGTCAAACTGAAAGGCTTATAGTAATTCCTCCTAATACTTTAGTTGGTGACTTCCCACCTAAGATACCAGAAGATCCTGATAAGCCATTACCTCCTCCACCTAGTGGGTTTGTAGTTCTTCCAAGTCCTGTAATACCAGAATATATAGTAGTGCACGGAGGGGTGCCTGATGACACTACAGCACCTAATTATACTGTAAGATTTAAGGACTACATCAAAAATGTAGCTTCTAGTGAGGTGTTTTCTACTTGGTCTGAAAGTACTTTAAGGGCAAATATATATTGTATGATATCTTTTTCTTTAAATAGGGTATATACGGAGTGGTATAGGGGAAAAGGTAAGGGATTTCAAATAACAAATTCAACAGCTTTTGATCAAGCCTTTAATTATGGAAGAAATATTTATGATAACATAAATAGAATAGTAGATGAGATATTTTCTACTTATGTACAAAGAATTGGTGCAAAGCAACCTTTGCTAACACAATATTGTGATGGCTTCAATGTTCAGTGTCCAGGATGGCTTACTCAGTGGGGGAGTAAGAGTCTCGGGGATAGTGGGAGAACACCCTATGAAATATTAACTAACTTTTATGGAAGTGATATAATTCTTACTACTGCAGAATTTGTTCAAGGAATACCGTCCTCTTATCCTGGACGTGTTTTAACTATAGGATCTAGAGGGGCCGCAGTTAAAACGGTTCAAACCTATTTAAACAGGATAGCACAAAACTATCCAGCTATAAATAAACAAGCTGTAGATGGGGTGTATGGGGAAGCTACAAAAGAAGCGGTAAGACAATTTCAAAGTATATTCGGATTTCCAGCTACGGGAATGGTAGACTATCCAACTTGGTATAAGATATCAGATATTTATGTGGCGGTAACAAAGATAAGTGAGTTAAGATCAAGTGTAGGAAATACGGAACGTACATTTTTCCCACCTACCACTTTCGAGGGCTATAATAAAGAGCACATGCCAAGCTTTAGATATACGGACTGATTAATATAAGTTATAAGATAGAGTATAATATCAAAAGGGATTTTTAAAAGGTTGTATAAGGTATTTTAGAAATCCCTTTTTGATTTTATAAAAGGATATTGAAATTGAAGTATAATATTAAACCTTAATATTATGAAATACAATAAAGAAATATTATACATTGTAACAAATATGAGTTAAAATGAAAATACATATTAATAAACATTCATATAATAAGTTTACATAAGAAGGGGAGTATAAAGGTGAAGGGAACAGTGGTATCAACTTGGATGAAAACTTGCAGAAGACTTTATGGAAATACTACAGTAGATAATGCTATGAAAGATGCAGGATGGAATTCTACTAAAATTTTTACACCTGTAGAAAATGTTGATGATAATGATATTAAAAAGGTAATCTCCAATATAGCTCTAAGTAACAACTTAGAGGTTAAGGAACTTTGGAGGATAATCGGAAAAGATAATTTAAGGGCATTTCATAGGGATTACCCAGCATTTTTTCAACAAGAAAACATGTATTCATTCTTAAAGTCTTTGTTTGATATCCATGTAGTGATGACTAAAAAGTTTAAAGGGGCTAAACCACCACTAGTAACTATAGAGCCAATATCACAAAGAGAAGCTATATTTTTCTATAAATCAGAAAGAGGCATGTTTGATTACTTTTTGGGGCTTACTGATGGCTGTAATGAGTTTTTCAAAGAAGATGTTAAATATGAAGAAATTGAAAGGACAAGCAATTCATTAAAATTAAAAATGACATTTCCTAAAGATATATATTATAAAAAGAAATACTTTTGGAATAACTTGCTATCTTTTGGTTTTATTAAAAGCTTTTCCGCTAAAGCTGCAATATTCACATCTATTACAACTACGTTAGTAGCACTTCCTTTGGTGGGTATTAATTTCAAGGCTTTGATTTTAGGGTTATCGTCGGGTATATTTGCAGGGATTGGGGTTACGTTGCTTAATATGCCAAAGACTATGATTGAGGAAGAATTAAAGAAAATAGCATCAGGAAGGTATAATTATGAAAGTAATATGGTTACTAATGACTTTTTTGAAGATATATTTGGACTTATAAAAGATTATAAAAAGGTAATTAAGGCTGATTTTACACAGTTTAAAGGAATGACAGATGAAATGAATACTTTCGTTGAGAGTATAAATAAGATATCTGATGCTATGAGTCATACCTCAGAGGAAATAACTGAGGTAGTGGAGCAAGTAGCTAATGGAGCTGTGTCACAGGCTGAAAATACAGAAGATGCTGCTCTAAAATTAAATGAAGATATAGAATCATTAAAAACTATAGTAAATAATGAAAATGATAATAAATTAGAACTTGAAAAAGCATTAGAAAAGATTAATAACAGCTATAGCAATATAGAAAATACTAGTAGTAACATACTTCAGTCTTTAAATAGCTTTTTAGATGTTAAAGACAAAGGAGATAAATTACAAACTAGGGCAAAAGACATAACAAGCATTGTATCCATAGTTTCAGGTATATCTGAACAAACCAATTTACTTGCACTTAATGCTTCTATTGAAGCTGCAAGAGCTGGCGATCAAGGAAGAGGATTTGCAGTGGTTGCAGAATCCATAAGAAAGCTAGCAGAACAATCTAAGGGAGCGGTAAAAGAAATAAATGTTAACTTGGAAGAATTTGTAGATGATATAAAACTTCTTGTAGACAATATAGATGGACAGTATTATATATTAAAAAATGAATCAAAAAGTTTAGGCAAAGTAAAAGATATAAGCTATGAAGCAACTAAATCTATACAAATTGTTTCAAAGTCTATGATAAAGACTATTAATGAACTCAACAATGAAGCAGAGTCTATAGCCAATCTTTATAATACTATTGAAACTTTAGCATCTATAGCAGAAGAAAACTCAGCATCTTCAGAAGAAGTAAGTGCTAGTGTATTAAATTATACTGAAGAGCTTCAAAATCTTATAGGAAATATCTCTAACTTTAAGTTAATAACTGAAAACTTTAGAAAGGACCTAGAAAAGTATAATATATAAGGTTTAGAATATATTTATAAAAAGAGCTAAAGAGTACATGGATTAATCTATGTACCCTTTAGCTTTTTAATTGTTTAGAATTATTTTTAAACACATTAAAGTCCAATAAAACTTTTAAAGTCTGGAACAAAGTCCTTGGAATCTGATCCAGAGCCTTGAATAAAGGCATTAGTAATACCTAAATCTAGAGCATAATTTATGAGGATATCATAGTGCAATGGATTTAGCGGCCTATTTATTTCCTCATGATTCGATGCTTTAAACATAGGTGTATATTGATTCATAATGCTTATGTACACATCATCTTTAAAGGAATTGTAAATAAAGTCTATAATCTTTTTAGAATCAAATAAAAGCCCTGGAAGCATTAAGTGCCTTATTATGACACCCTTTTTTATCAGACCATTCTCATCAAATTTAACTTTACCTACTTGATTGTACATTTCTTTAATAGCGATAGAAGCTTTTTCAAAGTAATCCTTTGATTTTGAATATTTTAATGAATACTTAGAATTAAAATATTTTAGATCAGGAAGATATACGTCTATATAACCATCTAAAGCATTTATGGTATCTAGGCTATCATATCCGTTGGAGTTATAAAGTATAGGAATAGATAGCCCTTTAGATTTAGCTAAGATTAATGATTCTATTATTTGTGGTACATAATGAGTTGGAGTGACTAAGTTTATGTTACTCGCACCCTTTTCTTGAAGTTTTAGAAAGATGTTAGACAACCTGTCTATAGAAACTTCCATGCCTAAACCCTCTTGACTTATACAATGATTTTGACAAAATACACAACTTAAATTGCAATTAGAGAAAAAAACTGTTCCGGATCCCTTGGTTCCTGAAACACAAGGCTCCTCAAAAAGGTGAAGAGATGCTCTTGAAATAATAACTTTATCACTAGATTTACAAAAGCCAAGTTCCCCGTTTAATCTATTTACATTACACTCTCTAGGGCATAATTTACATTTATTTAGCATTGATAACATAGGTAAAACCACCTTAATAAATTATATATATAAATATTATACCATTTACTAAGTATATTTTTATAAGGTTATTTTACTAATACTTTTTAAATTTAGTGGGTTTTATACTAAAATAAATAAGCTGGCCTATAAATATAAGACTTATTACTCCAAAAGCAGGATAAAGAATTGTTATTAATCTTGAAAATCCTATTTTTGATATGGGGATTGCTATAAGCATTACAATAAATATGCAATTATTAAAAGTAATGTTAAGCTTTTGCTCTAAGCTTTTAGATATACTATATATATTTGAAACCTCTGTTGAAAACATTTCAAACCAAATTATTATAAGAATCATGATTTGGAGTGGTTTACCAAATCTATTTGCTATATATAAAAGAGGTATTTCGTATTGATATATATACGGCTTATTAAGCATTAGCATAATATTTAAAAAGAGGCAGAGTATAGTAAGAACAATAGAGCCTATTAGTATTCCTTTTCTCATATTGGATTTATTTTTAACTTCCGTACTTAAAGGAACAAGGACACCACTACAACTTAAAAGGTTGAATCCACAATAAAGTAAACAAGATATAATCCAAGGCCTTTTTTCAAAGGGAACCACTTTTAGATCGTATATAATGGTTTTATAATTTGAATAAAATAAGATATAAAGTAAGAAGGTTATAATTATAACAGTAACTAATGAAGGAACTATAAAGGAATTAATCTTAATAAGTCCATCTGTATCTTTTAATAATACAAGTATGGATAGTATAACCATAAGCATAGTTCCTATCCAATTAGAAATTCCAAAGTATTGATGTATAAGAGCCCCACTTCCCGCAAGTATTATAGAACTTCCACTTAGTAGAAAGAATCCTGTTATGATATCTGTTACCAACCCTAAAAAGCCAGGGCTTACTGTTCGAATAAGATCATTATAAGATCTTAGGTTATGCTTTAAACTTATGTCAGATATAAGTGACCCTATAAAGACATACATAATACCACAAATTAATATACCCATAAGGCTTTTATACCCGTAAGCTGTGAAAAATTGAGTTATTTCTTTCCCAGAAGCGAGACCAGCTCCTACTATAGTGCCTATAAAAACTGTAGCTACTTGGTATACTTCTCTTAGATCTTTTTTCAAAGTGCTCCCATCCTTAATAATGTTTCCTATATAAATATATATAGAAATTTATTTTAAATGCTTATAATTTTAATATTAAAGATTTAATTTTAGAAAACAGGGAAAGATAAATTATACAAAAGGCTATGAAATAGAGGTGGTATTATGAAAAAGACATTGTATTTTGTATTAGTAATGCTAATGTCAATTATGTTTATAAGCTGTAAGGCCAATGATAAGATCAAAGAACTTAATGAAAACCAGGAGGATAAATTCAATAGTAAGATTGCTACACAAACAGTAAAAAATTATTTAGAGGCTATAAGTAAAGGTGACATAAATACTGTAAAAAGGTTATCTGTTGAAAGTATGTGGGATAAGTCTTTAGAGTTTATATCGTCGGATATAAATATATGTGGATATAACATTGAAGACTCTAATGAACTAAAGGATTCACTTCTTGTAAAAGCAAAAGTTAGTAGAGTATCTAATAAAGACTCTAGAGCTAATTTAGACAGTTATAGCATAAAGGTAATTAAAGAAGATGCAGAAGAATATAAGATATCTGATATAAATGTTACAACGGAAAAAGAAGCATTTTATGAAGATGAGGAAATTAGAATAAGAAATAAAGATAATGTTAAAACTAATTTATTAATAGATAAATCAGGCATACCTCAATATGGATTTTCTAAAAATGATAAAGGAAGCATGATGAAGATATCTATACCAAAGACTAATTTTGGCGTTATAGCTTTTTCTTTTTCTGGAGATCGGATTGCTGTTAGTACTTATGACAAAGATTCCTTTGTGGCTATTATAAAATTAGATGAGAGTCTTATGGTGCAAGGAGGAAGTTCAAGTGAGGAAACAGGTGGTGCAAATGGAGGTAGTAAGGGTTCTAGTAGGGTTAAGGTACGAGAAACACCTGTTGGTAAAGAGATAACTTCTTTAGATATTTTAAAAGACACTATGATTAAAAATTTATGTTTTTCTTTAGATGAAAAGTATTTCATGACACAATATGAAGTAAAAGATAAAGGTATGGGAGTAAGGGTGTATGATGTAGATAAAGGAAACTTATTAAATATAGATTTAGAAAAGGAATTTCCAATAGAAGAGTTCAATGTTACATTTTATTCCTTTGATAAAGATGGCATGATATTTGATGTATCAGCAAAAGAAGGTAAAGATAGAGAAAAACAAGGAAGATGGAAGATAGAGCTAAAAGATATGAAGCTTACTAAAATGTGATATAATTTTAAGTGGAAATTAGTAAATAAGGTATATAAGTTTTTATTTAATAATTTTAATGAAAGCTATATACTATGTAAAATATATATTTCAAAAGGTTAAGGGGGAAATATGCAAAAGAGTTGGAATGGAAAGAGGTACAATAATTTAAATTGTTTTTTAAGAAATAAATTTGGAGAAAAGGTCTTTAAGATTTCTATAGATGCTGGATTTTCTTGCCCTAATAGAGATGGAAAGATAAGCTCTGGGGGATGCATATTTTGCAGTGAAAGAGGATCTGGCGACTTTGCAGGCGATAGACGGCTTTCTATATCAAATCAATTTGAAGACGTTAAGGCTATTATGAATAAAAAGTGGTCTAGTGGTAAGTATATAGCTTATTTTCAAGCATATACTAATACTTATGCACCTATAGATATATTAAGAAAGAAGTATAAAGATGCTCTAAAAGAAGAAGGTGTGGTAGGCCTTGCAATTGCTACAAGGCCGGATTGCTTAGATGATGATGTGATTTCTCTTTTAGAAGAGATAAGCAAAGAAACTTATTTATGGGTAGAACTTGGATTACAGACAAGTAAAGATGAAACAGCAAAAAGGATAAATAGAGGATATAATCTTGATGTTTTCGAAGGTTCTATAAAAAGGCTTCGTGAAAAGGGCATAGATGTAGTTGTTCATACTATATTTGGATTGCCGAGTGAAACAGAAGAGGATATGTTAAATACAATAAGATATATATCAGCATTAGATATACAAGGTATAAAGTTTCATCTTTTGCATCTTATGAAGGATACTGCACTTATAAATCTTTATGAAAGTGGAGAATTGAGATTTCTTACTATGGAACAATACGTAAGACTTATAGCAGAGTCTATAGCAATATTACCAGAATCAGTGGTAATACACAGACTAACAGGAGATTCACCGCGTGACTTATTAGTAGGTCCTATGTGGAGTTTAAAGAAATGGGAGATACTTAATTCTATAGATGCTTATCTTGAAAGAGAAGATATATATCAAGGGTTGTATTATTCTACAAATACACCGCGATAGATTTGGCACTTTTGCAAATAGATTTAATCTGTATTAGAAGTTAAGATATAGTTAATAAGATTTATTTGGAGGTATTAAATATGGCTAACTTATCATTGAAAAATATATATAAGGTGTATTCAGGAAATGTTACAGCGGTAAAGGATTTTAACTTAGAAATAGAAGATAAAGAATTTATAGTATTTGTAGGACCATCAGGTTGTGGTAAATCAACTACACTAAGAATGATAGCAGGGCTTGAAGAAATATCTAAAGGGGACCTATATATAGGAGATAAGATAGTAAATGATGTAGCTCCTAAAGATAGAGATATAGCTATGGTCTTCCAAAACTATGCACTATATCCACATATGACTGTATATGATAATATGGCTTTTGGACTTAAACTAAGAAAAATGGATAAGGCTTTAATAGAAAAAAAGGTAAGAGAAGCAGCTAGAGTTTTAGACATAGAACATTTGTTAGAGAGAAAACCAAAGGCATTATCAGGAGGTCAAAGACAAAGGGTTGCACTTGGAAGAGCTATTGTTAGAGAACCTAAGGTGTTTTTAATGGACGAGCCTCTATCCAATCTTGATGCAAAGCTTAGAGTTCAAATGAGAACTGAAATATCAAAGCTTCATAAAAGATTACAAACTACATTTATATATGTAACTCATGATCAAACAGAAGCTATGACTATGGGAACTAGGATTGTAGTTATGAAAGATGGGCTTATACAACAAGTGGATAGCCCTCAAAATATTTATGACCATCCGAAAAATGTATTTGTTGCAGGATTCATAGGAAGTCCACAGATGAACTTAATAGACTCTAAGCTTTTTGAAGAGCATGGAGATGTATTTGCTTCCTTTGAACAAGATAAGATATTATTACCAAAAGATAAGGCTATGTTCTTAAAAGAAAAGGGATACGTAGGTAAAGAAGTTATTTTAGGTATTAGACCAGAAGATTTAGATGATAGTGAAGATTTTATAAATTCACACAAAGGTGCTATAATAAATGCGAAGGTAGAAGTTACAGAACTTATGGGAGCTGAGACATATATATACTTATCTAAAGATAGGTCAAGTTTTGTTGCGAGAGTAAATGGAAATTCTACGGTGAAATTAGATGAAGTTATAAAAATTGCTTTAGATGAAGATAAAATTCATATATTTGATAAAGAAAGTGAAATTACAATATTATAATGTAGGAGGTCTTTAACAGATGTACAATTTCCGAACCTTTCTTCAAGAATTAAGTTTAAATTCATCAATACCTTTTATTTTAACCTGGATGGATGGAAAGGTTATATATGAAAAGGAAGATAGCTCATTAGGTAAAGACTTGGTAGAAGCTGTTATTGAACTTGGAAGACAAAGGGCTACATTAATGGTCGGTAAAAGATACGAAATGTGCACACCATTATTAAAATACTATATAGAAAATAAATATAGCGAGTTATTTTCTATACGAGATCAAGTTTTAAGTGACGTTTTAGAGGGGAAGCCTTTTTTACAGGAAAGAGTTGAAAGACACTTTCCTTTTCTTTTAAAAGGGTTTAATTTAATGATTATAAGTGTAGAGGGTAGTAAATATGAGGCCCTTAATATAATAAAACAAATGTATACGGAAGATAATATTGCATTTTTAATATTTGAAGAAGCCATAGTATTAATAGGTAATTTTGAAGATATAAAAGAGCATGCTGAAAGTATAAGAGAAGCTATAATATCAAATCTTTATTGTAGATGCTATATAAGTTATTCTAGTATTAAATATGAATTAAAAGATATATTAGAAGGTTATAAATCAGCTAAGGATGCTATTATAATTGGGAAAAGGTTTGGAATAAAGGGTGAAATTTATGATTTTACCAACATGGATTTTGAAAAGGTAGTTTATAATATATCAGATTCATTAAAACATGAGTTCATAAAAAGGTTTAAAGGTAAATTTGAAAGCTTTGATAGTGAAATGCTAAATACTGTAGAAGAATTTATAAAATCAGATTTAAATATAAGTAATGCAGCAAAAAAGCTATATATACATAGAAATACTTTGATATATAGATTAGATAAGATATATAAAGATACTGGATATGATGTAAGAAACTTTAAAGATGCCACAATATTTATGATAGCTTTTCTTATGTGGAAGGAGGGTGTATAGGATGAAAATAGATTTAATAATTTCAGCGGATTATATAAAAGATAAGATTATAGAAGGAAAAACAGTAGTAGTTATTGACATACTAAGGGCTACATCAGTTATAATTACTGCTTTAAATAATGGCTGTAATGAGGTTATTCCTGTTTTAACTGTTGAAGAAGCTTTTGAATTGTCAAAGCATAGTAGAAAAGATTATATCTTAGGAGGAGAAAGAGAAGCTCTTAAAATAGAAGGGTTTGATTTTTCAAATTCACCTCTAGATTATAATAAAGAAGTGGTAGAAGGGAAAACTGTAATACTTACTACATCAAATGGAACTAGAGCCATTAAAGGATGTAGCTCTGCTAAGTCTATATACATAGGGGCTATGATTAATGCAAAGTATGTAGCAAAGAGGATTATAGAAGAAGGTAGAGATGTAGTTTTTGTAAATTCAGGTACTAAGGGTCAGTTTTCTATGGATGACTTTATTTGTGCAGGGTACATGATAAATTATATATTAAACGAAAGTAGTGCTGAGGTATCAGATATAGCAAAAACAGCTGACTATGTTTATAAGAATAATAAAGACATATATAGTTTCGTTAAAGATGCAACACATTATGATATTTTAAAAAGTTTAGAGCTAAATAAGGATTTAGAGTATTGTATAAAGAAGGATATTATAAAAATAGTTCCTGAATATAAAGATGGTTTAATTAAGTAAGTTTAAGATCTAGTTCGTAATGGCATTATAACCATGTAACATAAATAAGACTTTTAGAATTATAATTATTAAGATGTAAATAATAACAAAAGGATGTCCTAGTGAGTGGGGCATTCTTTTGTTATTTATAGTCACTTGTCTTTTGAATCTAGGTTTTGCTTTTGAGCAGCAGAAGTTAATAATAAGCTCCCTACAGCAACTATAAGGTTACCGAGTACATTTAGTTCATCAGCAGTCTTACCTTTCGAAAGTTCAACTGATATGGCAGCAGAAAGTATAATAAGATCATCAGGACTAAGACAATTTAGATTGTACAATATAACTCACGTCTCCTTATTGTATTAAATGCATTAAGTAGCTAAATTGTTAGGAAATAAAAAAGTATTATGCTATCATATAATGTGTATATTAAACATTTAATTTAATAGTTGAGAGGAGATTTATATGAATCTTATATCTTTAGAAAATATAAGTAAAAGTTATAGTGACAAAAGTCTTTTAGATAATATATCTTTAGGAATAAATCAAGGTGAAAAAATAGGGCTTATTGGAGTTAATGGATCAGGTAAATCCACTCTTTTAAAGATAATATCAGGTATTGAAGTTCCGGATGAAGGTAATATAATAAAAGGTAATAAAGTTAGAATAGAGTATCTTCATCAATCACCAGAGTTTTACAGTGAAGCTAGGGTTATAGAACAAGTATTTAAAGGTGAATCTTCTGAAATGAAACTTTTAAGAGACTATGAGAACACCTTAAAGCTTTTAGAAAAGTCAAAAGATCAGGGTGATACTTATGAATTAAATAATAAACTGATAAAATTACAATCTGATATAGATTCTTTAAATGCCTGGGATTTAGAAAGTGAAGCTAAAACTATTCTTACAAAACTTGGGGTAGAGGACTTTGATGCTAAGGTTGGTACACTATCTGGAGGACAGAAAAAGAGAATTGCATTAGCATCAGCGCTTATAACACCATGTGAGCTTTTGATTTTAGATGAGCCTACAAATCATATGGACAATAAGACTATAGAGTGGCTTGAACAGTATTTAAACACTAGAAAAGGATCACTTATAATGATAACTCATGATAGATACTTTTTAGATAGAGTTACTAATAGGATTTTAGAAATAGATAAAGGGAAATTATATAGTTATTCTGGTAATTACAGCATATTTCTTGAAAAGAAGATAGAAAGACAAAACATGGAGATTTCTAGTGAAAATAAAAGAGAAAAGCTATATGAAAAGGAACTTGCATGGATAAAAAGAGGAGCAAAGGCTAGGAGTACCAAGCAAAAGGCTAGAATAGACAGATTTGAAAAACTAGGAGAACAGAGCATAGATATAAAAGAAGATAAGATGGATATTTCTGTTTTAAGTAGTAGACTTGGGAAAAAGATAATAGAGATGGAGAATTTAAATAAGTCTTATAAAGGAATAAGTTATATAAAAGACTTTAGTTATATCTTACTAAGGGAAGATAGGATAGGAATAGTTGGAGATAACGGCATAGGTAAATCTACATTAATGAAAATTATATCTGGAGAAATTAAGTATGATAGTGGAACTTTAGATATAGGTGAAACGGTGAAGATAGGATTCTTTTCTCAAGAGAATAAGTATATGGAAGAGGACATGAGGGTCATAGAATATATGAAAGAAGTTGCTGAATACCTACCCTTAGCTGATGGGGGGAAGATTACAGCATCACAAATGTTAGAGAAGTTTTTATTTACAAAAGATATGCAATGGACACCTATATCTAAACTTTCTGGCGGTGAAAAGAGAAGGTTATATCTACTAAGAGTACTTATGGGGTCACCAAACATACTAATACTTGATGAGCCTACTAATGATTTAGATATATCTACATTAACCATACTAGAAGACTACCTAGATAAGTTTGATGGAGCTATAATAACCGTATCACATGATAGATACTTTTTAGATAGAGTATGTAATAAAATATTTGCATTTGAAGCACCGGGCATAGTATCTAAGCATCATGGAAATTATAGTGACTTTATGGAACGTATGAAAGAAAGTTATATAGAAGAATCCAAAGTTTCTAAAGAAATGAACTATAAAGATAGAGAATACGAAGACAAAAAGGCAAATAACGAAAAGCCATTAAAGTTTTCATTTAAGGAACAAAAAGAGTTTCAAGAAATAGATGAATATATTGAAAGTCTTGAGGTTAAGATAGAGGAACTTAATAGGGAAGTAGAAAAGGTGTCTACAGATTTTGTTAAATTACAAGAAGTCTTAAATGAAAAGTCACTTTTAGAAAAAGAACTTGAAGAAAGATATGATAGATGGACATATCTAAACGAACTATCGGAAAAGATAGAAGGATCAAAGAAAGGTGGGATTGTAGATGGAGAATAACGCTAGTGAGGAAATAATGGATAAACTAACTAAGGTTTGTTTATGCAAGGCGATACCTAGATCTAAGATTAAAGAAGCAATAAAGAGTGGTGCCACAACAGTAGAAGAAGTTCAAAAAGCTACAGGCGCAGGATCAGGGGGATGCAGTGGTAGAAGGTGTACACCAAAAATAGAAGTATTATTAGAAAAGTACTCCGATAAATAATTTAAAGTTAAAAGATATAACATTATTTTTAAAAGTTCTGACCAATTATTACTATTCACCATATAATAATAATGAGTACTAAAAGACACAGAAAGTCATGAAAGGAGTAATTTTAAAAGGAGTTTTTTTATGGTGATTATCTTTTTATTTATGTTAACTATTGGGATTCTAGAGGTTATCTTCCCTAAAAGAATGCTTATGTTAGGTAATAAAAGAGAGCTTAAAAAAGAGGAAGAACCAAGTGAACTTTTTATAAATATAACTAGGGTTGGTGGAGTTATATTGATAATAATAGCCATTACATTTGCCTTTGGAGCTTTCACATAACAAGGTTTATAATCTTATTTAAGTAA
This sequence comes from Clostridium putrefaciens, assembly GCF_900461105.1. GTDB lineage: Bacteria > Bacillota > Clostridia > Clostridiales > Clostridiaceae > Clostridium_L > Clostridium_L putrefaciens. The sequence goes on along the minus strand of NZ_UFWZ01000001.1, from coordinate 2,936,068 downwards.
CCTTGTTTTAATTAAATGTAATTAAGATAGGATTTATTGTATATAAAGCCTATCTTAATTTATTGTTGTATTAAGTACATTATAAGCTATTATTTGAGCTTACATTAGATGTAATTTCTTTAGATATAATGTATTATAGTCTATGTACTATTAATTTTTAGGTTAGGAGAGGATTTAGTGAAACAGACCATCATTTTTGATTTAGATGATACCCTTATTCATTGCAATAAATACTTTCATAAGGCTGTAGATGCATTTTGCAATAATATGAATAATTGGTTTAGTGAATATAATATAGGAATCTTGGAAATAAGGAATAAGCAGCAACAAATAGATATAGAAAGAGTTATAAGAGAAGGATTTGCAGATACTCATTTTTCTACATCGCTTATAGATACCTATTGCTATTTTTCAAAAAAGACAGGAAGAAATAAAGACAAAAAGGAAGAGCAGTGGATTAATGAAATAGGTCAAAGTGCATATGCAAAAGATTTAGAGTGTTATCCTTCCATGATAGATGTGCTTAACTGTTTAAAAGAACAGGGGCATAATTTATACCTATATACTGCAGGGAACCCTATTATACAAAAGGGAAAAGTTGAAAGAGTTAATATTGGTGATTATTTTGGGGAAAGAGTATTTGTAACTCCTCATAAAAATGCTCAGGTTTTAGAGTCTATAATAGAAAAGGAAAGATTAGATAAGCGCAATACATGGATGATTGGGAATTCTATGAAATCAGATATAATGCCAGCTGTAGAGGCAGGTATAAAAGCTGTGTATATACCGGGGCTTTTCGAGTGGTCTTATGATAACGTAGTATTGAAGGATGAATATGTAAGGTCATTTAAGACAGTTAAATCGTTAAATTGCTTGAAAGATATGTTTTTAGAAGAGGCAATGTAAAGCAGACTAAAGGTGTTACAAATATTTAATGGGAAAATATAAAAACTTCTAAGTTTTAAAGCATTATCTTTAAAACTTAGAAGTAATAATTAAAGAACTATTTAATCATCTTAGATTTGCGTGGAGCATACTTTGACATTAACTTACTTAATTCATCTTTATGGTCTTTTACTTTACGCTCTAGGCCACTATTAGTTCCCTTATGTTTAAATTGTAAAAAGAAAATATCATTACCTTTTTTATCCTTTTTAAAGCCCCATTGAACAATGTCCTTCCAATCTATAAATTGTAGATAGATGTTTAAAAATGAAGGCTTTATACCAATACCACTTTCTGTTATTACAAGGTTCATATCTAAGGTCATATACATAAATATTGAATATAAAAGCATAAATATAGAGAACGATACTCTATAAATATTTATTTCCCCATTCATAAGAGGCATTATAAATGATACTAGAACAAGAATAGGAAACACCATACTTAAAGTTTTTGTAGCTCCGCTATTAGAAATATAATATAGTATTTTATGAGTCTTAATATTATATTTTTTGTTAGTTTTTATGTATTGAGACAGTTGCATAAAGAATAAACCAATTAGAGAAATCATTATTATTATATTTAAGACACCAAAAGAATTAGACATAGAAAATCCCCCTTTAATATTGAATTATAACAAGGTTTATTTTTAACGTTAATATAGGATATATTCAAAAAAAATCAATATGCTAGTTTATTTTGCATATTGAACTGTTGTTTTTTGAGAGACTTAAAATTATTGTAAATATATAATGAATTATAGCATAAGATCAATTTTAATTCCATATTCATAACAGAAGTTCAGAAGTTTAGCACTTGAAAGTTTTTTAGGGCGATAGCCCGTTGATTTATAATGATTTGTATCAAATACTGTATTGATTTATATTGTAATGGATTTCACAAAAGTGCAATACAATAAAGAAGAGAGTTCTTAAAATTAGTTATTAATACTTTGATTAATATAAAATAGTCAATGTTTGTTAGATTATAATTTTAGTAGTCAGAAATAGTATCAAGTGATTTTTAGACTCATGTGGAGTTTGCTTATAAGGAATACATCTCTCCATCAAAGGCTAGAAGAACTTATAAAGGGGCGTAGCAGCCGTCATCCCCCACCTTGAAGAGGAGAGTGGTGTTACGGATGGTAGCCATCGGATAAAAAACTATTCGCAATATTGTGATTGACAATGCATAGTACTTACAATATAATTAAGGATAATTAAAAACTATGAATAGGAAAAGTATTTAAGTTTAATCTTTGAAGAGAGTGGCGTTAGGTGGGAAGTCATAGGAAGAACTTAAAGAAGATCACCTAGGAGTTGGCGGCAGAAATATAAGTAAGCTTGCTCGTAAGCCTGCGTTAAAGGATAGAGTATTATTAAAGGACTCATCTTCATAAATATGGATGAGTAAGAAGCTATCACCAAACTTTAGATTTGGGATATCTGTTTATGTACTTGAGTTACTTTGGCTGATTTTATATTATTGGCCGAACCTTTATAGGTGGTATAACGAATTTAACTTCGTCCTGTTGGATGGAGTTTTTTTATTTGTATTAACTTTAAAAGGCTTATAACTTAGTAAATAAAATTTAAAATAAAAGATATATGAAATAGGAAGGAGATTTAAAATGTACAAAAAGATTGATCCAACAAAAAGTTTTGTTGACATGGAAAAGAGTGTACTAAAGCTTTGGAAAGAAAAAGATGTTATTCAAAAGAATTTTGATTTAAATGAAGACGGAAGGTATTTCACATTTTATGATGGCCCTCCAACAGCAAATGGTAAGCCACATATAGGTCACGTTTTAACTAGAGTTATGAAAGATCTTATTCCAAGATATAAGGTTATGAAGGGGTATAAGGTTTTAAGAAAAGCTGGTTGGGATACGCATGGTCTTCCGGTAGAGCTTGAAATAGAAAAGAAACTAGGTATAACTGGTAAACAAGGTATCGAAGAATATGGAGTAGAAAAGTTTATACATGAATGTAAGGAAAGTGTTTTTACTTATTCAAGTATGTGGAAAGAGATGTCTGAAAAAATAGGGTTTTGGGTGGATATGGATAGTCCTTATGTAACTTATCATAACAATTACATAGAGTCAGTTTGGTGGGCTTTAAATCAGATGTGGAAAAAGGATCTTTTATATAAAGGTCACAAGGTAATGCCTTACTGTCCAAGATGTGGAACTAGCTTATCATCTCATGAAGTAGCACAGGGTTATAAAGATGTAAAAGAGTCTACAGCAGTAACTAAGTTTAAAGTTAAGGGAGAAGAAAATAAATATATATTAGCTTGGACAACAACTCCTTGGACACTACCTTCTAATGTAGCTCTTGCTATAAACAAGAAGTATAACTATGCTGAGATTAAGGTTGGAGAAGAATATTATATATTGGCAAAGGATCTTATACACTCTGTAATTGGAGATGTAGAATATGAATTAGTGAAGGAATTTAAGGGGGAAGAAATATTAGGACTTGAATATGAGCAGTTATTTAAGTTCTATACTCCAGAAGAAAAGGCATTCTTTATAATACATGGAGACTTTGTAACGTTAACTGATGGTACAGGTATAGTTCATACGGCCCCTGCTTATGGTGAAGATGATAGCATGGTATGTAAGGCTCATAACTTACCACTTATAAATTTGGTTGATACTGAAGGTAAGTTTATGGATTGTGTTGAACCTTGGAAGGGCATTTTTGTTAAAAAGGCTGATCCTAAAATACTTGAATATATGAAAGACAACGGAATGTTATTTAAGTCAGAAAAGTTCACCCACTCTTATCCACATTGCTGGAGATGTGATACACCACTTTTATATTATCCAAAAGAAAGCTGGTTTGTAAAAACTACTGCTTTAAGAGAAAAGTTAATGGAGAATAATGACAAGATACACTGGCATCCAGATAATATAAGAACAGGAAGAATGGGAAAATTCTTAGAAAATGTTATTGATTGGGGAATATCAAGGGACAGATACTGGGGAACACCTCTTCCAATATGGGAATGTGAATGTGGTCATAGAGAGTGTATAGGAAGTATTGAGGAGTTAAAAAATAAGGGTATAAATGTACCAGAAGGCATAGAACTTCATAAACCTTATATAGATAATGTACATTTAAAATGTGAAAACTGTGGGAAGGATATGGTTAGGACTCATGAGGTTATAGACTGCTGGTTTGATTCTGGATCCATGCCTTTTGCACAACATCACTATCCTTTTGAAAACAAAGAGTTATTTGAAGCTAATTTCCCTGCACAATTTATATCGGAGGCTGTAGACCAAACAAGAGGTTGGTTTTATACACTTATTGCTATATCAACAGCTGTATTTGATGAAATACCTTTTGAAAACAGTGTGGTATTAGGACACGTTCTAGATAAAAAGGGAATAAAGATGTCAAAACATAAGGGGAATGTTGTAGATCCTGTTGAAGTTATAGAAAGTCAAGGAGCAGATGCTACAAGATGGCATTTCTATACTGCGAGTGCACCATGGCTTCCAACAAGATTTTCAAAAGATGACGTGGCAGAAGCTCAAAGAAAGTTCCTTAGTACGTTATGGAATGTATATTCATTTTATGTTTTATACGCAGAAATAGATCAGTTTAATCCAATGAAATATAAGGACTTTAAATCAGAAAACATAATGGATAAATGGATAATATCTAAATTAAATACCTTAGTAAAAACTGTGGATGTGAACCTTGAAGGTTACAAAATAACTCAGGCAGCTTTAGCTATAGAAGGGTTTGTAGATGAATTATCTAATTGGTATGTAAGAAGAAATAGGTCTAGATATTGGAGTGAAGATCTTACGGATGATAAAATAGGAGCATATATGACTCTTTATAATGTGATTGTAACAGTTTGTAAAGTATCAGCTCCATTTATTCCGTTTATGACAGAAGAAATATATCAAAATCTTGTGGTTAGCTTTGACAAAGATGCTAAGGAAAGTTTACACCTTTGCTCATGGCCAGAATATAATGAGCAGTTAGTAGATGAAGGTCTTGAAAGAGAAATGGATATGGCATATAAGATAGTAAAGTTAGGCAGAAGTGCTAGAAATGGTGCTAATATAAAAAACAGGCAGCCATTATCCAAGATGCTTATAAATACTACATCTTTACCAACATATTATGGAAGTATCATAAAAGATGAGCTTAATATAAAGGTAGTAGAATTTGGTGCTGACCTGTCTGAATATGTTAACTTTGAATTAAAACCAAATTTACCTGTGCTAGGAAAGCCTTATGGTAAGCTTATACCTGGAATAAAAAAGGAAATGGCTTCAAGAAACCAAATGGAATTTGCAGGAACAATACAAAGTGGAGGAACTGTAACTATAAATGTCAATGAAACAGAAATAGTGTTAGATTCTAACAATTTACTAGTTACAATGCAAGGACTTGAAGGTTTTGCATTTGCAGGTGAGGAACAAATAGGTGTAGTTTTAGATACTACTATTTCAGAGGAATTAAAAGAAGAGGGTCACTTAAGAGAGATAATAAGCAAGATTCAAAACATTAGAAAAGAAAGTGGATTTGAAGTTGCAGACAAGATAATATTATATGTATCTAACAATGAAAGACTACTCCTAGTTGTAAAGAAATTTGAGGAAGTAATAAAGCGAGAAACTTTATCACAAAAAATAATATATAGCGAAGAGGCTAATTATAATACATTTAATATAAATGGTGAAGAGTTAGATATTGCTGTAGTTAGATAGATAAATTAAAAAGCTTTTAATGAATCTACCCTAGAATGTTGAAATTAAATATGTAATGTAGATAATAGGGTAAGAATTAAAAATAATCTGTAAGCGAATTAATTCTCTTACAGATTATTTAATTCATAAAGTGGTATTATAAATGAAAAAGTACGGATAATAAGAATATATGGTATAATATTGCTAAATACAATGAAATGTTATTTGGATTGAGACCTTACTAATAGTATTACGAATGATAAATTTCACTTATGAAGTATATAACTTTATTTTTAAAATTTAAATATATGTGTAAAATATTAATTATGAATAATCCATTACATATTAAGAAAACATAGATTGTTATAAAAGAGGAGGAAAAGATATGGCATCTTCAATTAAGGATGTAGCTAGAGAAGCAGGAGTATCGATTGCTACAGTTTCAAGAGTATTAAACGATGTAGACGTTGTAAATGAGGACACGAAAAAGAAAGTGGTAGAGGCTATAAAAAAGTTAGCATATAGACCAAACATAGTAGCTAGGAGTTTAAAGACGCAAAAGACAAAAACTATAGGTATATTAATACCAGACATATCTAATCAGTTCTACCCAGAAATAGTAAGGGGTATAGAGGATGTAGCTAACATATATGATTACAATGTAATGCTCTGTAATTCCGATTCTGATTTAGAAAAGGAAAAGGAATACTTAAGGGTTCTAAAGGAAAAAATGATAGATGGAGTATTATATATGAGTACTTCCCTTGAGCCGGAGATTTTAGACCTTATAAAAGAATTGGAACTTTCTACAGTGCTTGTAGAAAGTAAGGATGAGGAAGGAGATCTTCCGAGTGTGACAATAGATAATAAACAGGCGTCTTATGATGCTACAAGGTATCTTATAGATAAAGGCAATAAAAGTATAGCTTACATAGGTACTCCTAAAAATGTTAAGAATGCTTGGAGTTTAAGGTATTTTGGATATAAAGAAGCTATACAACAAAGTGAATTAAGCTTTAATGAAGATTTAGTACACTTTGGGGACTTAAAAGCTCAAACAGGCTATGAAGGAGTGGAAAAGTTTATAGAAAAGGAAAATATAGATGCTATATTTTGTGCGTCAGATGAGATTGCTATGGGGGCTATAAATGCACTAAGATCGAAAGGTATATTAGTTCCAGAGGATATTGATGTAGTAGGTTTTAATGATTTATACTTAGCATCTATATTTTATCCAAAGCTTACAACTATATCTCAGCCAATGTATGATATGGGGTCTGTAGCTATGAGAATGCTTATAAAACTTGTAAATAATAAAGAAAAAGAATTAGATCAAAAGCATTTTGAACTTCCATATATATTAGTGGAAAGAGATTCTTGTAAAAAGTAATTAAAAGGTTAGTAAAAATGTATTAATGCATTTTTACTAACCTTTTTTAATAAAGATAAATTTCAATAATAAATTCAACTAATTTCTAATTAAAAGATATACTTATATATTTTAATTAATTGACATAGTACTCACTTTACTTTAATATATACCGTATGAGGGTATAGAAAGGAAGTGTTAATTTGAAAAGATGGATAAAACTTTTAATAGTACTTGTAATTGCTTTAGCCCTGTTTGGTGTATATTATGCTAAAGGGTCTAATAAAAATAATATTAAAGACAAGGATGAGAAAAAAGGTATAGCTTTTGAAAGGTATAACCCGGATGACGATAAAGATAGTGATATACCAATTCTTTTAGAACTAGGGTCACCTACGTGTCCTGCATGTAGGCGCATGGAGCCGATTTTAGAAGAATTTCATAATAAATATGGAGATAAGGTTAAAGTTAAAAAAGTAAATATTGAGTCACCAGAGAATAATGATTTAGCACAAAGATATAAAGTAAGACTTATGCCTACATTTATATTTCTTGATAAAGATAAAAAGATAAAGGGCAGATATGAAGGCATGCTTCCAATAGAAGACATAGAGAAGGTATTTAACTCTATGGGGGTAGTGGCAGATGAATAGTTTTCTTTCAGATTTTAACAATGTAATTAGTAGTAGTGTTTGGATTGCGCTTGTTATGTCTTTTGTTGCAGGAATCGTATCTTCATTTAGCCCTTGTGTATTGTCTTCAGTACCTTTAATTGTTGGATATATGGAAGGCAATAAAGTAAAAGATAAAAAGGTTGCGTTTAAGTATTCACTAGTATTTAGTTTGGGTATTATATTTACATTCACTTTAATCGGGGTTTTATCTGCAGTGCTTGGAAGGTTCTTCTCAGGAGCTGGGAGGCTTTGGTATATAGTATTAGCTGGTATAATGATATTAAGTGGATTACAACTTTTGGGAGTTGTAAATATAGGAAAGTCTAAAGATAGTTGCAAGATACCTAACAAGAGAAAAGGCTTCTTTGGCGCTTTTGTACTAGGTATTTTAGGTGGGGCTCTGTCTTCACCTTGTGCCACACCGGTATTAGCAGCTATATTAACCTTTGTTGCAGGTAAGGCTAATATAACTTTAGGTATAGGGATGCTTTTATTGTATTCGCTTGGACATTGCGCTCTAATAATATTAGCAGGTACTTCAGTTGGATTTGTAGAACATTTGAGTAGTTCACCAAAGACAGTTAAAGTTGGAAATATATTAAGATTGTTTCTTGGAGTACTTATAATTCTTCTTGGTATATATTTATTTTCATTAGGGATATAAAAGGTTTTAAATTATAGTTGCATTAACAACTGTTTTATATTAAAATAATGGTTGCTCATGCAACTATTATTTTTTTTAGGAGGGATTATGGGTAAAGATAATAAAGTTTATTATGGTAAAACTATAGGACATTATATATCAATATTATATAGATTAGGTGGAATTCATTACTCAAAGGAGTTTGCTAAATTTAATATAGGCAGTGGACAATTTGGATTTTTATCTTATGTATTTGAACATAATGGAGTTAGCCAAGAATGTATAAGTAACAATCTTTTAATGGATAAAGGAACTACAGCAAGAGCCTTAAAAAGGTTAGAAGAAGAGGGATATATAAAAAGAGAGGTAGATTTAAAGGATAAAAGAATTCGAAAGGTTTTTGTAACAGAAAAGGCTTTAGGTATTGAAGATGAATTTTTTGTTATACTAAAAAGCTGGAGTAAGATCATTTCCTCGGATTTTACTGAAGATGAAAAGAATACTCTTTTAAATTTATTCAAAAGAATGGTTGATAACCAAAAAGAGGTTTTAATAAAGGAGAGATAATATGGAGTTTGATAGACAAAAGAGGCTTGGTATAGAGCCAATAGGGGAACTACTTGCTAAATTTTCTATTCCAGCTATTGTTGGAATGTTAGTGAATGCTTTTTATAATATAGTAGATAGACTTTACATAGGACATATAAAAGATGTAGGGCATATAGCTATAACAGGAGTTGGATTAACACTACCTATAACAACAATGATAATGGCTTTTGGAATGTTAGTTGGGATAGGTTCTGGGGCAGCTATGTCCATAAAGCTTGGTAAAAAGAAGTTCAAGGAAGCTGAAAAGATTGTAGGTAACGCATTTGTTTTAAATGTAATAATAAGTATAGCAATTACAATTTTAGGTCTTATCTTTGTTGGACCATTACTTAAGGTTTTGGGATCGAGTGGAGAAACATTTGGATATGCAAAAGAGTATATAGATATAATCATTATGGGAACCATATTTAATTCAATGGCATTTTCTATGAATAGTCTTATAAGAGCTGAAGGAAACCCTAAGATGGCTATGATAACTATGCTAATAGGAGCATTGATTAATACTATATTAGATCCTATATTGATATTTACATTTAATATGGGAATTAAGGGAGCTGCAATTGCAACAGTTATATCCCAAATAGTCTCAGCAACATGGGTATTAAGTTACTTTTTAGGAAAGAAAAGTACTATAAAGATAAAGAAAAGAAACATGAAGTTAGATAAAAAGGTTGTAAGTAATATATTTTCTATAGGTGTAGCACCTTTTTCCATGCAGATTGCAGCAAGTTTAGTTGCAATAACGGCAAACAAGGCTTTAAAGTCTAATGGCGGTGATTTAGCTATAGGTGCTATGGCGGTTATAAATAGTGTGGCACTTATATTTTTAATGCCTATGTTTGGATTAAATCAAGGATCTCAGCCTATAATCGGATTTAATTATGGAGCAGGAAACCATAAGAGAGTAAAAGATACCTTAAAGACAGCGGTAGCAGTAGCAACTATAATTGCCATTATAGGGTTTATATTAATTCAAGCATTTCCAGATAAGATAATTGGTTTTTTTAATAAAGATCCTGAATTTTTAAGAATAGGCACCCAGGGTATAAAGATATATTTATTCATGATGCCGGTTATAGGATTTCAAATAGTTAGTTCAAGTTATTTTCAAGCAGTTGGTAAGTCAAGGCTTGCAATGTTTTTAGGTATGCTAAGACAAGTAATCTTATTAATTCCATTGTTAATTATACTTCCTAATATAAAAGGGTTAGGTCTTATAGGAGTGTGGCTTGCTGGACCTATATCAGATGTATTAGCCTCAATTATAACAGGAATATTAGTAGTAAAAGAGATGAGAAGTTTAAACATAGCACATAATGAGTCCATAGTACAAGACTCTAAGTCAGCTTAGTCATAAATAAGAGTAATAAAAAAGATGGTTTCTAATTAATGTAGAAATCATCTTTTTTAAATTTATAATTTTATTCAAAGAAACTTCAGTTGAGTATAGGTAGATTGTTACAATTGTAATGTTTTTAATTAAGTCTTTTTATTATCTCTAGCCCGTTATCTTCCTCTACAAATGGCGCGGTAAACATGAAAGATTTTATATACCCGCAACTAGCACATACACAATCACAAACATCAAATGGAATACCATCTACTAAAGTTATGTCTAAATCTTCAGTTAAATATTCCCCACCACAAACCTCGCAAGGTGTCTGGTTTATAACTTTGTATTCACTTTCAATATATTTCATAATATCTCTTATAGTCATCATAATTATCTAAACAAACCTTTCATATATAATCAATTTATATTGATATTTTAACATTTATACAACTTTTATGGTAGCACTATTATATTTTAAATGCAACTATTGTATTTAAATTTTAACCTTCTTAAGACTTTAAAGTAATCATATATATTAATCAAGTATTATAAAATATGTGACTTAAATTATATAAGTTAGCATTAAGATTGGAGGTAACATGATTAATTACATTTGGTTTTTTATGATAGTTGTAAGTATAATTTGGGGGCTGTTATTTGGTAAGGCTGAAATAATATCTAAAGCAATTATAGATTCTTCTAGCTCTACTGTAAATCTTACAATAGGACTTTTAGGTATTATTAGCCTTTGGTCTGGAATAATGAAAATAGCAGAAAAAAGTGGTCTTACAGAAAAGATATCAAGGTTACTTTTACCTATATTAAAGATCTTATTTAAAGATGCTGCAAAAGATGAGAAGGCCTTAGGTGCAATTGTTATGAATTTAAGTGCTAATATTATGGGATTATCAAATGCTGCAACTCCCTTTGGAATTAAGGCAATGGAAAGGCTCCAAGAATTAAATAACCATGGTGATACAGCAAGTAACGATATGGCATTATTTCTAGTACTTAATGCTGCTTGCATTCAATTAATTCCAACCACTGTAATATCGTTAAGGGCAGTTGAAGGATCAAGCAATGCTGCAATTATAATAGTACCTGTAATTATAACTACATCAATTGCGGCTATGGTAGGTATAATTTGTTGTAAAATATTAGAAAAGTTTTTTTAAGGTGAGGTGAATAATTATGATTTCATATATGTTTAAAGGAATTATACCTATAATTATATTAGCTATAGTAGGTTATGGTGGGATAAAGGGCGTAAAGATATATGAGTGTTTTGTTGAGGGGGCAAAGGATGGAGTAAGTGTTTGCTTTAGGATATTTCCATATCTTTTAGCTATGCTTTTAGCGGTAACTGTATTTAGGCAGTCAGGTGCCTTAGATCTATTGGTAAGGGTATTTAAGCCTATAATGAGTTTAATAGGTGTTCCTGCAGAACTCGTACCATTAATATTTATAAAACCACTTTCAGGGAGTGGGGCTTTAGGAGTATTTACTGAAACTATTAGAGAATATGGAGTAGATAGTAAAATAGGACTTATAGCTTCAATACTTATGGGATCAACAGAAACTATATTTTATACTATAACTGTATATTTTGGTGCAGTTGGAGTAAAAAAGATAAGGCATACTTTATGGGCAGCTATTATGGCGGATATAACAGCTATAATAATATCTGTGACTTTAGTTAATTTATATTTTAGCTAACTTATATCGGTATTAAGTTAAATTAATATGAAAAACAAAGGAAGGGTTTAACAATACGCACTAAGGGATATATGGTACCACTTGGTGCGTGTTTTTAAATGTTGATAACGGATAAGATTTAATATAGACTTATATATAATACATACATAATATGGAGGAGGAGATTAAATATGATAGAACTTAATAATGTAAGTAAAAGTTACAATGGAACAACCAAAGCTGTAGATGGAATAAATATAACCATAAAGGATGGAGAAATATTTGGGTTTTTAGGTCCAAATGGTGCTGGTAAAACTACAGCAATAAAAATGATGACAGGTATTATAAGTCATGATTCAGGTGAGATAAAGCTAAATGGTATAAATATAAAGGAAAATGCAATAGAGGCTAAAAAGCAATTTGGATTTGTACCTGATAATCCAGACATGTTTTTAAGATTAAAAGGCATTGAGTATCTTAATTTTATGGCTGATTTATACGAAGTTCCAAAAGCTTTAAGGAAAGAGAGGATTCAAAATCTAGCTCGTAGGTTTGAGATGAGTGATGCTCTAGGTGATAAAATACAAAGTTACTCACACGGTATGAGGCAGAAGATAGTTATAATGGCAGTGCTTATACATAATCCGTCTATATGGATATTAGATGAGCCACTTACAGGGCTTGATCCAAAGTCTTCATATATGTTAAAAGAGATGATGAAAGAACATGCATCTTCCGGTAATACGGTATTTTTCTCTACGCATGTACTTGAGGTTGCGGAAAAGGTTTGTGATAGAGTAGCAATAATAAATAAAGGTAAGATATTATTTTGTGGAACACTTCAAGAAATAAAAGAACACATGAAAGAAAATTCTTCATTAGAAAATATATTCTTGGAGATGACTGAAAATGAGTAAAATATTTATATTGATTAAGGTATTGTTTAAAAATGGAAGCGGTAGTGAAGGAAAGAGAAAGAGAAAGAGTAGAATTCCATCAATGATCTTAAATATATTTTTAGGATTAATACTTATAATGTCAATAGGGATACCTATAGGTACCTTTACAGCATCTGTATATAAGGATGTTGCTGCAGTTGGACAAGAGGGTATAATTTTGAGCCTAGCATTTTCTATGGTTAGCTTCATTATTTTTATATTTGGAATTATATATGTGCTGACTACATTTTACTTTTCTAAGGACATTGAGGCTCTTTTACCATTACCTTTAAAAGCGCATGAAATACTTTCAGCTAAGTTTATAACAGTTTTAATATATGAATATTTAACTGAGGTTATTGTGCTTTTACCTGTACTCATTGGTTATGGCGTAAAAGCTAATACGGGAATAAGTTATTGGTTTATTTCTATAATTATATTTTTACTTCTACCCGTTATGCCATTAGTGTTAGCTTCAATGCTTAATATGGTTATCATGAGGTTTACGAACCTTGGAAGACATAAGGATGCTTTTAGAGTTGTTGGGGGTATACTTGCTATATTTTCAGGACTTGGAGTAAATCTTTTAGTTCAAAAAGCTAGTTCATCTAGTATGGGACAAGAAAACTTACTTGAGGTTTTATCTAAGGGTAATAATTCCATGATGAACCTTTTAAGTGGCATGTTTCCTACATCTAAATTAGCAGCGTTATCCTTAGTTTCAACTTCCACAAGTAAAGGTATTGTGAACTTATTATTATTTGTACTAATAACTGTAATATCTTTTGCAATATTTATGATACTAGCAAAAATACTTTATTTTAAAGGAGTAATGGGGTCATCTGAATCCTTTTCTAAAAGGAAGGAATTGAAATCTACAGAACTTGATAAAATAACCTCTGAAAATTCAAAAATAAAGTCCTATGTAATAAAGGAATTAAGGGTTGTATTTAGAACACCAGCATTCTTATTAAATTGTGTAGTTGGGAGCATTGTATTTCCTATATTTATGATGGTATATGGACTTATGGATCCTAAAAATATACAGATGATAACAAAGGTTACAGGTGATGTAAAGGATCCTAAGTTGCTAGGTATTATTTTCGGTGTATCCTTTAGCGTAATTTTATTTATAAGTGGTTCTAATGCTATGGCTTCTACGGCTATATCAAGAGAAGGAGAGCTTATGTTTATAAATAAGTATATACCAATTACTTATAGAGAACAGATATTTTCTAAAATAATATCTTCTGTTATTGTAAATATGATAAGCATTATATTAATTACGGCAATGATAATTATATTAAAGCTTCCATTTAGTCTTGTTATATCTATATTTATAATATCTATATTAGGAAGTATTTTTACCTCTACCCTAGGTGTTATTATAGATACAAATAGACCAAAACTTAACTGGGATAATGAACAAAAGGCAGTTAAACAAAATCTTAATTCATTTATAAGCTTTGTAATATCAATTTTAATTGGTGGATTAAACATATACTTATTCTTAAAATTAGAGCCAACATTATTAATAGGATTTATATCTTTGACTTTGGTAATATCATTAATAATTGCTTTACTTATTTATTATATAAATGGTAAGGGTCAGGAAGTATATGGAAGAATAGAATAAGCTATATAAATAAAGCAGCTGTATTTAACATGAATTTTGTTAAAACAGCTGCTTTATGTTTATAAGTATATAAGTATGTTTAGATAAATCTATTTTATTTAACCAAGTTTTTGTTGAGATTCTTTTTGTAAAAGTAATATATTATACTTCCATCAAATATCCACTGCACAGAAGTTACAATCCATACCCAAGCTACATTTAGATGTAGTTTATATATAACAATATACATAAGGGGGAGCCTTATTATCCAGCTAGATATTATAGAAACCTTAAAGGGTGTCTTGGTATTTCCAAGGCCTTTGAAAGCCCCTCCAGCTATCATGGAAACAGCCATAAATGGTTGTTCTATAGCTGCTATCATAAGGCAAAGTGTTCCAAGGCTTATAACATCTACCTCATTAGGACTTATAAATAACTTAATGAGCCCATTTGGTATTATCAAAAATAACAAGGAAGACATAATCATAAATGAGGTTCCTAAAATCATAGATAACTTTGCATACCTTTCTGCCTTTTGTAAATTGCCTTCCCCAACCTTATGACCAACTAAGGTGGTTGCGGCAACAGCGAATCCCCAACCTGGCATAAAAGATATGGACTCTATGGTAGTTGTTATTTGGTTAGCTGCAAAGGCTACTGTGCCCATACTAATTACCATTAGATTGCTTATAATTCTACTTGTAGTAAAGGCTGCTTCTTGCATAGAAGAAGGAATAGATAATCGAAGTAAATCTCTAAAGTTATACAATTTTATCTTTTTCACATATTTAATCCTAGGTTTTATAGGGGATTTACGTATAACATAGCGTAATATGAATAAGAATCCTAGGAATTGAGCTATAGTGGTAGCTATAGCAGCCCCGCGTATGCCAAGCTCTGGAAGCCCGAGATTACCAAATATAAGTCCATAATCTAAAGTTATATTTACTATATTTATAAGTATCGATGCTGCAAGTGGAGTCTTAGTATTTCCATAGCCTCTTAATGAAGAATTTAATAAAATCATTAACATATTAAAAAATATTCCTATAGAAGCTATTCTCATATAAGGCGCACCCATAGCTATTACATTTTCATCTGCACCGGTAATGGAAAGTAATTTAGTACTTCCAAGAAAAAATATTAAGAATCCTATAAAAGATAGAATACTTCCAATAATAAAACCTAAAGTTAAATATTCCTCAGCTGCGGATTTTAAATTTGCTCCAACCCTTCTAGCAACCAGAGAGGTTATACCTACACCGATACCTACTGCTATGAAGATATTAGAAAATCCATACATTAATTCAGAGCCAAGACCAACACTACTTACAGCAACGTTCCCGCCATAACGACCTACCATCATTGTATCGAACACCCATACCATCATATATAATATGTTTTCACCTACAGCAGGTAGCGCTAACTCTAGAACATCCTTTAGGTCAGATTTTTGATATTTAAACAAGAAAAAACCTCCTTAACGCTAATACTGTAACCATTATATTATATATGCCACTTTTAAAATAGATTAGTTACTAAAAAGATAAGATTATTTAAACAAAATAGCAATAAGAGAAGGTGTTGTTACTTCTACTTATTGCTATTTAAATTTAAAGAATAACTATATTTAGTTACATATATATTAAGATCTAGATAATTTTTTCTTTTTATTATATATACTATCTACTATTACTGCAATTGCGTTATCACCAGAAATATTGCAAGCTGTACCGAAGCTATCTTGAGTTATATAAAGAGCTATCATTAGTGCAAGTTGCGCTTCCGTAAAGTGAAGGTTAGTTTGTAACACACCAAGTGCAGCCATTACAGCTCCACCAGGAACACCAGGAGCTGCAACCATTGTTACACCTAACATTGCAACAAATCCTAGCATTTGAGGTAATGTAAAACTAACACTATTTAACATCATAACAGCCATAGCACAAGAGGTAAGAGTAATTGTACTTCCAGATAAATGTATAGTTGCACATAAAGGAACTACAAACTCTCTAATTTCTTTAGATACACCATTATTTTCAGCACACTTTAAATTTACAGGTATGGTAGCGGCTGAAGATTGAGTTCCTATTGCAGTTAAGTAACCTGGAACTTGATTTTTTATCATGCTAAATGCATTTTTCTTTGATATAGCTCCAGCAATAGAAAATTGAATTAATATTATTAAAAAGTGCATTGCAATAACTATTAAGAATACCTTCCAGAATACAGATATAATTCGTCCAACCTCACCTGCATAAGTCATATTAGCAAATATGCTAAGGATGTAGATTGGAAGTAAAGGTATAATAACATTGGAAATTGTTTTATCAACTATTTGTTGAAATTCAAAAGCAATCTTACGAAGCCCGTCACCTTTTACAGCAGCTATTCCAAGGCCTAATAAAAAGGCAAAAACTAAGGCACTCATAACGGTCATTATTGGATCCATTTCGATAGTAAAGAAAGGTTTCAAAAGATGTTCTTCTGGATTTACAGCATCACTTATCATATTAGTTGCTTTAATGAAACTAGGGAAGATATTTACACCAACTATGTAAGCAAAAAGTCCAGCAATTAATGTTGATACGTATGCGATACCAGCTGTAATACCAAGAAGTTTACCAGCATTGCTACCAAGGTCTGCTATACCAGATACTATGAAACCGAGAATTATTAAAGGGATAAGGAATCCTAAAAAGTTACCAAAGATAGAACTAAAGGTAACGAATACCCTTACAACAACTTCAGGCATAAACTTTCCAATAAGTATACCTAGTATAATAGCAGCAATAAGTTTAGGTATAAGTCCGATTTTTTTTGTCTTGTCCAATTAAATCACTCCTTAAAAATTATTAATATTATAAATATTATAAAAGGTTATAAAGGTTAGGTTTAAAAATGAAATAAAGATAATAAAACATACACTTATTAAAATATTCTGAATATATGTCAAGTATTAATATATAGTATATAGTATATAAAGTCAAATTATAAAATGCATTTTACTTCATTATAAATAGAAAAGGTATAACGAAGTGAAAACGTTTTTAAACGGCAGTAAGAAGTAGTAAATAGAAGTATAAGGGAATATGTTTAAGTATTTTAAGGAAATTAGACTATGGATATGTGATAATAAGTTTGATATAATATCCATATACATAAGATAAATATTGTATCTCACAGAGAAACAATATTACGGAATAAACCTAAATATAAGGAGGACATGATATGGGAAGCAAAGCCTTACAAAAGTTTCTAAACGATAATCTAAACGATTTAAAGTCTAAAGGTCTATACAATGAAATTAATGTTTTAGAGAGTGGTAATGGACCAATAATAAAAGTTAAAGGTAAAGAACTTATAAATTTATCATCAAATAATTATTTAGGATTAGCTAACAATGCCAAGATGATAGAAGAATCTATTAAAGCTACTAATAAATATGGTGTAGGTGCAGGCGCAGTTAGAACCATAAATGGAACTTTAAAAATACATGAAGAGCTTGAAAAAAGATTAGCTGAATTTAAACATACAGAAGCTTCTATAGCTTTTCAATCAGGATTTAACTGTAATGCAGGGGCTATACAGGCAGTTATGAATAAAAAGGACGCTATATTATCTGATGAGTTAAATCATGCATCTATAATAGATGGATGTAAATTATCAGGAGCTAAGATTATAAGGTATAAGCATAATGATATGCAAGATTTAAAGGTAAAAGCAAAAGAAGCAAGAGAAAGTGGTTTATACGAAAAGTTAATGGTTATTAGTGATGGAGTTTTCTCTATGGATGGAGATGTTGTTAATCTACCAGGACTTGTAGAAGCTGCAGAAGAGTTTGATCTAATAAGCTATATAGATGATGCTCATGGTTCAGGAGTTATGGGGAAAGGTGTTGGAACAGTAAAGCACTTTGGATTATCTCATAAAGTAGATTTTCAAATGGGGACTTTATCAAAAGCTATGGGTGTAGTTGGTGGATACGTGGCTGGTACTCAAGATCTAATAGATTGGTTAAAAGTTAGAGCTAGACCTTTCTTATTTTCTACATCATTAACACCAGCTTCCTGTGGAGCTATAATTGAAGCGTTGAATATAATGACAAATAGCACACATCTTGTAGATAAGGTTTGGGAAAATGGAAACTATTTAAAAAAGGGTTTAAAGGAACTAGGATTTAATATAGGTCATAGTGAGACACCTATAACTCCATGTATAATAGGAGAAGAAAAGTTAGCACAACAATTTAGTAAAAGGCTAATGGAAGAAGGGGTATACGCTAAAGCTATAGTATTCCCAACAGTGCCAATGGGAACTGGAAGGGTTAGAAATATGCCTACAGCAGCTCATACAAAGGAAATGTTAGATAAGGCATTAGCTATATATGAAAAGGTTGGTAAGGAATTAGGCGTAATTAAATAGTTTCAACTAAATTTTAGGAGGATTATTATGAAGAAGATATTAGTTACAGGGGCCCTTGGACAAATTGGTTCTGAATTAGTAATGCACATGAGAAATATATATGGTAATGATAATGTAATTGCAACAGATATAAGACGAATAGATGGAAATCCAGCAGTAGAATCTGGTCCATTTGAAGTACTAGATGTTTTAAATGCTAAAAAGATGGCAGAGGTTGCGAAAAAACACGAAGTAGACACAATAGTGCATCTTGCAGCTTTATTATCAGCAGTAGCAGAAGCTAAGCCAGTTCTTGCCTGGGAAATAAACATGGGAGGACTATTTAATGCTTTAGAAGTTGCTAGGGAGTTAAAGTGTTCCTTTTTTACACCAAGCTCTATAGGTGCATTTGGACCTAATACACCAAAAGATAACACACCACAAGATACCATTCAAAGACCAGAAACTATGTATGGAGTAACTAAGGTTTCAGGGGAAGTATTATGTGACTATTATTTTAAAAGATTTGGGGTAGATACTAGAGGAGTAAGGTTCCCTGGATTAATATCTTATGCAACAGCTCCAGGTGGGGGAACTACTGATTATGCAGTAGATATATACTACAAAGCACTTGAAGAGGGAAAATATACATCTTATATAGCAGAAAACACATATATGGATATGATGTATATGCCAGATGCATTAAATGCTATAGTAACACTTTTAGAAGCAGATTCATCAAAACTTATTCACAGAAATGCATTTAATATCACCGCTATGAGCTTTGAACCTTCGATGCTAGCAAATGAAATAAAAAAACATATACCAAACTTTACTATGAATTATGATGTAGATCCTGTAAGGCAAGCAATCGCAAATTCATGGCCTAATTCTATAGATTGTTCAGCGGCTAAAGCGGAGTGGGGATTTAATGCAAAGTATGATTTAGAAAATATGACACAAGACATGCTTCAAAAATTAGCTAAAAAGTTGAATATAAGATAGATAAAATTTATATTTATCTTATTTAGAGGAATATTATGAATGAAAAGTTTTTTATTGTTAACATCAAGGTATTACCAGGAGTTTTTCAAAAGGTAATTCAAGTGAAAGAGCTCATATACACAGGGAAGGTTAAGGATATATCGGAAGGGGTAAAAGAAGTTGGTATAAGTAGAAGCGCATATTATAAGTATAAGGATAATGTGTTTTCTATGTCAGATAACATGAAGGGACAAAAGGCTACGATTGCCCTTCTTATAGCCCATGAGTCTGGAACGTTATCTAGAATATTAGATAAAATAGCAGAAAACAAAGGGAATATTATGACCATAAATCAAGACATACCTATAAATAATGCAGCAAATGTAACGATTACTTTTGATATATCAGAGATGAAAGTGGATATGAAAAGCATACTAGAAGAAATAAAGACAATAGATAATATAATAAAGGTTAAACTTATTGCACTAGAGTAATAATGTAGTTTTAAACGTAATAAAACTAACATTTATAGACTGCATAACTAAAAAGAGTACCTAATAATCTAAAAGGTTATTAGGTACTCTTTAATTATAACTTTACTTTTTTGAAACAGTCTCTTCGTTTATGGCATATATGTGTTTAAGTAAACTTTTAATATCTTCTCTAAGTTCAATAGATTTATTTGTATCTAGGTTAGTGCTGCATAATATGGATTTCGGAAGTTCTAGTGCTTTTTGTTTTAAGTCTACTCCTGCTTTTGTTAAAGTTATTAAAACTTTTCTTTCGTCATCTTTTTGACGTTCTCTTAACAGTAGACCGTTCTCTTCCATCTTTTTAAGGAGGGGAGTTAGAGTTCCAGAGTCTAGATATAATCTATTACCTAATTGTTTAACTGTAACCTTGTCCTTTTCCCACAGAGCTAATAAGGCAATATATTGAGTATACGTAAGCCCAAGCTTTTCTAAAAATGGCCTATATAAACGTATGATTTCTTTAGAACAAGCATATATAGAAAAACAAAGCTGATTATCTAAATTTAATATGTCTTCATTCATAGCTGCACCTCTTTTTTTAAAGTTGATATAATCATAAAATTATATCGAATACAATTAGCTATATTATAAGTGGTATAGATATTTATTGTCAAGTAAAAAGTTAATTTAAATGACATAGAAACTTGTGGATGAACTTTATGTAAGTTATAGAATAGTAAGCATATAAGATATATAATGTTTATACAGTATGAAATAAGAAAGGGATGTTGTTTTATGAACAAAGATGTGTTTATAAAGAATAGAGAAAGGCTAAGTAAAGAATTAGAAGATAACTCTATTTTAGTAATGTTTTCAGGCGTTGCTCCAAAAAAGTCTGCTGATGAAGAATATCCATTTACGCCAAATAGAAATTTTTATTATCTAACTGGAATTAATGAGGAACATGTTATTTTGTTAATGGTGAAACAAAATAATATTGTAGACGAATATTTGTTTATAAGAAGTCCCAACCCTGTTATGGAGAAGTGGGTAGGCAAAACTATAAGTGATAAAAGGTCTAAAGAGTGTTCAGGAATTAATAATATAAAATACATTGATGAGTTTGAAAGTTTAGTGCATGAATTTATATCTATAAAGAATCTGTGTACAGTATATATGGATCTTGAAAAGGACACCTTTAATTCCATACCAAATAATGTACAAAGCTTCGCTAATAAGATTAAAGAAAATTATGTTCAAGTAAACATTAAAAATATATATAATGCTATAGAAAAGTTAAGGGCTATAAAATCTAAAGAAGAGGTAATGGAATTAAGAAAAGCTATAGATATAACTAAAGAAGGAATAGAAGCTTTGATGAAACATTGTAGAAAGGGTATGAAAGAATATGAGCTTGAAGCTCATTTTGATTTTGTGTTAAAAACTAAGGGTATTAAAGATTATTCATTTAAAACTATTGCAGCTACAGGTGTAAATGCCACAGTACTTCACTATGTAGAAAATGATGGTGAACTTAAAGATGAAGATCTAATATTGTTTGATTTAGGAGCCCAACTAAATTACTATAATGCAGATATAAGTAGAACGTTCCCTGTAAGTGGAAAGTTTACAAAGAGACAAAAACAAATATATAATATAGTATTAAAGGCAGAGCTTGAGGTTATAAAGATTATAAAACCAGGGGTTCCCTTCCAAGAATTAAACAAGCTTGCTAAACGTATACTAGCTGAGGGATTAAAAGAAATAAATATTATAGATAGGGATGAAGACTTATCAAAATATTATTTCCATGGAGTGAGCCATCATTTAGGATTAGACACTCACGATGTAGGATCAAGGGAAGGTATTTTAGAACCTGGCATGGTTATTACTGTAGAACCAGGATTGTATATAAAAGAAGAGAAGATAGGAATTAGGATAGAAGATGATATTTTAGTTACACAAAGCGGAGCAGAAGTTTTATCAAAGGATATAATTAAAACTGTAGAAGAAATAGAAAGGTTTATGGCAATGTAGACTTAGACTTTTAAACTAGCGGTTCTTATAATGTGCATAAAAAACATATGTGATGATAACACTAAAATAATGGCTATTGACATTAAAACCTTAATTTATTATTATGTATGTAGAATGTATAATAATTATTGCTATGAAAAGATGAGTAGTAAGGTAAAAACCTAAAAGAGATCTGGGGTAGGTGAAAACCAGAGGTAAAGAGCCTTATGAATATGGTCTTGGAGCATATTTTCTAAGCTTTAAGTTAGGAAGATACGGTATCCTCCGTTAAAGGGAAAGGTGATAATCACTATAAGTGATATCACTTATAGAGTTGCTTTTGGTGACAAAAGCATAAACTAGAGTGGGAATCGCGTTAATATTACGCCTCTATGTGTAGGTACACATAGAGGTTTTTTGTTACAAGTAATTCTAAATGCGATTTTAATGGTTTAAGATTATTCCAAGTTTGCGTTTGGAAAATAGAGGGAGGAAATAAACTAATGTGTGAAGAGAAAAAGACCTTTTATATTACTACACCTATATATTACCCTTCAACGAGTTTGCATATAGGAAATGCATATACAACAGTAGCAGCAGATGCTATTGCTAGATTTAAAAGATTAAGTGGATATGATGTTATGTTTCTAACAGGAACAGACGAACACGGTCAAAAGATTCAAAGAATAGCTGAAGAAAATGGGGTAAAGCCTAAGGAATATGTTGATAAAGTAGTAGATGGCATTAAGGAATTATGGCAGTTAATGAATATAAGTTATGATAAATTTATAAGAACTACAGATGATAGTCATATTAAAGCTGTTCAAGAAATATTTGTAAAGCTTTATCAGAATGGTGACATATATAAAGGTTCTTATGAAGGAGCCTATTGTACTCCGTGTGAATCATTTTGGACAGACACGCAACTATTAGATGGCAAGTGCCCAGATTGTGGAAGAAACGTGGAAAAGGCAAAAGAAGAAGCTTATTTCTTTAAGATGAGTAAATATGCAGAAAGACTTTTGCAATATATAGAAGCTAATCCAAGCTTCATACAACCAGAATCCAGAAAAAATGAAATGATAAATAACTTTTTGAAGCCAGGATTACAAGATTTATGTGTATCAAGAACTTCATTTAATTGGGGTATACCGGTAGAATTTGATAAAAGTCATGTAGTATATGTATGGATAGATGCACTATCTAATTATATAACAGCATTGGGATATGGAAGCGAAAACACTAAACTTTATGAAAGGTATTGGCCAGCAGATGTTCATTTAATAGGTAAAGATATCTTAAGATTCCATACTATTTATTGGCCAATTATGCTTATGGCATTAGAACTACCTCTTCCAAAGCAAATATTCGGTCATGGATGGCTTTTGGTTGATGGCGGTAAGATGTCAAAATCTAAAGGTAATGTAGTTGATCCTGTAATACTTTCAAAGCATTTTGGTGTAGATTCAATAAGATATTATCTTCTAAGAGAAATACCTTTTGGCTCAGATGGTACCTTCACAAATGAAACCTTTATAAAGAAGATAAATTCAGATTTAGCAAATGATCTAGGGAACCTAGTATCAAGAACAGTTGCTATGATAGAGAAATATTTTGATGGAGTTATACCAGCACCAATAGCTACGGAGACTATAGATAATGAACTTATAAGACTTGCACTAGATACTCCAGAGCTTGTAGAAAAGTCTTTAGATGATTTAAAGTTATCTGAAGCATTATCTCACATATGGACTTTAATAGGAAGATGTAATAAGTATATAGATGAGACAACTCCTTGGATATTAGCCAAGGATGAAGACCAAAAAGAAAGATTAGGAACAGTTCTTTATAATCTTGCTGAAGCACTTAGAATAATATCAGTACTTATATCTCCTTTCTTACCAGACACTTCAGATAAGATAAGAGAACAGTTAGGTGTTGAAATATGTACTTGGGATAGCGTTGCTTCTTTTGATGGCATAAGTGCAGGTACTAAGGTTAAAAAGGGAAATATAATATTTCCAAGAATAGATGTTGAAGAAAAGCTTAAAGAATTAGAAGCTTTAAAAGTAGATGATAATATACAAAAAGAAGAAGCTCCTTTAAAGCCTATTAAGCCAGAAATAACTATAGAAGATTTTGAAAAGGTAGACCTTAGGATTGCTAAGGTATTAGAATGTGAAGCGATTAAAGGCGCGAAGAAGTTATTGAAGCTTAAAGTTGATTTAGGTGGAGAAACAAGACAGGTTATATCAGGAATAGCAAAGCATTATAAACCTGAGGATTTAGTAGGGAAAAGTGTAGTTTTAGTAGCTAATTTAAAACCTGCAAAGCTAAGAGGGGAATTATCAGAGGGTATGATACTTGCAGCCTCCAACGATGATGATAGTATACTATACGTCATAGATGCTCCAAGTGAATTAAAAGTAGGGAATGAAATAAGATAAATAACATGAAACCTTACAATTTTTTTGTAAGGTTTCATGTATTACAATGAGTTGATTAAACTTTTTATATGTTTTCTTTTAACTCTTGTACATTTAGGATTAATACGTAATCTTTTTCGTAGTCTATTATTCCATCTTCCTTTAATTTTATAAGCTCTCTTGAGAGAGAGGGTCTTTGTACACCTAAATTATAAGCCCATTCTTGCTTAGACATGTTAAGTGGAATTTTATTATTGGAATGAGAGTACTCATTGTACAGAAACTCACAAATCTTTTGTCTTATAGTTTTTAAGGTAACTTGTTTAATTTTTGAACTTAGGGCTATAGCTTTATTCGATAATATTCTTAGAAATGAGTATAAAAAGTCTAAGTTTTGTTGGCAAAGAACTGCAACTAAGTCTTTTGATATGTGAAGTACTAAGCTTTCACTTTTAGTAGATACAGTCATAGGATAGATGTTTTTATTTCCGAAAAGTAAGTTTTCACCAAAAACATCCCCAGTTTTTAAACTAGCTACAGATAAAAGTTTTCCACTTGGATCTACCTTTTGTATTTCAATATTGCCCTTCAATATTATACTTAGATTTAAGCATATATCATCTTCCATAAATATTATTTTATCTTTACAATAGGATATAATTTTAACATCTTTAGAATTTAACAAAATATCTAAATCGTTTTGATTAAAGCTCTCAAAAAGGGGAAGATTCATAAGAAGACATTTGCAATCTGATTTAATCATAATTGGATTTCACTCCTTTAAATTTTGCATAAACATTGTACTACAATCCTGATTGTGACAAGTAATTCTAATTAATACTGTACTATAAACAAAGTACGTTATAATTATACATTATGATGTGCTTTAATGATGTAATTTAAATCACACTATGGTTTACTTAACAAAACATTAGCAGAAAGGAAGTATCATATGAAAAACTTTATTCCATGTATAGTAGGTGCTGTAATAGGATATATAACAAACTGGCTTGCAATTAAAATGCTGTTTAGACCTTATGAAGAGAAGAGGATATTTGGTATTAAGGTGCCATTTACTCCAGGACTTATACCAAAAGAAAAACAAAGAATCGCTAAAAGTGTAAGTGAGGCTATAGCTAATCACTTGTTATCTAAGGATACCATAGTAAAAGCATTATGTAGCCCTAATATATACAGTCATATTTACAATATGGTAGAAACTAAGATAAAAGGAATATATTCATCTACTAAAAGTTTCAAGGTCTTAATGGAAGAAAACTTAGGTTTTGCTGAAAAGAACTTGGATGGTATAAATGAGTATATATATGAAGGGGTCTTAAATAATTTAAATGATGATGTTAAAGATAAGATAGTAAAAGAAATATATAACCTGATTGAAAAAGAATTAAACAAGAAACCATTAATAATAGATAGCATTTCAAAAGAAGAAAATATAGAGAAATTATCAAGGATTGTATACAATTATGGATCATCTAACGAATTTCACCAAAATGTAAAAGAAAAAATAAATAAAAAGTTAGGAGAACTAATTTATACTGAAAAGAGTATTAAAGAAGTCATGCCTAAAAATATGGTAGAGATAGTAGATGATTTTATATATGAAAATAGGGATAAGATAACAAGTGAAATCTTACACTTATTAGAGGAACCTAATACAAAGGTGAAGATAAAGGTAGCTATTTCTGAAGGTATAGGAACTAATGTAAGCCCTTTGGTTGCAATGTTCTTAAATCCTGAAACCTTATATAATAAATTCTTAAGCTTCTCTAAAGAATATTTAAAAGAAGATGAAAACAAAAAACAAATATGTGTTGTAATAAGAGATTATATAGATAAATTAATGGAGGGGAATGTAAGTGAAATTATAAAGTCAGTAGAGTACTCTAAAATAGAAATCATAATTGATAGATTAGTAAATAATCTGCAAAGCAATGTAATTTCAATGGAATTAATAAGAGAAGGAATATATGGAATAAAACATAAGATATTAGACCATAATTCTATAGACGAAGTATTATTAAGGTTTAATCCAACTTATAAAGAAAACTTATACGGGGTTTTAAAGAGATTTGTATATGAAGTAGTGGATGGAGATCGTACTAAGACCATAATTAAAGAGGGTATATATAGGATTACAAGTGTAACCATGGATAGACCGATTAGTAGCTTAATTAAAGTTGACGAAGACATAGTAATAAAAATATCTAATACTTATATAAAAGGTGTTTATGATAAGTTTATACAAAAACAAGCTTCTGATGTAATTGAGATATTAAATATTGAAAAGATTGTAGAGGATAACATTAACTCTTTTGAAGTAGACTTTGCGGAAGAGGTAATTGTTGGAATTGCACATAAAGAGCTTAAAGCAATAACCTGGATTGGTGCATTATTAGGAGGACTTATAGGTCTTGTTACACCTTTTTTATATCTTTAACAGTATAATATATATATAAAAATAAGTGTGGTAATAAGTTTATTAATCTATAATATATTAATTTGTGAATCAAAATTAATATTAGAAATGTAAAGATATTTATAATTTAAATAAAGGAGGGAATTCGTATGTGTAATGATGTTAAAATTAACATTTTTGATTCTCATGCTCATTATGATGATGAATCATTTAATGAAGATGTGGAAGCAGTGATAAAACATATTAAAGATAATGGCGTAATAGCTGTTATGAATTGTGGATCTTCATTCGAAGCTTGTAAAAGTACATTAGAATTATCTAAAAGATATGAAATAGTTTATGCTGCATTAGGTATACATCCTGAAAATGTAAATGAATGGAACGAAGATGTATATAAGTTGATAAAAGCTAATAAGGATAATCCAAAATTAAAAGCTATAGGTGAAATTGGTCTTGATTATTACTGGGAAGAGAATCCACACAAAGATATACAAAAGAAGGTATTTAGAGAACAGATGCAACTTGCAAAGGAAATGAATCTTCCTGTAATAATACATGATAGGGATGCACATAAAGATACATTAGATATAATAAAAGAATTCCCAGAGGTAAAGGGGGTTGTTCACTGCTTTTCTGGTAGTGTAGAATTTGCTAGAGAATGTTTAAAAGAAGGGTATTATTTAGGATTTACAGGTGTTGTAACATTTAAGAATGCAAAAAAGGTAATAGATGTAGTAAAAGATGTACCTTTAGACAAGATGTTAGTAGAAACCGACGCTCCTTATATGGCACCAGTACCTTATAGAGGAAAGAGGAACCAATCTGATTATATAGAACATATAATAAAAAGAATATCGGAAATAAAGGATTTATCCCTAGAGGAAATTAGTAATATAACAATAAAGAATGCTAAGACTTTATTTGATATATAATAAAGTCTTAGCTGGAACAAGGTGGATAAGTTTTAATTTGTAATACTGCATTAAATTTAAAAGTTAAACATATAATTATATCAAATAAATAAATTCTAAAACTATTTTAATTATTAAGATATAGAAGAACAAACAAATAAAACTCCCATGAAAAATGCTGAATTGACACAAAAGGCTATCATTATTTATTTTTTTTAATTCAGCTAAAACCAGTCTAATAAAGGCTTAGAGCTTAAAATTTGACAACAATATTCATTATGGTTATAATGTAAAAGTGCTCTTGCCAGAGGGAGGTAGTTTATTATGTTTCAGAAGTTCAAAAGTAAAATTAGAAATTATTTTTCGAACGGTCCAAAGGCAGCATTTGTTATGTCCCTAATTGTAATGGGACTTTTAGTCACAATTTTTAACATGAAAAAAGATATAACATTGGTAATAGACGGAAGAGAATCTAAAATAGTAACATATAAAGGTACCGTACAGGGGGCTTTATCCGACAACAAAATTGTATTAGGCCCTAAAGATAAGGTAGATCTTGGAGTGAATGAAAAGGTCAAAAAGGGAGATCTAATCCACATAAAGAGAGCAGTGGATGTAAATGTAGAAGTAGATGGAGAAATTTTAAGT
The DNA here is from genome assembly GCF_900461105.1 of Clostridium putrefaciens. Lineage (GTDB taxonomy): Bacteria > Bacillota > Clostridia > Clostridiales > Clostridiaceae > Clostridium_L > Clostridium_L putrefaciens. The sequence continues at coordinate 2,907,231 of NZ_UFWZ01000001.1, read as the reverse complement.
ATCCTTACTTCTGAAGATAATATTGAATCTATGTTAAGCTCAGAAGGAATTTCTCTAGAAGAAGAGGATAGAGTATCGCCTTCTTTAGAGTCCCCTATAGAAGAGGGGTTGAATGTTGATATTACAAGAGTAAAAACTGAGATATTAGCAGCAAGTCTACCTTTAGATTTTAATACTACAATAAAAAAAGACGAAAAGTTAGCTAATACAGTAAACAAAATAGTTCAAGAAGGTGCACAGGGAGAGAAAGTAGTCTCTACTAAAATAATCTATGAAAATGGCAAGGAAATAGATAGAAAAGTGATAAGCGAAGTTGTAATAAAAGAGCCTATAGATAAAGTAGTACTCCAAGGATCATTAGGAGTTTTAACCGCATCAAGAGGTAGCGCTGAAGATGTATTATATAAAAAGACAATAAAGGTTAGAGCAACAGCTTATTATAATAGTGGTAACAATGGAAATCACATTACAGCTACTGGAACTAATACTAAGAGAAATCCAAGTGGATATAGTAGCATAGCTGTGGATCCAAGGGTAATTCCCCTAGGTACTAAGATGTATATAGAAGGCTATGGATATGCCATTGCTGAAGATACGGGTGGTGCTATAAAGGGTAACACAATAGATGTGTTTTTTAACTCAGCTAGTGAAAGCTATAACTGGGGAGTAAAATATGTAAATGTATATATTCTGAATTAATAAGGGGCTTAATAAGCCCTCTTTTTGATGGGAAGGGGATAGTTTTGATAAAAGAAGTTATAGTGGTAGAAGGAAGAGACGATATAACTGCAGTTAAAAGAGCTTTAGATGCAGAAGTTTTAGCTGTAGGAGGATTTGGAATTAACAGGTCAGTTATAGATAAGATAAAAGAAGCGCAAAAAAGGCAAGGTGTAATAATTTTAACAGACCCAGATTTTGCAGGAGAAAAGATAAGAAGTATAATAACTAAAAGGGTATCTGGAGTAAAACATGCATATATATCTCAAGCAGAGGGAACTAAAGATGGAGATATAGGAGTAGAAAATGCTTCACCTGAAACAATAATAAGAGCTATTAAAAAGGCTAAGTGTGAGATTAAAGATAAGGTTATTACATTTACTATAGCAGATATGATGCATTGTGGATTAGTAGGAGATAAAGAATCTAGCTTAAAAAGAGATAAGCTTGGAAAAGAGTTAGGTATAGGATATGGAAATTCAGCAAGGTTTATTTCAAGGTTAAATAGCTTTGGAATAGAAAAAGACGAATTTTTGGAAGCTTTAGCAAGGGTAGAACTTAATAATAAATAGGATATAATAGTAAGTGTACATAATTAAATAAAAAAGAGGTTAATAACATATGGGAGATTATAGAACAAAGGAAATAGTTGATAGATATAAGTTCAGGTTTACTAAGACATTAGGACAAAACTTTCTAGTTGATGATAAGGTTATTGAAGATCTAGTAAATGGAGCAGAAATAACATCTCAGGATTTTGTAATAGAAATAGGTCCAGGGGTTGGTAATCTAACACGTGAGATACTGAAAAAGGCTAAAAAGGTTACAGCAATAGAAATAGACAGAGATTTAATACCTATTCTAGAAGAAGAATTAAAGGAATTTGATAACTTTCAGTTAGTTCATAAAGATGCTTTAAAGATTGATTACAATGAAATAATTGGAGAAGAAACTAAGGTGAAACTAGTTGCTAACCTACCTTATTATCTTACAACACCAATAATAGCAAGGCTATTAAATGGTAAATATGACTTTGAAAGTTTAACCGTAATGATTCAAAAAGAAGTAGCGGATAGAATTCATGCAAAACCAAGTACTAAAGAGTACGGATCATTATCTTTATTAATACAATATTACTGTGATACTAGTGTTATAAGAACCGTACCTCCAACTTGCTTTTTGCCTAGACCTAAAGTAGACTCTATAATTATTAGGTTACATAGACTTTCAAAACCAAGAGTTGAAGTAAATAATGAGGAGTTGTTCTTTAAGATTATAAGAAGCTCTTTCAATATGAGAAGAAAGACTTTGCCAAATGGTTTAAAAGTATTGGGTTTTTCTAAAGAACTTATAGAACAAGCTTTCAAGGAAACCAATATTGATCTTATGAGAAGAGGGGAAACTTTATCTATAGAGGAATTTGCTATGCTTGCAAACAATATAGATGAACTTTCAAATAATTAAAAGTTATATAATAGTATGACCAAAAAGCTAGGATTTTTATCTTAGCTTTTTTTAATTTGTTTTTTAAGTTCACTTTTAAAAAAACTACTCATATACTATATTGAAGAAATATAGTGTGGAGGAAATTAAATTGGCTCACAAGAAGTCTTATAGTAGATATTTCGTTATATTGCAAGAAGATGAAAAGGGATGTGCCTTAGCAAGTGATAAACAACCTTCAGGGTATAGCAAGATAGAATTAAAAAATGAAAAGTTGAGGATGTCCTACTATGTTCAAAACTTAAAAAGAGAAGAAAATCCTTATTATATGTTAATAGTATGTAATAAAAGGGATGTTAATAAGATTATAAATATAGGGGTTTTGAACATAGACGATAATGGAAGAGCAGATGTATCCTATGAATTTGATGCAGATAATATAGGAGGAACAGGTATATCATTAGAGGATATTGGTGGTACAGCTATATTAAAGAAATCTAACAATAAAAGAACCATACCTATGAGTGGATTTCTAAGTAGTGATAAGCCTAAGAGTTGGAAAGAATATGAGGTTGTAGAAGTTAAATCTAATAGGGATGTAACTGAAAATAATATGAACAAGGGTGATGAACCTACAATCCTTAAAAAGGATGTAGAAATATCTAAGAACTCTGTAAAAGAAGAGGGTAAAAAAAGTAGGGATAAATCAATAAACGTTGAAGAAAGAAAGAGTGAAGGTAAATTAGAAAAAGAAGTAAATAAAAAAGGAGAAGAGAAAAGTTCCATAAGAGATGAAAAAGAGGATATAGAAGAAGAGGTAGAGACTTTTAAAGATGAAATAAAAGAAGATATAGGGATTAAAGAGAGTCATGAACATAGACTAAACTTAGAAAAGAATTTTAATGAGTATGAAGATAATATAGAAAAGATTAAACAAGATAAGATTGAAATGGCAGATAGCACAGAAGATATGGATTTAAGCTATGAGTCAGAATTAATAGAAGAAATAGATAATGAAGATACATTTAATCAAAGAGAAGAAGATATTGTTTATGAAAGAGAAGATGAGGGAATAACTGATAATAGAGAAGATGAAGAGTTTTTAGAAGATAGATATAATAAGAAATATGACGAATTACAAGAAGGTAAGTGTGGAACATCTGATACTGAAGACTTTTTTGAAGGAATCGTAAAGGGGTTTGAAGGTGTAAACGGATTTGAAAATCAGATTAAATATTGCAAATGGTACAAGGTTCCTACAAGAAATATTGAAAGCTTATTAAATAATTCTAACTACACAAGATATACTGTTATATATTATCCTATGATAAATTATTATCCATATATCAAAAGGTATGAACATTATATGGTGGGATATAAGTATAATAAAAATAATAGATTAAGATATATCGTATATGCAGTTCCAGGAACTAAGGACAGAAGAGAACAACCATATGGTGGAAAGACAGGATTTGTTACGTGGATGCCTTCAAAAACTGATGAAAACTTTGGGTACTGGCTTATGTTTTATGATTTCAGGAATAGCATGACTGTAGTACCTATGAAATAGTAATATATTAACTTTTTTTCATTTTAAACTTGCGTGGAATGCAACTAAGTACGTACGTATCAAGGAATAATATAGTAAGTTATATATTAAGTATATTTCAATTAAAGAGTAAATTTGAAAGAGCCTTTTAATAAAGGCTTTCAAATTTGCTTTTCTTATTTAATAATAAAAGATTATGATATAAAGTATATTATTATTTATTGTACATTTAAGTCATAAGTAAAAGATATAACTAATATAATTTTATAAGAGTATAAATCTTTTGAATAGGAGTGGTAACGTGAAAATAATCGTACTAAATAGAAAAAGATTAAAAATCACAACAGTTATAATTTTACTTATGGTAGTGTTATTTAGTGCTGAAAAAATGTTTGATAATAATTTAAAGCTGGCGGCTTTAGTTAATAGTAATCTAGATGTGTTAAAGGAATATAAAGCATTAGAAGATAAATTTACATATAAACTTCCTGAGGACTTTGAAACTAAAGAAATAGACTTTGAAAGTAAGGAGGTTATATATCATAATGCTTTTAATTCTAAAGATCAAAAAATCTATGGGTTTGTGCAGGTGTGGAGTTATAAGGAAGACTTAAAAAGCTTCTTAGATAAAAGTAAAGAGGTATCACTTAAAGAAAATAAGGTAAAAGATTATAGTATACAAGAAATTAATATTAATGATCACAAGGCCTATGCCATATGTTATACTGTGAAAAATGATAAAGGGTCAGTATATGTAGCTAACGAATTTTTTATAGATAATAAGGATAGCTATGTAAGATTTTCTTTCTTTACTTCAAAGAAAAATTATAAAGAAAATATGTTGTCTATATTTAAGGGTCTCGCATCTAGTTTTAAGTATAAAAAATGATTTGCTTTAATTAAGTTAAAGGATTATAATTTTAGTAAAAGGAATAGAGAAGCTATATAGCTTCTCTTGTTTTTTATGGAGGTAAATATGAAACCAATTCTATTCACTATATTTGGAATAAATATATATGGATATGGACTAATGATAGCTCTTGGAATACTGTTTGGATTTTTACTTTTAGATAAGAGGTCCAAAGATAAAGGCTATGATAGTGATGCAATATTTGATGTTACCATATTTTCTATAATAGCAGGTGTTGTAGGTGGCAAGCTCTTATACATTATAACTGATATAAAAGCTATAAGTAATAATCCATCTATGCTAAAAGATGTAGGAAGTGGATTTGTCATATATGGATCTATTATAGGAGGGGCTTTAGCAGTATACTTTTACTCAAAAAGGAATAAGTGGGATGTTTTAAAGATATATGACTTGATGATACCTAGTGTTTCTTTAGCACAAGCCTTTGGAAGAATGGGCTGTCTTCTTGCAGGATGTTGTTACGGTGCAAAAACGAATTTTCCTTTAAGTATAACTTTTACAAATACCTTGCTTGCACCACTTGGAATACCTCTTCATCCCACACAAATATATTCTTCTATTCTTGATTTATTACTAACTTTATTTTTATTATGGTATGATAAAAAAGAATCAAAACAAGGTCGTGTATTTTCTATGTATATGATTTTATATAGTGGGGGAAGGATCTTGATAGAGTTTATAAGGGATGACCCAAGAGGAAGTGTAGGAGTACTTTCAACATCTCAATTTATAGGTGTTATAACTGTTGTGCTAGGAATACTACTATTTAATGTAGATAAAATTAAAGGGAGATTGGTAAAGAGTGATAAACAATAAGAAAGCTATAGTACTACTTTTTATGTTGTCCTTAATTTGTCTATTTACTGGATGCGTGAAAACAGAAAGTATAAAGGTAAGACTTGGATATAAGAATCATGATTTTGATTTTATAAAGCAAAATGATGTACCAAAGATAACAATTCAAAGTAATAGAGATAATGGATTTAAATTTATAGTAACAGATAAAAGAACTGTAAATGAAATTTATAATATATTATCTAGTGGAAAAGCCGTTGAAGGAAAGACTAATTTGGATGCAGATTATACATTTGAATTTTATGAAAGCGATGATAAAATCTATAAGTTTAGTTACGTTGCTGGAATTCAAGAAAAGGGTATGGGTAATTTCTATGATGAAAATAAGAATTATGTAGTTTCAAAAAGAATAGATAATGATATAATTAAAAATATGGCTACGCTTAGAAAACCAAGAAATTTTGAAACATTATACTATAATTCAATACTTGAGTTTATAGATCAAAATGTTAAAACTGAAATGAAAGATAAAAAGATAGGTATTAACATATCAAATGATGTAGAGGTAGCTAAATATATCCTTTCTAGTGATATAGAAGATTTTAAGATAAATCTAAAAGGTAAAATGAGTAATTTGAGTTTAGTAGAAAATAATAAAGAAGACTTTGATATATTGGTTAATGTAAAAACTTATGGATACAAGACAACTGTCTATAAAAGTGTAATTAAACTATATAATAAAACTAATAATAGTGAAACTGACTATTATGTATGGTGTAAGTATGAAGATAAAGATTGGAAAATAAATATAACAGAAAAGAAGCCTCTAGACTTCTAATTTTATTGAAGGGGGATATTTTATGAGTAATTGTTCAAGTTGTCCTAGTAAAGAAAAGTGTAGTGTTAAAGAAGCAGGAAAAGAAAGCACTTGTTCAAAGCTTTCACCAAAGCACGGTAATATAAAAAACATAATAGGAGTAATTAGTGGAAAGGGTGGAGTTGGAAAGTCTACAGTAACTGGAATATTGGCTGTAGCATTAAGAAACCAAGGATACAGTGTTGGGGTTCTAGATGCAGATATAACAGGCCCTTCTATGCCTAGATTTTTTGGGATAAATGAAAAGAGAGCATCTATGCTTCCTGCGGGAGAAAAAGATGAAGTAAAATTCGTTCCAGTTGAAACTAAGCTTGGAATTAAGGTTATATCAATAAATTTACTTACAGAAGAAGAGGAACAACCTGTTATTTGGAGAGGTCCAGTTATAACTGGTGTTTTAAATCAGATGTATTCTGATACAGAGTGGGGCGAATTAGATTACCTATTAATAGATATGCCACCAGGCACTGGAGACATAGCACTTACTGTAATGCAAAGCTTTCCTATATCTAATATGGTAGTTGTTTCAACACCTCAAGATATGGTTTCTATGATTGTTAAAAAGGTAGTAATAATGACAGAAAAGCTTGGGGTAGATGTTAAAGGTGTAGTACAAAATATGGCTTACATAGAATGTGAAAGTTGCGGGGAAAGAATGAGAGTATTTAGTAAAAAGTCTGCAAAGGAACAAGCTGAATACTTAGGATTACCACTTTTAGCTGAATTACCTATAAATTTAGATTTAGTAGAAAGCTTAGAAGCAGGTATGGCAGAAGAATATGTAAGAGGACATAAAGAATATAACGAAATAATAAACAAAATAATGTAATATATACTTTAATAATAAAAGTCATGCATAAATACTTGATACAATGGTTATACTAATTTTAAATAATTTAATATTAGTGGAGGTCTTTTTATGAAAGCTAATGTAGATAAAGATGTTTGCATAGGTTGTGGACTATGTCCTTCTATATGCATAGAGGTATTTGAAATGGATGATGATGGCAAGGCAAAGGTAATAGTTGATGAGGTGCCAAAAGACCATATTGAGCATGCTAAAGATGCAGCTGTAAGCTGTCCTGTAAATGCTATCTCAGTAGAATAAAAAAAGGATGGATTGTTTAAACAATCCATCCTTTTTTCATAAACATATTAATATGATAATGGTTAAAAGAGTTTATAAGTAGAAGTCCGTAAGCCTTTGTTTTGATGAAGATGAATAATTAGTAGAATATACATTTATACTATCTCCACATTTTTTAAAACTAGAGGTTTTGTTTAAGGGTAATAAACAAAGAGTACAGTCTTCTAAGATAATTAAGGCTTCTGAGGATGAGTTCTCAATTATTTTACCTTTCATATATAAATCACCTCTTAATATATAGTATTACGAATAGGGTTAACTATATACTTATAAATATAGATCTTTATATATTAATTTAAATACCTCAAGAGCTTCTTCAATTTTATTTTGTAAAAGAAACTTTTTGCTTTCTAACTCAACAGCACCTTCTGTAGTTAATGTATATATTTTTTGAAATCTTTTTTCTGGGTTATCCCACTTACCTTTAATAAAGCCTTCTTTTTCATTCTTTTTAAGTATTGGATATATACCGCCAGTACTTGGTACCCATAGCCCATTAGTTTTTTCGCCTATCTTATGTGATATATCATTTCCATTAGTAGGACCTAAACTTAAGATGTAAAGTACGTATACAGGAAGAAGGCCTTTTGTGAAAACTTGGCCTACTGCTTCCTTTTCTTTTTGTACCTTTTTAAGTTCTGAGAGTTTTAGTTTATATTCTTCATATAACCGTTTTTCTTCAGACTTTATGTCCTCATCATCAAAATCATTATTTCGCATATAATGAAACTACTCTTCTTTAAATATAGATATAGCTATAAAGCCAGGTCCAGTATGAACACCTACTACGGGGCCTACTTCACCAAAACCTACAGAGATAACGTTGTTGTAATCTTTTAATATATCGCGTATCTTTAGAGATTCTTCTAGAGCATCACCATGGGCTACCCAGATGCTAGATTTATGTTTATCTACCTCATCTTTTATTATAGTTAAAAACTTTGATAGGGCTTGTTTTTTGCCTCTTATTTTATCGTAGGTATAATAAACACCATCTTCATTTATGGATATTATAGGTTTTATATTAAGTAATTCTCCTATGGTTCCAGAGACTCTACCTATTCTTCCACCCTTTTTTAAATATTCTAAGGTATCAACCATAAAGAAAACAGATATTTTATCTTTTATATTTGGTAGATTAGATACTATTGATTCATAACTTTCACCATTACCTATTAATTTTGCACATTCTATTATTAGAGGAACTGTACCAAAAGATATTAATTTAGAATCAAAAATTGTAGATACTATTTCAGGGTGATTTTCACTAATAAGCTTAAGACTGTTTGAGGTTCCAGATAAGCCACTAGATATACAGATTGCTATTGCGTGAGTATACCCTTCTATTTTTAACTTTTCAAAAAGATCATTCATATCATTCATTGATGGCAATGAGGTTTTAGGTATTTCAACTTTTAAATTATCATACACATATTGAGGTGTTATATCCACTCTATCAGTATATTCTTTATCATGATAAATCACCTTAAGAGGTAATATGTGAACATTATATTTATTTATAAATTCTGCTGGTAAATCAGAAGTACTATCTGCGATTAATGCTATTTTTTGTAGGTTTTTCAAATTTAACGCCTCCAAAACTTTATTTATTATATTATATTATATCAATATTTAATAACTATATCAATAGTGATATGTATCAATAGTGATATAGTTATTAAACTTATATAAAAAGATGTATATAAGTGCTACGTCTTTTTAAAATATAATATTTATATAAAAAGTCTTAAAGGGATTAATAAGTAGTGATGTATTTAATTAAGAGATATTTCATTGGATTTATCTACTATGTTCCACCAAGTCTTACCTTCACTTAATGAGACTATATTACCATTTTCATCTTTTAATTCTGTAGCACTAGTTAAGTCTTTCTTACTCCAAAGTATTGGGATTATCTTACCTTGGCTTAGCACATAACCCTTTCCTTCACCAATTAAAGGTATTTCTACATGAATATTATCTTTGCTTAAAGTTATACTAGTTTGTTGAATAACTATATTACTTAAGCTTAATTCAACATTGGATGATTTGTCTATAAATGTATCCTCACCAATAAGTTTTTTATATATACCATCTTCGTATTTATAAGATGTATCATAAGATTTATTCATACTTATTTTTATATGACTACATTTTTTGAAATCTTTATTATCCCAATAAGAAGAGTCAAATTTTAAATTTGAAGTTGGAATCTTATTAATTTGTTTTTCATTTAATAATGACGTTATTTTTTCACTTGATGTATAAAGGTTATGGGGAGGCTTTTTAGAATTATCTCTCCAATATGCATCAGCAAACTTCATTTCATTTAGACTCATAAGATTATTTAAATCAATTGATTTTAAAGCATCTTCGCTTCCTCCACAATGTGCAAAGGGAAGATCTAGGCTTTGAGATATTTCCAGGAAATAAGGTCTTGCACTTCGAATTGGACCTATTTCTTTAGGCATTTCCGTATGAAATAAGGCTATAAATCTTGGAATTCCACCCTCAACCATGGTCTCAAAAACAATATCCGCCTTGGATAACCCTGATTGAGGTCTAGCATCCTTTGAATTTTCTATTATAGCCATAAAAGGTAGTGAGGTATTGTTTGAAGTCATGGGTTTACCTGTAAAAGGGAAGGTCTTTTCCTTTATAGGATCAGAAACAATTATAGGAGAGGTATCTGTATTATTAGGTTTAATAGATTCATTAGGGCAGCACCCTGATAAGATTATGGAGATTATTAGTATGGATAGAACTTTTTTATTCATCTTTTCCTCCTAAGGTTAAAATTTATCTGATTGCTACCATCCGTAACACACCTATACTATTAAAGGTGGCGGATGACGGCTACCATTCATCTAGATAAGTTCTTCTAAGACCCAGATGGAGAGATGTATTCTTTATAAGCAAACTCCACATGTGTCTAAGAATCACTTGATCATAGGGTAGTAATTAAAAAAGTATAGATATTTAATTATATGCCTTAAATAAATAATTAATTCCGATAAAACAAACAATAATGATTTTCTTTATTGGAATTGAATCTAAATTGAATTATACTGTATATAAAGAATAGATTGGAGAGGTGATTACGATGGAATTTTTTATTAAAGATTTAAATTCTGCTGATTATGAGGGATTAATTTATCCACTTTTTTATGAGGATAATGGAGAAGATATTTGTGATTGTGTAAAATCTAAGGTTCAAAAGTTAAAAGGTTCAGACAAGTTTAAAGGTGAATGCGGAGAAATATTTTGTATAGTTGAAGAGACTGAAGATAAACTTCAATATACTTTATTATTAGGGCTTGGAAAAAAAGAAGAACTAACTTCAGAAGGAATAAGGATAGCCTATTCTAAGGCTTTAAAAAAGGCAAAAGAACTTAAACTTAGCATGATAGCTGTAAAAATGTTTAACTCAGAAAAGATATGTGTAAAAAGAAGAATAAAGGCTATATATGAAGGAATGGTTCTTGGAGATTATAAGTTTGATAAGTATATAAGTGATAAAAAAGAATCTTCAGTAAAAAGTATATTTATAAAAGCTATTAAAGATGAAGATGTAAATAAGGCACAAGAGGCATTAGATGAAATCGATATTTTAACATCATCAGTTATTGAGGCGAGAAACTTAGTAAATGAACCAGCTAACATACTTTATCCTAAAGAATTAGCTAAAAGAGCTGAAAAGATTGGAGAAGAGTATGGATTTGAAGTGGATATTTACGGTAAAGATAAGATAGAAGAGTTAGGAATGCATTCCTTTCTTGAGGTAGCTAAAGGTTCATCAAAGTCTCCAAAGCTCATAGTTATGAGATACATTGGTGATGTAGAAAACAAAGGAGATATATTAGGGCTTGTAGGTAAAGGTCTTACTTATGATTCAGGTGGATATTCAATAAAGCCAACAGATGGAATGGTTATGATGAAAAGTGATATGGGAGGAGCGGCAGCCGTTATAGGTGCTATGGCATCTATATCTAAGATGAAATTAAAAACTAATGTTATTGCAGTAGTTGCTTCTTGCGAAAATATGATTTCTGAGAAAGCTTACAAGCCAGGAGATATAATATCTTCTATGGCAGGTAAAACTATAGAAGTATTAAATACAGATGCAGAAGGGCGTTTAACATTAATAGATGCAGTGCATTATATAATAGAGAAAGAACATGTAAGTAAGGTTATAGATTTGGCTACACTTACTGGAGCTGTATTAGTTGCGTTAGGTGATACTACAACAGGAGTGGTTACAAACAATAAAGATTTTTACAAAGAGCTTCAAAATGCTTCTGAGCTTTCAGGAGAAAAGGTTTGGGAACTTCCATCTTTTGATGAATATAAAAAACTTATTAAATCAGATATAGCAGATTATAAAAATATTGGTGGAAGAAATGCTGGTACCATAACAGCAGGATTATTTATAGGCGAATTTGTACAAAATAAACCATGGTTACATTTAGATATAGCTGGCACAGCATGGAGTGAAAAAGATAACGGATACTTATCTAAAGGTGGAACAGGAGCAGGAGTTAGAACTTTATATTATTTAGCAAAAGAAAGATGTGAGTAAATAGACAGTAATAAATGGTATGAAGTAATAAGTAAGGTGAAGGGAGAACTTTATATGAATTACAAAAATAGATATGACAGTTGGATTGAAGATCAGTATATTGATGAAGATACAAAAAAAGAGCTTAGGGACTTGAAGGGAAATGAAGCTGAGATAGAGGATAGATTTTACAAAGATCTAGAATTTGGAACAGCTGGATTAAGAGGTAAGCTTGGCGCGGGTACTAATAGAATGAATATTTATAACATATCTAAAGTTACGCAAGGTTTTGCAGATTATATTAAATCAAGAGGGCAAGATTATGCTGAAAGGGGAGTGGCTATAGCCTATGATTGTAGACACTTTTCTTCAGAATTTGCAAAGACAGCATCCTTAGTACTAGCTGCAAATGGAATAAAGGCTTTTCTATTTGAAAGTTTAAGACCTACACCAGAGCTTTCATTTGCAGTTAGAACATTAGGAACAGCAGCAGGGATTGTAGTTACTGCTAGTCATAATCCTAGGGAATACAATGGATATAAGGTTTATTTTGAAGATGGAGCACAAATTTTAAGTGAAATGGCTGATTGTATAGTTGAAAACATTCAACAAATTAAGAGCTTTAATATGGTAAAGACTATAACAGAAGATGAGGCTTTAAATAAAGGACTACTTAATTACTTAGGAAAAGAAATGGATGACATGTATATATCTATGGTTAAAAGCTTAAGTATAAGAGATGATGTAGATAAGTCCATAAAGATAGTATATACACCATTAAATGGAACCGGTAATATACCAGTTAGAAGAGTTCTTAAGGAAAGAGGATTTACTAATATAATTGTGGTACCTGAGCAAGAATGTCCTGATCCAGACTTTACAACAGTAGGATATCCTAATCCTGAAGATACAAAGGCGTTTAAATATGCAGAAGTATTAGGGAAAAAAGAAGGTGCAGAGCTTTTAATTGCTACAGATCCTGATTGTGATAGACTTGCTATAGAGGTTAGGGACGATAATGGAGAGTATGTACCATTTACAGGTAATCAAACAGGTGCTATATTAATAAAATATATACTTGAAGGTCTTAAAGCTAACGATAAGCTACCTAAAAATGGTGCTATAGTTAAGTCTATAGTAACTGGGGATTTAGGTAAAAGAATAGCGATGGATTATGGCGTTAAAACTTATGAAGCATTAACAGGGTTCAAAAATATATGTGGAAAGATTCCTGAGTTTGAAAAGACTGGGGAAGCTGAATTTATATTTGGATACGAAGAGAGCATAGGTTATGTAACCGGTACAAAGGTTAGAGATAAAGATGGAGTAAGTGCTTCTATGCTATTATGTGAAGCTGCAGCCTACTATAAATCTCAAGGTAAAACATTAATACAGGTACTTAACGAGGTTTATAGTGAATATGGATATTATAGAGAAAAGCAGATATCATTAGTTCTTGAAGGTGTTGAAGGAAAAGCTAGAATTGAAAGAATGATGGTTCAGTACAGAGATAACTTCATAAAGGAATTTAATGGTGCAAAACTTGAAAAGTATACAGATTTTAATGAAGGAACTACACTTAATATAGCCACAGGAGAAAAAGAAAGTGTGGGAATACCAAAGTCAGATGTACTTAAGTTTATTTTTGATGATAAGAGTTGGTATGCGGTAAGACCATCTGGAACAGAGCCCAAGATAAAGCTTTATATTTATACTATAGATGAAAATTTAGAAAAAGCAGATAAGAAGATAAAGGATATTGAAACTTTAGTTTTAGAAAAGCTAGATAAAGTTAAATAGTAAAATAAAAAGAAGTTTATAAGATAATTTTCTTATAAACTTCTTTTTAAACAACTAATATATTTTAGAAGTCAGCATTATTTGGTGTTCTTGGGAAAGGTATTACGTCTCTAATATTAGAGATTCCTGTAATATACATTATAAGTCTTTCAAATCCTAAGCCAAATCCAGCATGCTTAGTAGTTCCAAACTTTCTAAGTTCTAGGTACCACCAGTAGTCTTCTTTATTTAGTCCAAGCTCTTCAATCCTTCTTTCAAGGATATCAATTCGTTCTTCTCTTTGACTTCCACCGATTATTTCTCCTACTCCAGGTACTAAACAGTCCATAGCAGCTACGGTTTTTTCATCATCGCTAAGTCTCATATAAAAGGCTTTTATTTCTTTTGGATAATCTGTTACAAAAACAGGCTTTTTAAATATTTCTTCAGTTATATATCTTTCATGTTCTGTTTGAAGGTCTATTCCCCATTTAACAGGATAATCAAACTCTTTATTTGACTTTTCTAAAAGCTCAATAGCTTCAGTGTATGTTACGTGAGCAAAGTCTGAGTTTACTATATTATTTAGTTTTTCTATAAGGCCTTTATCTATAAAACTATTGAAAAATGCCATCTCTTCTGGAGCATTCTCTAATATATAGCTTATAACATACTTTAACATGTCTTCTGCAAGTTTCATGTCATCATTAAGATCAGCAAAAGCTATTTCAGGCTCTATCATCCAAAATTCAGAAGCGTGTCTTGCTGTATTTGAATTTTCAGCCCTAAAAGTTGGACCAAAAGTGTAGATCTTTTGAAAAGCTAAAGCATAGGCTTCACCTTCAAGCTGACCACTTACAGTAAGGTTTGTTTCCTTTCCAAAAAAGTCTTCTTTAAAATCGATTTTACCATCCTCCGTTCTTGGAGGGTTTGACATATCTAGTGTTGATAATCTAAACATTTCCCCAGCACCTTCAGCATCACTACCTGTTATGATTGGTGTATGAGTATACACAAAACCTTTTTCTTGAAAGAATTTATGGATAGCAAAGGCAGCCATAGAACGTACTCTAAACACTGCGGAAAATGTATTGCTTCTAGGTCTTAAATGAGCGATAGTCCTTAGGTATTCAAGACTATGTCTTTTCTTTTGTAGTGGATATTCTGAAGATGATACACCCTCTACAACTACCTTTTGTGCCTTAAGTTCAAAGGGCTGCTTTGAATCAGGAGTAGGCACAAGAACTCCTTCTACATAAACAGAAGAACTTATAGGAAGCTTAGTTATTTCCTTGAAGTTATCTAAGATATCTCCTTCTAGAACTACTTGAATATTTTTAAAGAATGTTCCATCATTAAGTTCCATGAAACCAAAAGCATTAGAAGATCTAGAAGTTCTGATCCAACCATTTACTTTAATATTTTGATTATAATGTTTCTCACCGTTCCTATATAGTTCTTTGATTTCTAAAGTTTTCATTTTACAATCCTACCTTTCTAATTATTAAAATTAAATATAAAAAAACCTCTCATCCGATAAAGGGACGAAAGGCTATATTTCGTGGTGCCACCCAAGTTTATCAACATATAAATGAATAATACATTGATCTCTTTAACAGCACAATAAATGCTGCTCAATTATAACGGATTGATGCCGTCTAAGTCTACTTTCACATTAAGTGATTTTGGTTAGAAACTCAAAGGTGTTCTTCAATATAGGGTTTGCATCGATCTTTCACTATTATCGATTCGCTAAGGCAACCTTCCTAAATTTACTCTTCTTATCATAGTTGATCTAAATTTTCCTATCAATAATCCAATTTTACACTAAAAGCATAATTAATGCAAATATATAAAACACATAAATAAGGATATTTATACAAAGTTTAAAATGCTTAATAATGAGTTATACCTGTTTTTCATCACCAGCTCCTCTTGTAGGTACTGTAGACGCTACAAAGCCAATTATAGGTGAGACTAGTGCGGGAGCTACTACGTTTATATATGCAATATATCTAGTTTTATATAAAACTAGAGCAGTTAGTGAGGTTATAATGGTAGATGCTAAAAAGATATATACTATAAACTTTGCAAAGGAAGACATAAATTTTTCATATAGTCTATGCCTCGTAGGACCACTTATGATAACTTTAAATATAAAAAAGCTTATTAATATAATTATCAAATTTGCAACTGAAGATACTAAAAAGTTCATCATATAAAACATCTCCTTTTTAAATTTTAAATATTATATTATACCTACTAGAATAGGATTAAGATTTAATAAAAAACAATATAAAAGTTAACCCTTAAATCTAGTATTATCTATAATGATATTTTTAAACCAGGAAATATATTATAAAGGAAAATTAAAGTTTTTTATTTTAAAAAAGAATAATTATTATATATATAAATTAAGTTAAATAGTATCTAAGAACATCTCTCCAACTTTAACTACATCTCCAGCACCTACAGTTAATATTAAGTCTCCTTTTTTAACCTTGGAATTTAGATATTCTAGGGTATCATAAAAGTTATGGAAGTTTAGGCACTTTAAACCGTTATCTCTTATTTTATCACCTAACATATTTGAGTTAACAGTTCCGTCATCTATTTCTCTTGCGGCATAAATATCAAGTAAAAGTATTTCATCTGCATCATTAAAGGAAAGAGAAAATTCTTTTAATAAAGAAGAAGTTCTGGTATAGGTATGAGGCTGAAAGACACAATATATCTTATTATGTTTAAAGTTTTTGGCAGCTGATAGTGCGGCTTTTATTTCTGTAGGGTGATGCGCATAATCATCTATAACAGTTATTTCATTCTTTATACCTTTTATTTCAAATCTTTTATGAGCGCCTTTAAATCCCTCTAAACCAGATATTATATAATCATTATCGATGTTTAAAGATATTGCCGTAGCTACAGCAGCTAAGGCATTTAAGATATTATGATTTCCAGGGACATTTAAGCTTAAAGAGAATAATTCTTTACCTTTATAGTATAAGTCAAGCTTACTCTTACCTTTATCATCAAATCTTATATTACGGCCTTGTACGTCACCACAATCAATACCAAAGGTTAATATATTACAGTTAACCTTATTCATTACATTAAGAGCCCTTTGATCTGCAGCGTTACATATTAGATAACCATCCTTTGGTATTAATAGTCCGAACTGTGTAAATGCGGATTCAATATCATCAATATCCTTGTAATAATCTAGGTGGTCAGCATCTATATTTAATATTAATCCTATATAAGGAAAGAACTTAAGAAATGATCTTTTATATTCGCAAGATTCTGTAATAAAATATTCACTATCTCCAGTTCTAAAGTTACCATCTATTATATCTAAGTTTGCTCCTACTAATATTGTAGGATCTAGATTTGCAGAAAGAACTATATGAGATAACATTGATGTACAAGTAGTTTTGCCATGAGTACCAGCAACGGCTACATTATACATATGACCTTTCATGATTTCCCCTAAGAACTCAGCTCTATCCATTAAATTAATATGATTTTGTATAGCATATTTTAATTCTGGGTTATTACTTGGAACAGCTGCAGTATAAACCATTAGGTCTACATCTTTGATGTTTGTCTCATCATGGCCTATGTAAATCGTTGCGCCTTGTTTTCTTAGTTTATCTAAAATATCTGAATCTTTCATATCTGATCCAGAGACATTAAAGTTGTTTTTAAGCATTATTGCAGCAAGTCCACTCATGCTTATACCACCAATACCTATAAAGTGGATTTTTTTATTTTTATCACTTAGAAAATTAAAAGACAATATATTTCACTCCTTCTAGTTATAAATAAATTTAACTAATTATATTTTTTTGGTCCAGTTATATTTTTTATTTAATAATTAATATGTTGAGAAAGATTTCTTATAGAATTAACTTGTATTTTAGGATTAGACATAACCTGATTAAAGATAATCTCATTTTACCATAAAGATATACTTATATTAGAAAAGGTTACTTAATTTATATAAAGGTGTATAGGTTATATAAAATATATAACAAAAGTTATCTAATATATCTACATTATACGATTAATTCAATTATTAGTTCAATAATAATTGAAATTAAACTATTAATAGAATAGAATATGAATGATAAGATGTTTTTTAAAAATATAGTTCGTAATATTTGGAATGATAGGTGATATAATGGATCGATTTAATAGAAATAATAGAATAGTTGCTATAACACAAATACTTTTAAACAACCCAAGTAGGGTTATAAGTCTTAATAACTTTTTAGAACCTTTAAATGCGGCTAAATCTTCTATAAGTGAAGACATAGTTATCATAAGGGAAACAATTGAAAGGCTTCAACTAGGTGCTGTAGAAAGTATATCAGGGGCATCTGGAGGTATAAAGTACATACCTAAGATATCAAAAGAAGATACTAATAAGTTTGTTAAAGATTTATGTGAAAAACTTAATTCAAAGGAGAGGATAGTTCCGGGAAACTTTATATATATCAATGATATAATGTTTAATCCTAAAATAGTATCTAAAGCTGCTACTATATTGTCTTCACTTTTTGAAGGACAACAAGTAGATTATGTAGTTACAGTTGAAACTAAGGGAATACCTTTAGCCTACGAGGTTTCAAAGAACCTTGGAGTAGAGCTTATAATTGTTAGACGAGATACAAAGGTTACAGAAGGTCCAACGGTTAGTATTAATTATGTGTCAGGATCTAGCGGTAGGATACAAAACATGTCGCTTTCTAAAAAGTCTTTAAAAAAGGGTAGTAAGTGTATTTTTATAGATGATTTTATGAAAGGTGGCGGAACTGCTAAGGGAATAATGGATCTTTTAAAAGAATTTGAAAGTGAACTTCTTGGAATAGGAGTTTTAATTGACAATATACAATCAGATAAGAAAGTAATAAAAGAATACTTCTCTATTATAGAGTTTTTAGGTATAGATGAGGATGAAAACGTATTACTAAAGCCGTCTAATTTAATTAAATAGCAAATTTTCAAAAGATTTATAAAATTTTCTCGCAAAAAAGAAGGAAAAAGAAAATATATAGAGAAATATATAGATTATAAAGCATCTTTGGAGGTGGGGTTTAATGGAAATTACAGACGTTAGAATCAGAAAAATCGCAGCGGAAGGAAAAATGAAGGCAATTGTTTCTATCACTTTTGACAATGAATTTGTAGTTCATGATATAAAAGTGATAGAAGGGCAAAATGGACTTTTCATAGCAATGCCAAGCAGGAAGACTCCTGATGGAGAGTTTAAGGACATAGCTCATCCAATAAATACACAAACTAGAGAAAAGATACAACAATCAATTTTAAGCGAATATGAAAAGGTAAAAAATGAAGAACCAAAAGAGTATAAACATGAGGTTAAAGAGTCAGAAGTTCATACAGAAGTTTAATAAAAAATAAAAAGGAGATTTCTCCTTTTTATTTTTTTGAATTTTCTTATAAATACAATAAATCATTTCAGTGTTGAAAATAATGTTTTTATAAAATATAATGAAAAGGATGAAAATTTTATTAAGATGCTTTTTACTGAAATAGAATATGCTAAATTGCTCTTATATAACATAAAGAGGTGATAAAATGTATAAATGTGCTATAATATTAGCGGCTGGTAAAGGTAAGAGAATGAAATCTACTTTACCTAAGGTTTTACATAAAGTATGTGGCAAGGAAATGGTAAATCATGTAATCGATACTATGAGAGCATCTGATTTGAGTGATATAAATATTGTTATAGGAAATGGATCTGATGATGTAAAAGAGAGTACAAAATTTACGGATGTTACTTATTCTTTTCAAGATAAACAATTAGGAACAGGCCATGCCATAATGTGCGCTAAGGAATTCTTAAAGCATAAAAAAGGGATAGTTGCTATATTTAATGGGGATGTTCCACTTATGAGAGAAGATACAGTTAGAAGGCTTATAAATACACATCAAGACAATGGTTATCAGTGCACTGTAGCAACTTCTATTTTAGAAGATCCAACTGGTTACGGAAGAATAATTAGAAAAGATGGGCTTGTGGACAGAATTGTAGAACATAAGGATTGTAATAAAGAACAGCTTAATACTAAGGAAATAAATGCAGGGATTTATTGTTTTGATATAGAAAGCCTTGTAAAAGGTCTAGATAAACTTACAAATAACAATGCTCAAGGAGAATACTACCTTACAGATATTGTAGAAATACTTAAAGATAATGGTAAAACAGTAGGTGCTATGGTTGTAGATTATGAAGAAACAATGGGAGTTAACTCAAGAGTTGATCTTGCTGAAGTTGAAAAGATATTAAGAAATAGAATAAATAAAATACATTTAGACAATGGGGTTACATTCATAAATCCAGAAAATACTTATATAGGTTCAGATGTACAAATAGGAAGAGATACTATAATATATCCAAATAACACAATAGAAGGTACAACAGTTATAAAAGAAAACTGTATAATTCATTCAAATTGTAGAATTAAAGATAGTACTATAGAAAGTGGAGTATCTGTAGATAATTCAGTAATACTAGAAAGTACTGTTGGTGAAAATACTACAGTAGGACCTTTTGCGTATATAAGACCTGAAACTACAATAGGAAAACATGCAAGAATTGGAGATTTTGTTGAGATTAAGAAATCTATCATAGGTGACAATACTAAAGTATCACATTTAACTTATATAGGTGACGCAGAGGTTGGGGAAAACTGCAATTTTGGATGTGGAACAGTAGTCGTGAATTATGATGGAAAAGGAAAGTATAAGACAAGGATAGGTAATAATGCCTTTGTTGGATGTAATAGTAACCTAGTATCACCAGTAGAGATAGATGACAATACATATATAGCTGCAGGATCAACTATAACAGATCATGTTACAAAGGGTAGCCTTGCTATAGCAAGAGCTAGACAAAAGAACATTGAGGGCTGGGTAAATAAAAAGGGTATGAAAAAATAAATAAAACCTAAGGAGGATTCAAAATGATAACCCACGGAAAAACAATTAAGATATTTAGTGGAAATGCTAATCCAAAACTTGCAAAAGATATTTCAGATATATTAGGTATACCAGTAGGAAGTGCAAAGGTAGGTACATTTAGTGATGGAGAAATATCTGTAGATATTAATGAAACTGTAAGAGGTGTAGATGTTTTTGTAGTTCAATCTACAAATTCACCTGTAAACAACAACTTAATGGAACTTCTAATAATGATAGATGCATTTAAAAGAGCGTCCGCTGGAAGAATAACAGCTGTTATTCCTTATTACGGGTATGCAAGACAAGATAGAAAAGCAAAATCTAGAGATCCTATAACAGCAAAATTAGTAGCTGATTTAATAACAGCTGCAGGTGCAGATAGAGTACTTACTATGGATTTACATGCTTCACAAATACAAGGGTATTTCGATATTCCACTTGATCATCTTTTAGGGGTACCTATACTTTCAAGGTATTTTGAAGATAAAGGATTTAGAGAAGATGAAGATGTAGTGTTAGTATCTCCAGACTTAGGTAGTGTTACAAGAACTAGAAAGTTTGCAGATAGACTGCAGGCACCTATGGCTATAATTGATAAGAGAAGACCTAAGGCAAATGTGTCTGAAATTATGAATATAATAGGTGATGTTAGAGGAAAGACTGCTATTCTAGTAGATGATATGATAGATACAGCAGGTACAATTGTAAATGCAGCAAATGCATTAAAAGATTTAGGAGCAAAAGAAGTATATGCTTGCTGTACTCATGGAGTTCTTTCAGGTCCAGCATTTGAACGAATAAATAATTCAGCAATAAAAGAGCTAGTTATGCTTAATACTATTGATGTTCCAGCAAATGAAAGTTCTGAAAAGATTACATCTCTTTCTGTAGCGCCAATTTTTGCAGAAGCTATAAGAAGAATTTATGATGATGTTCCTCTTAGTATATTATTTGAGGAAGATTAATAATATATAAACTAGAGCATAATAACTTTTTAAAAAGGTTATTATGCTCTAATTTTATTTACTAGTAAATTATTTGTAACTTTTTTGTGTAAAGTAGTATTTAAATAGTATTTTGTGATAGATTAATATATAGTAAATAGTAATAAGTGTGTTAAATTATATTGAGGGGGTTTGAAATATGGAAGGAACTATAGGAAAGGTCCTTATAGTAGATGATGATGAAAACATATGTGAAGTTATAAAGATGTATTTACAAAACTCAGGGTATGATACAAGATTGTCGCATGATGGTAAGAATGCACAGGAGGCATTTTTAAATTATAAACCTGATATTGTGCTTTTAGATATAATGATTCCGCATATGGACGGAATAGACGTTTTAAAGTGGATAAGGAAAGAAAATGAAACCCCTGTAATAATGCTTACAGCTAAGGGGGATACCTTTGATAAGGTATTGGGACTTGAACTTGGAGCAGATGATTATATTGTGAAACCATTTGAACCTAAAGAGCTTATAGCAAGAGTTAAAGCAGTAATGAGGAGATATAATTCCGATAATGGAAGTAGAGAAACATTAACATTTCCTGAACTCGCAATAGATATTAATTCTTATACTGTAGTATATAAGGATGAAGATATAAAAATGCCACCTAAAGAATTTGAATTATTGCATTATCTTGCAAATAATAAAAATAGAGTATTTACAAGGGAACAACTTCTTTGTGAGGTTTGGGGATATGATTATCCTGGAGATTCAAGAACAGTAGATGTTCATATAAAAAGATTAAGGGAAAAACTTCATGGTGGACCTAATTGGCAACTAGAAACTGTTTGGGGTGTTGGATATAAATTTGAGGTGAAATAAATGATTAAAAATAGCCTTGTGTCCAAAATGATAGCGGCATTTACATTTATTGTAGCAATTATGTTTATTCTAGTTGCTACAATCCTTTCATTTTGGTTTGAAAACTATTATTTTGAGCAAAGAAAAAATCAATTAGATATGCAAGGAGACAGAATTGCAACATCTGCAGTAAATAGTTTAGGTGATAAAAATACTCTATCAGTAACTAAACTAGAAAATGAGATGAGCTTTATAGGGGACTTATTAAACTCAGATATATTGATAGCCGATAGTTTGGGTTATGTTTACGCGGTTTCTAATGTTAAATACAAAGATATAGTGGCAAACAGCTTAGACTTAAAAGAAATGGATGAGTTAAGATTTGGAAAGACTATAGAAAAAAGAGGTACCTATGAAAACATAGTGGATAAACCTTCTTACATTTATATGAAACCCATATTTTCTGGGGAAAGTTTTAGAGGGGTAATATTAATGTATACACCAATAGAGCAAATAAAGGCTCCTATAAAAAAGGTATATTCAATAATATGGTTAGGTGCTATATTTTCTGTAATTATAACTAGTATAATAATATATTACTTTTCTCAAAAGATAATAATAAACCCTTTATCTAAAATAAATGCTGTGGCAAGAAAGATATCTAAAGGTGAGGTAGAAAAGCGGGTTATAATAGATTCTAATGACGAAATTGGAGAGCTTGCAGAGTCCTTTAATACTATGGCAGATTCATTAGAAAAGGTAGAGAAAAATAGGAGAGACTTCATGTCTAATGTTTCACATGAACTTAGATCACCAATAACATCCATAAAGGGTTTTATTGGAGGGATATTAGATGGTGTAATACCTAAAGATAAAGAAAATCATTATCTACAAATAGCATATGATGAGGTTCAAAGACTGACTAGACTTGTAAATGACCTTTTGGATTTAGCAGCTATGGAATCAGGAAAGTTTTCTTTAAGAGTAACAGAAATTGATATAAATGAAATTATAAAATTATGCATTATAAAATTTGAACCAAAAATTAATGATAAGAAATTAAAAGTTGATGTGCTATTGCAAGATGAACATTTGTATGTTGAGGGTGATAGAGATAGAATTATTCAAGTATTAACTAATCTTATAGATAATTCTATAAAGTATGTACCTGATGGAGGTAATATAAAATTATCAACTAAGATAAAAGGGGATAAGCTTCTAGTATCTGTATTCAATGATGGACCTAATATTGAGGAGAATGAATTAAGAAGGATATGGGATAGGTTTTATAAATCTGATAAAGCAAGGACATCTAAAATTAGTACAGGATTGGGATTGCCTATAGCTAGAAATATATTATCACAACTAGGAGAAGACATATGGGTAGAAAATAAGGTAAAGGATCAAGGAGTAACATTTATTTTTACACTAACTAGAGTATAGTTGAATTCAAATAAATATAAAGATATAATCGAAACATAATATTTTGTTCATACTTAATTTAAAAGATTTAAGTATAATTACTTAAGGGTATAGGAGGTGCTTTATGGACAGGAGAAAAAAGCTAAACAAAGGCGCGGGTTTAAACCAAGGTCTAAAGCAAAAAGATCAACACCTATTAGAGGAGAACTGTAATCAACACGGTGAGATAAATATAAGACAAAACAAAAGAAGAAAAAGATTAGAAGGTCTTTGTAAAGGTGTTTTAGTGATAGTTGTTGCGGCCATTTCTGGAGCTATAACTGCCTCCTATATGATTGAAAATAAATATAAAAATGTGGTTAATAATAGGAATAATAGTTCGGTTATTTACTCTAATAAGCAAGAGGTAAAGGATGATAAAGTAAAAGAATTTGTACCTAAGAATGATATAAATAAGGTTGTAGAAGGATTAAGCGGTATTATAGTAGGGGTTAGTAGTAATCCTGAAAGCTTTCTGCAAAATGACGTAACCTCAAATATGGGCTCAGGTATAATAATAGATAAAAGTGGATATATTGTTACTAACTCTTTTTTGTTAGAGGATGCAGAACCTGTATATGTTAAGTTATCAAGTTATGGATCCAAACCAATTAAAGCTAAGATTATAGGAAAAGATAAGGCTTCGGATTTAGCTGTTATAAAAGTAGACTTAGATAATCTTCCTTATGCTAGATTTGGTGATTCTGAAAGGATAAGAGTTGGAGACCTAGCTATTGCTGTAGGCAACCCTTTAGGTGAGGATATGGCAGATACTGTAACCATGGGTATTGTAAGTGTGATTAATAAAAAAATTGACTTTTTAGACCCCAATACAGGAGAAAAAAGACTTTATAAAATAGTGAAAACAGATGCAAATATAAATAATTACAATACTGGAGGAGCATTATGTAACTCTATAGGTGAAATTGTAGGAATAAACAGCTTGAAACTTACTAAAAAGTATACTTCAGAGGGTATAGGTATTTCCATACCCTCAAACGAGGTTAAAAATATAGTAGAGTCTTTGACTAGTTATGGTAGAGTTAAAAAACCATACTTGGGATTTATAGGCCAAACTATAGTTAGAAACAATTCATCTAATACTCAAGGTATAGAAGGAGTTTATGTAAGAGAAGTTACGCAAGGCCAAACTCTTTTTAATGCAGGTGTTGGACCTACAGATATAATTGTAGGGTTAGATGGTAAAGAAGTTAAGAAGATGGAAGATATACAAATCATAGTAGATGGACATAAAATAGGAGATATTATAAGTTGTAAGATTTGGAGAGAAGGAAGTGTACTAGAAATTAGCTTAACACTTACAGAAAAACAATAAATCATTTTATAACCGTTTTAAATAATAAAGGGACTTTAAAGTCTCTTTATTATTTCTGTTTTAATATATTATATAATAACTTTTGTTGTATAATATATTAAAGCAGAATTAAAGTTTAAAAATGTATAGGTGATTATATAATAACAAATGGAGGAAATATTAATGCATTTGATAGTAGGCCTAGGTAATCCAGGCAAGGAATATGAAGATACAAGACACAATGTTGGATTTAATTTTATAGATAATTTATCTGTAAAGTATAATATTTCATTAAACAGGATAAAATTTAAAGGAGTGTATGGAGAAGGCTTTATAGAAGGGAAGAAGTGTATATTGCTAAAACCTAGCACATATATGAATCTCAGTGGAGAAAGTATTAGAGAAATAGTGAACTTTTATAAGATAGATAGTAAAGATATAGTAGTTGTTTATGACGATATAAGCATAGATATAGGAAGAATGAGAATAAGAACTAAGGGAAGCGCAGGTGGACACAATGGAATAAAGAGTATTATATCTAGCTTAGGTACAGATGAATTTCCTAGAATAAAAATTGGTGTTGGGTGTCCTAAGGGAGACCTTATTTCTCATGTATTAGGAAAGTTTTATAAAGATGATAAGATATTAATAGATAGTACAATAAAAGCTTCAATAGAAGCTGTAGAATTAATAGTAAAAGAAAACCTATATGAAGCTATGAATAGATTTAATGGGTTTATTGCAGAGAAATAGAGGTTTTATGGTTTAAGGGGTGTTATTAAGTATGAGATTTAATGGTTTATTAGAGCCTTTAAGGCAAAGTAAGGAATTTTTAAACATAAAGAAAAGCATGGAGGGAAAAAGATATCCTATATCTTTATACGGGATGTCTGAGTCTTCAAAAGCATATATAATCGATGCTATATACGAAGAGGAAAAGAAAAAGAACTTTTTTATAATAAGTCATAGCGATTTAGAAGCTAAAAATATATATGAGGATTTATCATTGTATATTCCAGAAATATATTACTTTCCTACAAAGGAAGTTGTCTTCTACAATATAGATGCAGTATCAGGAGATCTTAGGTGGGAAAGATTAAAGGTTATAAAAGAGATGATAAGTGACAATAAGAAAGTAATTGTTACATCCATAGAAGCTTTATCATCTAAATATACGCCTATAGAATTATATAAAAAATATAATCTAAAATACAAGGTGGGAGATGTTTTAAACACAAAGGAGCTAACAGAGAAATTAATTCAATCAGGATATGAAAGAATGCAACTTATAGATGGGAAAGGACAATTTTCTTTAAGAGGAGGAATATTAGATATTTATCCACCTATAAGCGCCACTCCTTTTAGGATAGAGCTTTTCGGAGATGAAATTGATTCAATAAGAAGCTTTAATGTAGAATCACAAAGAAGTATTGAAAAGGTTGATGAAATAGAGATATTTCCAGCTAAAGAAATGATATTAAATAGTGATGAAATCCAAAAAGGATATAATTTAATAAAAGAGGATCTTGAAAGTTTTATAAGTACTCATAAAGGAAAAGAACATAAGGAGATGGTGGCTAAATTAAAAGCGATGGTTAATTCTAATTTAGAATCTTTAAAAGAAAATTGGAACTTTGAAACTATTGATAGTTATATACCATACTTTTTTGATAAGCCATCTAGCTTTTTTGACTTTATGGAAGATGGAATAATTATAGTAGACGATATTCAAAGATCCATTGGAAAGTTAGAGAGTATATATTATGAGTTTGAAGAAAACTACAAGTCATTCTTAGAAAGAGGAGATATACTTCCAAGGCAAGGTAGCCTTTTGATATCTAAAGAAAATATAATATCTCAGTTAGAAACAAAAGAAGTATTGACACTAGATTCCATTGTAAAAGCTGGTGACTACCTAAAACCAAGGACCATAGAAAGCTTTTCTGAGATAACTCTAACAAGTTATGGTGGAAAACTAGAATTATTAATGGAAGATATAAAAGATAAAAAGAGTAAGGGATACAAGATTGTAATACTCTCTGGAACAAGACCAAGGGGTGAAAGGTTAGTAGAAGCTTTAAGAGATAAAGGCATTGAAAGTTCGTATAAAGATATAGTATCGAAGATTGAGTATGGTGAGGTTGTAGTTACCTTTGGGAATCAAATTAAAGGATTTGAGTATCCAGAGCTTAAGGTATGTTTGATTTCAGATAGAGAGGTTTTTGGTGAAGCTAAACGTAAAACAAAGAAAAAGTCCTCTAATAAAAAGGGTGTTGGAAAATTAAAAAGTTTTTCTGAGTTAAATTTAGGTGACTACGTTGTTCATGTAAATCATGGAATAGGTGTATATAAAGGAATAAAACAAATAGAAGTTCAAGGACGTATAAAGGACTATTTAGATATAAGTTACGATAAAGAAGATAAGCTTTACGTTCCTGTAGAACAGCTAGATATGGTACAAAAGTATATAGGTAGTGAAGGGAAGTCTCCAAGGGTAAGCAAGCTTGGAGGAACGGAATGGACTAAAGCTAAGAATAAGGTTAGAGCTTCTATAGATGAAATAGCACAAGACCTGGTTAAGCTATATGCTGAAAGATCTAAACTTAAAGGATATAAATATTCAAAAGATACGGTTTGGCAAAAGCAATTTGAAGAAGAATTTGAATATGAAGAAACACCGGATCAGCTCACTTCTTTGCAAGAAATAAAGAAGGATATGGAATCAGGAAAGCCCATGGATAGGCTTTTATGTGGGGATGTGGGTTATGGAAAGACAGAGGTCGCTGTGAGAGCAGCATTTAAAGCAATCATGGATGGAAAGCAAGTAGCCTTTTTAGTTCCAACTACTATTCTTGCAGATCAACATTTTAAAAACATGGTAAAAAGGTTCTCTGATTTCCCAATTAATATTGATATGGTAAGTAGGTTTAGGTCAGCAGCTGAGCAAAAGGCTACATTAACAGCGTTAAAACAAGGTAATGTAGATTTATTAATAGGAACCCATAGGTTAATATCAAAAGATGTGGAATTTAAAGATCTAGGTCTTCTTGTAGTTGATGAAGAACAAAGATTTGGAGTAACACATAAAGAAAAAATGAAAAATATGAAAAAGAATTTAGATGTACTAACATTAAGTGCTACACCTATACCTAGAACACTTCATATGTCGCTTACAGGAGTAAGGGACATAAGTGTAATAGAAACACCCCCACAAGAGCGCTACCCTATCCAAACTTACGTAGTAGAATATAATGAGCAGCTTATACGAGATGCTGTATTACGTGAAGTAAATAGAAAGGGCCAAGTTTATTTTGTGTACAACAGGGTAGAGGACATTAAAAATATGGCTGGGTACCTACAAAAGTTGCTTCCTGAAGTTAAAATGGCAGTAGCTCACGGACAAATGACCGAAAGAGAGCTAGAAAAGGTAATGATAGGTTTTATGAGTGGTGAAATAGATATGATTATATGTACCACTATAATAGAAACGGGTATGGATATTAAAAATGTAAACACAATGATTGTTTATGATTCAGATAAAATGGGACTTTCTCAACTTTATCAATTACGAGGACGTGTAGGAAGAACTAATAGGATAGCTTATTCTTACTTTACTTATAAAAAAGATAAGATATTAACAGAAGTTGCAGAAAAGAGGTTGAAAGCATTAAAGGAATTTACAGCTCTTGGATCGGGATTTAAAATTGCAATGAGAGATCTAGAAATAAGAGGAGCTGGAAATATGATGGGATCTTCTCAACATGGACATATGGCAGCTATAGGATATGATCTTTATTGTAGAATGTTAGAGGATACAATAAGTCTTATTAAAGATGAGATAGATAAAGAACCTGTGGAGACAGCTATAGATTTAAAAGTGGATGCATATATACCTAATGATTATATAGAAAATGAGATGCAGAAAATAGGAATATATAAAAAGATAGCTTCTATTGATAATAAAGATGATGTTTATGACATAATGGAGGAGCTCGAAGATAGATTTTCATATATAGTACAGCCAGTAAATAACCTTATAAATATTTCATATATAAGAAGTCTTGGAAAGATTTTAAAGATAGAGGATATAAAAGAGAAAGGTGAAGAGGTTGTATATCAGTTTGATAAAAAAGAAAACTTAAATGAAGATTTAATAAAAGGTTTAATGAGTAAGTATAACAAAAAGATTATATTTAAATTTGGAGAAAAACCAGCGTTTTCATATAAGCTTTCAATGGTTAAACGTGAAGATATGTTAGAGGAATTTAAAAATCTTTTAGAATATATGGTAATCATAAAGAATGATCTGTCTAAGAAGGTAGAAAATGCAGATAAAGAATAAGAAAATGTATCACTAATTATTTTTAAAAGATATCTAAATATTAATTGAATTTACATTGAATTACTGATAGAATCAGAAATATGCACAAGATTAAAAAGAGAGCGGAGGAATAATAGTGAAGAATATAAAGAAGATGATAACTATGGCTATTATAACTGTAGTTACATTAACAACAGCAGGATGTAATATGATAGAAAAGACACCAGAAGCTATAGCTAAAACCCCAGTAGCAAAGGTAGCAAATAAAAAGATTACCAAAGGTGATCTAGATAAGAAAATGCTTCCTTATGATCAAATGATAATTCAACAATTTGGAGAGGATTATAAAAGTAATCCAGAGGCTGTAGAAGGAGTAAATAATCTTAGAACTCAAATGGTAGATCAATTAGTTGCCCTTCAAGTATTTACAAAAAAAGGTGAGGAACTTAAGGTTTTAC
Source organism: Clostridium putrefaciens (assembly GCF_900461105.1). GTDB lineage: Bacteria > Bacillota > Clostridia > Clostridiales > Clostridiaceae > Clostridium_L > Clostridium_L putrefaciens. The sequence continues at coordinate 2,877,078 of NZ_UFWZ01000001.1, read as the reverse complement.
CAACAACAGAAGAAATGGATGCGGAAGTTGAAAAAAGATTAGGTGATATGAAAACTATGTTCGGAAATGATGAGGAAAAGTTCGAGGAAGCTATGAAAGCTCAAGGGCTTACTTTAGAAGAGTTAAAAGAATTTATAAAAGAAGATACTACAATGACTAAAATGCATGAATATATAGTAAAAGATGTTGTAGCAAGTGAAGAAGATTCAAAAGCATATTATGAAGAAAATAAAGAAAAATTATATACACAAAAACCAGGAGCTAATGTATCTCATATATTGGTAAAGGACGAGGAAACTTCAAAGTTAATAAAATCAAAGATTGATTCAGGTGAAGACTTTGCTGCACTTGCTAAAGAATATGGAACTGATGGAACCAAAGATTCTGGTGGACAACTACCTTTTATAGAATATGATACTGAAGGGTATGACCAGGACTTTGTAAAAGGAATGAAAGAGCTCAAAGAAGGAGAAGTATCAGATCCTATAAAGTCTCAATTTGGATATCATATAATTAAAGTTTCAGGAGTTAAAGATACACCTGAGGTGATAGAATTTGATGTAGTTAAACAACAAATTACTGATGAGGTATTAAAGACAAAGAAAAAAGAAACCTTTGACAATACATTGAAAGATTGGGAAAAGGAACTTAAAGTTAAAAGATATAAAGAGAATATAAATATATAAATAAGATAAAGATAAAAGCTATAAGAAGGTTATTACACCTTTTTATAGCTTTTATTTGTTTTTGACAATGAAGTCATATTTGGCCATTACTTTTGTTAAATTAGCCATATGAAAATAAAAACCTACAATAGTGTATAAAATTACATGTGTTGATAGATAATAATAATGCAATAAATCAATAGTAATAAACAAGTAAGGAGGAAAATAAATGAAAGCTACTGGAATAGTTAGACGTATAGATGACCTTGGAAGAGTGGTCATACCTAAGGAAATAAGAAGGACATTAAGGATTAGAGAAGGTGATCCCTTAGAGATATTTACAGACAGGGAAGGGGGAGTTATATTAAAGAAATACTCTCCAATAGGAGAACTAGGTGACTTTTCAAAAGAATATGCAGATTCTTTGCAACAATCAATAGGGAATATAATATTGATATGTGATAGAGATGAGTTTATATCAGTTAGTGGAACTCCTAAAAAAGATTATATGGAAAAGAAGATTAGTGGAGAGTTAGAGAAGGTTATGGAAGAAAGAAGACCAATAATGCTGTCAAGAGAAAAAGATAACTTGATTGCAGTTTACAATGAAGAGGAACCTGCAGAAAAGTACTATGCACAGGTTATATCTCCTATATTAGCAGAAGGAGATGCAATAGGAGCAGTTATAATTCTTTCAAAAGAGGAACAGCAAAAGTTTGGTGAATTAGAACTTAAAATCGCTGAAACTGCATCTTCCTTCTTAGGTAAACAAATGGAGCAGTAATTAAATTGAATATAACGCATAATTACTTGCTACAACATTAAGATTATTGACATAAAAACAATAATATATTCAGTATATTATTGTTTTTAATAAGAATAAAACTAATAAATAAATTTTAGTAATAATACCTCAAATCTTAAAATAGACATAATTAGTAAACTATTTATAAGATTTGGAGGTATCACATGAAAAAACACTCACTTATTAAGGGCACTATAATACTTGGACTTGCAGGAATCATATCTAAGTTTTTAGGATTATTTTTTAGATGGCCTCTTATAATGTTAATAGGGGATGAAGGAATAGGGTATTATCAAATGTCCTATCCTCTTTATACCTTTTTTATAGCCTTAGCTTCAGGAGTGCCAATAGCTATATCTAAATTAGTTTCCGAAAAAAATGCTTTAGGTGACAAAGAAGGAATAATGAAGGTTCTTAAAGAATCTTTCATATTGATGATTTTTATGGGGCTTGGTAGCACTGCTTTGCTTCTTATATTTTCTAAACACATAATAAGTTATTTGCAGTGGAGTGAAAATTCATATTACTCGCTTATTGCAATATCTATAGCACCTTCATTTATAGCCATAATGAGTGTACTTAGAGGTTTTTTCCAAGGATTACAAAATATGAAGCCAACAGCTGTATCTCAAATTATTGAGCAGCTAGGTCGAGTGATAATAGGAGTTGGACTTGCTGTTTTATTATTACCTTATGGAGTGGAATATGCAGCGGGAGGAGCTGCTCTTGGTGCATCCGCAGGAGGGCTTTTTGGAGGTGTTTATTTAACCATAAAATATATAAGGATAAAAGTGCCAATAAGTCTATTTAAATTAAAAAAGGATGAAAAGATTCTAGAAAGCTTACTTAGAATTTCAATGCCATTGTCCCTTGGTGCAACAGTTGCAACTATAATGGGACTCATAGATTCGATTTTAGTTCCTAAAAAGCTGCTAGAAGCCGGACTCACATCTAAAGGGGCTACAATACTTTATGGTCAGTTAACAGGAAAAGCTAATGTGCTAGTAAATGTTCCTTTAACACTTTGTGTTGCATTGTGTTCTGCAATAATCCCAATTATTGCGGAGGCGTATATATTAAGAAGAAAAAGTGACATTATAAATAAGGTGGAGGTTGCAATTAAGGTATCATCTGTAATTGCAATTCCATCTATGCTAGGACTTATGTTTTTAGCAAAGCCTATAATGACGCTTATATTTCCGAATTATGGGGAAGGATATAATATATTAAAGTATTTATCTTTATCTATACCAGCTACGGCATTAGCTCAAATAAGCACTGCAATATTACAAGGTACAGGACATTATTTTAAACCTATCATAAACCTTTTTGTGGGATGTATATTTAAAGTGATGATAACATTGTTTATGGTTCCATTGCCATTTTTCAATATTTACGGTGCTGTCATAGGAACAATAGTTGCGTATACAATAGCAGCATATCTCAATATGAAGGATGTAAGAAAAAAGCTAAATATAAGCATAGATTATTATAATACCACTATAAAACCATCTTATGCATCTGTTATAATGATAATAGCGGTGATTATAAGTTATAATAAAGCAATTATTTATACTGGTAGCAACGGTATAGCTTGCATTGTATCCATACTTCTAGGTATTATTATATATATAATTTTAGTGATTGCTTTTGGAGTATTTAAATATAACTATATAAAAGATAGATTTTTAAGTAGATAGGGGAGAAACAAATGATTAAAATACTAGGCCTAGGACCTGGATCACCTGAAGCATTAACATTAGGCACATTAAATGAGCTTAAGTCAGGAAAAGATATATATCTAAGAACAGAAAAACATCCAACGGTAGACTATATTAAAAGTATGGATATAAAAGTTCATACCTATGACTTTGCTTATGATAAGTTTGATAGTTTTGACAAAGTATATCAGTTTATAGCTGAGGATTTAATAAAAAGGCATGAAATAGTGGACGAGGTTATATATGCAGTACCTGGTCACCCTTTAGTAGCAGAGAGGACTGTAAATATCTTAATACAATTATGTGAAGCCCAGGGGATACCTATAGAGATTGTCCCAGCGGTAAGCTTTATTGATGTTATCATAGAAAGACTAAAGATAGATCCCATAAATGGACTTAAAATAATAGATGCTTTTGATGTTGAAAATCAAAGATTAGATAATAATACAGGATTAATAATAACCCAGGTATATGATAAGTTAATATCATCAGCGGTTAAGATTAGATTACTAGATTACTACCATTATGATAAAGAAATATACTTTGTTCGGGCAGCTGGTGTTAAGGGAGAGGAGAGCATAAGGAAAATACCACTATATACATTAGACAGGCAAACGGACATAGATTACCTAACATCATTATACATACCTAAAGGAGGTAAAGAAAATAAAGGCTTAAGTGACCTATTAGAGATAATGGAGAAATTACGGTCTGAAGAGGGGTGTCCATGGGACAGAGAACAAACACATGAAAGTCTAAAAAGGTATCTAGTAGAAGAGAGCTATGAGGTTATAGAGGCCATAGAGGAAAAGAATGATGAAAAGATTATAGAAGAATTAGGCGATGTACTACTACAGGTAGTGTTTCATGCTGTTATAGGAAAAGAAGAAGGTTATTTTAACATTAATGACATCATAAATTCTATAAGTAAGAAGATGATAGATAGACACCCTCATGTGTTTGGAGATACAAAAGTTAATAATTCAAAAGAGGTTATAATAAACTGGGAAGAAATAAAAGGTATAGAAAAGGGATATGACACTGTGGTAGATGCTATGAAACATATAGCAAAATCTTTACCCTCTTTAATAAGAGCAGAAAAGGTACAATCAAAGGCTAAAAAGGTAGGCTTTGACTTTGATGTTGTAGATGGAGCTATGGAAAAGATAATAGAAGAGTTTTATGAACTAAAGGAAGTATACAAAGGTTCAAATGAGGCAATAATAGAAGAAGAAATGGGAGATTTGATATTTTCTTGTGTTAATGTAGCTAGGATACTAGGAATAGATTCAGAACTTGCCCTTAATAAAACTATAAATAAATTCATAAAAAGATTTAGATTTATTGAAGATACAGCTAGAGATAAAAAGGTAAAATTAGAGCGGATGTCACTAAAGGAAATGGATAAGTTATGGAATTTATCAAAAGGTAAATAACAAAAAAGAGACAGTTTAAAAGGGGAATTAATGTAAATGTAGAATAGTAATATTTATAAAAGTATTTTGCGTTCTCAAATAGCACATTACAAATAAAAAGATAAAATACTTGTAATGTAGATGTAGACTTGTATTGCAATTAATTATATAATATGATAATGTATAATAAATTTATAAAACTTATACATACAAACTTATTCGATATATTGTTTAGGTTTAAACTAACTCTAATTTAAAGGAGGAAATAAAAGTGAATAAATCAGAATTAATCTCAAGCATGGCTGAAAAAAGTAAATTAACTAAAAAAGATGCAGAAATAGCATTAAAAGCTTTTATAGAAAGCGTAGAAGAGTCTTTAGAAAAAGGTGAAAAGGTTCAATTAGTTGGATTTGGAACTTTCGAAACAAGACAAAGAGCTGAGAGAGAAGGAAGAAACCCAAGAACTAAAGAAACTATAAAGATTCCTGCAACAACTGCTCCAGTATTTAAAGCTGGTAAAGAGTTCAAGGAAAGAGTAAACAAGTAATTGGAAAACTATTTAACCCGGGTTTATCTCGGGTTATTTTTGTAGGGGGAATTAAAATGAGATTAGATAAATATCTAAAAGTATCTAGAATAATAAAGAGAAGAACAGTTGCAAAAGAAATTTGTGAAAGTGGTAGAGTTACTATTAATTCAAAAGTAGCTAAGGCAAGTACGGATATTAAAGAGGGAGATATAATAGAGATTAAGTTTGCTAATAACTCTTTAAAGGCAGAAGTGTTAAAACTTTCAGAACATGTTAAAAAAGAAGAGGCTAGACTTATGTATGAAATAATAGAGGGTGAAGAGGATATAGAAGATTAGAAAGCTTTTACAAAAGGCTTTCAAGAAATCTCATAATTTTCATATATAACGATTTATGCAAGAACTTTAGTCTCTTAAAAGGTGGTTAAGTTATAACTTGTATATAACTAAAATAGGTGTAAAAAATAAATAGCATATATATACAGCCTTTCACATATATTGTAGAGAAATATAGTAGGAGGTTGTTTTCTTATGGAAAATAAAAAAGACATCAAAGTTGAAGATAAAAGAAGCAATTTGACTTTAGATAATAGAAAGAGGTTATTTCTTACAGGTGTTATAGAAGTATTCAATTTTAATGAAGAAACCATTTCTCTAAATACATGCGTCGGAGTGTTAAACATAAGAGGCAAAAACTTGAAGATGAACAAGTTAGATGTTCAAAATGGAGAAGTAATAGTTGGTGGAACTATAGATTCATTTGTATATAGCACTTTAGAAGCAAAAAGAGTTAATACAGAAGGCATAATAAAAAGATTATTTAAATAGGTGGAGATAAAGATGATAATACCCTTATTATTTCAATTTAAGACGATACTATTTAGCATACTATCAGGTATTATAACTGGTATATTATTTGATTTTTATAGAGTTATAAGAGGTCACAATAAAAATAAATTATTATCGACTTTCCAAGATCTTTTATTTTGGATTTTATCATCGATTATTGTATTTGTTTTTTTGCTTTATACCAATTATGCTCTTATTGTACCCTATGTTTACCTATACATAGTTCTAGGGATATATATATACCTTAAAATTTTAAGTGAATATATTTTAAAAGTGCAATATTCTATATATGGATTTATAGGAAAGCTGTTTAGAATGAGCTTTAATCACTTGTTTTACCCATTAAAATTAATATTTTATAACAAAAGTAAAAAATAACTATGAAAACACTTGAATAAAATAGGTTTTATATTTAAAATAGAGATATAGATAAACCGTACTATTATCTTAAAGGGGAAAAGAACTATGAAAAACAAAAAAGTTACCCTTAAAAGTGTAATAATAATTTTATTATTGATTTTTAGCTTATATACAATAATTACTCAACAATTAACTATGGGTAAGATTAAAAAAGATATATATAAGCAAGAAAAGGAGCTAGAATTAGTAAAAGAAAAAAATCAAAAGTTAAAAGATGAATTTGAGTTATCAAACACTGGACTTTACAAGGAAAAACAAGTAAGAGAAAGATTAGGATATGTAAAGTCTGGAGAGACTCCTGTAATAGACAGTAAGTCAGAGTAACTCACTTGAGTTTAGGTTTATTATTTTATATAATATAATATATTAATTATTTTTAAGGAGGAGTCTTTTTAATATGACCTTAATGGCAGGAAACATTTTAGAAGGTACAGTGGTTAACATTACTAATTTCGGGGCTTTTGTTGAAATTGAAGGAAAAACAGGTTTAGTTCATATTTCTGAAGTAGCAGATAATTTTGTTAAGGATATAAGAGAATATCTTAAAGAACAAGATAAGGTAAAAGTAAAAGTTATTTCTATAGATGATAATGGCAAAATTAGTCTTTCTATCAAACAAGCTAGCGTAAAGCAAAGATCTAATAAACCAGCTGAAATTGATTGGGAATCAGAAAAAGGTAAGGCAGCTTCAGGTAACTTTGAAGATATAATGACAAGATTTTTAAAGGATAGTGAAGAAAGATTACAAGATGTAAAAAAACATCAAGACAATAGATCAAGAGGATATAATAAAAAAATGTAACTTAGCATGATAAGTGGTAACCCTCTAGATTTTTAATATAGGGGGTTATTTTTATTTTAAAAAGATATTTTGTTTTACTGAGAACTTAAAATCAAAAAAATGTTATAAAAAAATAAATCTTTGAAAGCCTTATATTGCAACGTGTTAACGGATTGTAAAGGGATAAAAATAGCACATAAAAATCACAATAAAAAAAGTTGTTGACAATAGATATAACATGATATATAATAATGTATGTCGCCAAGAAAAAACATGAAATGCTGGAGTGGCGGAACTGGCAGACGCACAGGACTTAAAATCCTGCGGTGGTTGAACACCGTACCGGTTCGATTCCGGTCTTCAGCACCAATACACTTATACATTTGATTAAATAATAATGACGCGGAGTGGAGCAGTTGGCAGCTCGTCGGGCTCATAACCCGAAGGTCGTGGGTTCAAGTCCTACCTCCGCAACCAAAAAGTAAATATGGCGGAATAGCTCAGCTGGCTAGAGCATTCGGTTCATACCCGAAGGGTCGTAGGTTCAAGTCCTATTTCCGCTACCAAAGATGCTGGAGTGGCGGAACTGGCAGACGCACAGGACTTAAAATCCTGCGGTGGTTGAACACCGTACCGGTTCGATTCCGGTCTTCAGCACCAATTTACTTATATATTTAATTAAATAATAATGACGCGGAGTGGAGCAGTTGGCAGCTCGTCGGGCTCATAACCCGAAGGTCGTGGGTTCAAGTCCTACCTCCGCAACCAAAAAGTAAATATGGCGGAATAGCTCAGCTGGCTAGAGCATTCGGTTCATACCCGAAGGGTCGTAGGTTCAAGTCCTATTTCCGCTACCAAAGATGCTGGAGTGGCGGAACTGGCAGACGCACAGGACTTAAAATCCTGCGGTGGTTGAACACCGTACCGGTTCGATTCCGGTCTTCAGCACCAATTTACTTATATATTTAATTAAATAATAATGACGCGGAGTGGAGCAGTTGGCAGCTCGTCGGGCTCATAACCCGAAGGTCGTGGGTTCAAGTCCTACCTCCGCAACCAAAATTAAATATAGATAAAAGCTTATCTATTATAAAAAAAAGTATTCGTAAAGATTAATCTTTACGAATACTTTTTATTTATGTCTAAAAATCAAAGTGAAATTAACTAAAGGATATTTATCTTTTAATGTTATAATTATCACTTGAAGCAAATAATTTGTTAATGTATGAGAAAAAATATGTGGATATCTTCTTATAACTAAAAGTTATCCACATATTAATATGATTTCTTTTGATACACGACAAATAAAATATAATTTTAAGATGATACCTTACCAAATAAGGTATCTTTTTTGAATTTAAGAAAATATGAAAGCATTTTATGTCCTAATAATAAAAAGTCTACAAACACCTTGTGACATTTATTTCCTTAAGATCTTGTTATAATCTAATTAAGATAAAGGTTACTTACATGAGATTAATAAGAATAAAACTTAAAGAAGTAGAGGGGGACACATACTATGCAATATGGTGCGGAGGTTGTAACTTATAAAAGACTAAAAGAAAAGACTAAAGAAGAAAAAAGAGAAGAATATGTATCGGTGATTAAAATAGTTCTATATTTTTTGGTAGCTATATCTATAAGTAGGGTGATGCTTATTAATAGTACAGCTCCTTTTGGTATAGCTTTTATAATGGCGGTTGTTAATGAAAGAAAGGATAAACTTGATATTGCAGCTGGGACAGGAGCTCTCTTAGGATATGTTACCCTATATAATAAAATTGAAGATATAGCTCTTTATATAATAATTATAGGTAGTACTATACTCTTTTCACATTTAACAACAAAAATAAATAGAAGAAAAAGAATAATATATCTAACCCTAATTATGGTATTAGAATCTATTTTTTTCAAGATGATAATAAGTGGGTATACCCTTGGTATAAATATTTTGACTTCACTATTTCAGATAGGGTGTATAATTCCTATATATATAATTATAGATTATGCGTTAACTTGTTCAAAGGATTTTAAAAGTAAGCATCTTTTTACAAACGAAGAAATAATAAGTATGGCCATAGTGCTATCTTTAACAATTTCAGGTACATGGGGTATTAAGATTTTCAATATAGATATTAGAAATGTTATAGGACTCGTATTTGTGTGTATAATGGCTTATGTGAATGGAAGTTCTACTGGTGCAGGAACAGGTGTATCTATAGGGATAATTATGGGTATAACATCAGACAATATGGTTAATTACGTTGTAGTATATTCTATATGTGGATTTGTAATGGGGATATTTAAAGAGACAGGAAAATGGTTCACTGCGCTATCTTATATAACGGTATTTACACTGCTTAAAGTGTATTTAGGATTAAGTACAGATTTTAAACTTATAGAAGGAATCCTAAGTGTCTTAATTTTTATGTCAATTCCAAATAAGATTTATGAAAAGATATCTATAGAACTTGGGTGGGAAAAGAAGCAAGATATCATTAATGAAAGCTATATGTATAAGTTAAAGGAAGTATTTACAGAAAAGCTTGATAGTTTTTCTGATGTATTATTAAACATGTCGAGTACTTTAAATAACTTGGTAGATAATGATAAGTTGCTTATGAAAACTAAAAGTAGTGCGCTTGTAGAGAATTTAGCAGATCGTGTTTGTAGTAATTGTGATATGAAGTCTATATGCTGGAAAAGAGAGATGCACTGTACCTATATAGCTTTTAGTGAGCTTATACAAAATTATCAAGAGGGTATACCAAAAATACCTGAAGAAATAGATAGAAAGTGCGTTAAAAGAACTTCACTTATAAAAAATTCTGAAGAGCTCTTAAATTCATATGTTATAAATGAAATGTGGAGAAGTAGGCTAGGAGAGGGAAGAAAATTATTAGCTTCTCAAATTCATAATATGGCGAAATCTATAGGGGAAATAGTTAAGGATTTTAGTTCGGAGGTATCTATTAACAATGAAATTGAAAGGCATATAAGAAGATATCTTAATAAGTTTAATATAAAGATAAATGACATATTGTGTTATGATGATAGAAATGCTAGGTTGAAGGTTAAAATTACCCTAGCCTCTTGTGGTGGAGGACAAAAATGTGTTAAGGAGATATTGCCTGTTATAAACGATGCTGTAGGGAGGCCAATGTGCATTTTTGATGAGGGGTGTGTCATAAACCCAGAAAGCAACAATTGTACTATAACCTTTGAAGAAACACCTAAGTATCACGTTGCTACAGCCATTTCTAGAAGATGTAAAGATGGTGAAGTGCTTAATGGTGATAGTTATAGTTTTGGGAAGGTTAAAGATGGCACATATATGACTATAATAAGTGATGGGATGGGTTCGGGGCCACAAGCTAGTGAAGAAAGTAGAGCAGCCATAGAATTAATAGAAAGATTTACAAATGCGGGATTTGATAAGATTACTGCTATTAATACTGTGAATTCCATAATGGGATTTAAATTTTCCGAGGATGAAAAGTTCTCTACATTAGACTTAAATTCTATAGACTTATATAGCGGAAAGATAACTTTTATGAAGGTAGGCGCAGTGGCTAGTTTTATTAAAAGAGATCAAAAAATAGATATTATAAAATCTAAAACCTTACCTATTGGAGTTTTAGACAAGGTGGATATTGATATAATAGATAAAAGGGTGAAAAATGGAGATATAGTTGTTACTGTAAGTGATGGTGTTTTAGATTGTTGTGAGGGTGGAAGTATTGAGTGGTTAGCGGAGTATCTTATTAAAAGCAATAAAAACACCCCGAAAGAATTAGCGGAAGATATTTTAGAAAGAGTTAAAGAATTGTCTGGAGGAAAGATTAAAGATGATATGACGGCTATAGTCTCTAAGGTGTATAACTTGTATTAATAAAGATGTAGGATGGGGACTCTAAATTTTAAGAGGTTGTAATTCTGTATTTAAATTATTACTACAATATGATATTGTAGTAATATATATAGAATTAGCCTCTTGAATTAAAGTATTGAGTTCTATTTTTATTGTAATAAATTATTTATATAAGTATGATATAATATGTTATTATAGGAATTAGGAAGTGGATTAATGGAAAAAAGGATTTTAGAATACATAGAAAAGTATTCAATGATACAAAAAGATGACAAGGTTTTAGTTGCTCTATCTGGTGGGCCAGATTCTATAACTTTATTACACGTACTTTATAGATTAAAAGATGATCTAGGAATAACCCTTTATGCGGCACATATAAATCATAAACTAAGAGGGGAAGAGGCTGATGAAGATGAGAGATATGTAAAAGAGATTTGTTCCTCGATTAATATTCCTTGTTATGTAAAGGTTGCGGATATTAATGTCATATCTAAAGAAAGAGGAATATCTAGTGAAATGGCAGGTAGAGATGTGAGGTACGATTTCTTTGAAAGCTTAAAGAAAGATTTAAATATAAATAAAGTAGCATTAGCTCATAATTCTAATGATAGAGCTGAGACGATTCTTATGAGAATTATGCGTGGAACTGGTATAGAAGGACTTGCAGGAATAAAGCCTGTAAGAGATAATACATATATAAGACCTATATTAATAATCTCACGGAAAGAGATTGAGGATTACTGTGCGATAAATAAACTACGTCCAAGAATAGATAAAACTAATAATGAACCTATATATGCTAGAAATAAGGTTAGGTTAGAACTTATACCTTATATAAAAGAGAATTTTAATAAAGATATAATAAATACATTAAATAGGTTTTCAGAACTTATGGTAAGAGATAATGATTATTTAGAAAAGATATCTTATGAAAAGTTTATGAAATATGTAGAAATAAATTCTAAAAGAGATATAATAATTCATAAAGAGGCTTTTAAAGAACACGATTCAATTGTTACTAGAATAATAAGGTACTCTATAGAAAAGTTAGAAGGTACATTAAATAATATAGAAATGACACATATTTCTAGCATAGTATCCTTAAGTATTCAAGGAACAGGGAAGACAGTAAATCTCCCACACGATATCACGGTATCTAATGTATATGGAGATATATTTATAAAAAAGAATTCTAAAAAGGTTATAAAAAAAGAAAACTTAAGTTCAATAATTAATTTAAAGGATTATAATGAAGAGGAGTTAAAGGGTGGTATTAATATTAACATACCTGAATTTCAAATGTCCTTATTTATAAAATTATTAAATGATGATAATATTAGTAATTTAAATTTAAAGGGCAAATCTAATTGTAAGTACTTTGATGCAGATAAAATCAAAGGAGATATAAACATTAGATATAGAAAAGCCGGTGATAAATTTATTCCTTATGGTATGTCAGGTAGTAAAAAGTTAAAGGATATATTTATTGATGAAAAGGTACCTAGAGAACAAAGAGATAGTGTTGTACTTATATGCTTTCATAATCATATAGCTTGGATAGAGGGTTATAAGGTTAGTGAACTTTTTAAGGTAGAACATAAAACTAAAAACATTTTAAGTATAACTATTGAAAGAGGGGAAAGTTACTAATGAAAAATGATATCGAAAAGGTTCTTTTAACGGAGGAAGAGTTAAAAGAAAAGGTAAGAGAAATTGGTAGTAAGATTAGCGAAGATTACAGAGGGGAGGAATTAGTACTTATTGGCGTACTTAAGGGATCTGTAATGTTTATGTCGGAACTTATGAAAGAAATTTCTATATATTGTAGCATGGATTTTATGGCTGTTTCTAGTTATGGAAATGGAAGCGAAAGTTCTGGAGTGGTTAGAATATTAAAGGACTTAGATGAGTCTATAGAAAATAAACATGTAATTATAATTGAAGATATAATTGATTCAGGTATAACTTTAGAGTATTTAATTAAATACCTAAACGGTAGAAACCCAAAGAGCATAGAAATAGCATGCCTATTAAATAAAAAAGACAGGCGAAAGGCTAATATAGGTGTAAAATATTTAGGATTTGACGTTCCGGATTATTTTTTAGTAGGTTATGGATTGGACTTTGCTGAAAGATATAGGAATCTCCCTTACATTGGTATATTAAAAGAATCTATTTATAAATAAATAATTAACGTTAGTACTTATTGTAATGAAAAATTTAGTGTGTTAAAATCTTAGAATAACGAAAAAGAGAGGGGGGCCTATAATGAAGAAATTTTCAAGTGCAACGGCCTGGACTATAGTATTTATATTTGCAATAATTGCAGCTTTAACATGGTCTCAAACAGGTAAAGGTACAAATACAATAGCATTTAATGAATTTCAACAAGAATGGAAAAATAATAACATAACAAATATAAAAGTTAGAGAAGATAAGATGCTAGTAGAGGGTACTCTAAGTGACGGCAAGGCCTTTATAACTGTAGTGCCTGCACAAAGATTATATCAATTTATGACTAGCTATCCTAACACAGGAGAAATAAAGGAGACTTATGAGGCTCCTAGAAATACATCGGTATGGGTTCAAATGATCCCTACACTTTTACTTATGGGAGTAATGCTTTTTGCAGTGTGGTTTATATTTATGCAGCAATCCCAAGGTGGCGGTGGTGGAAACCGAGGAGTCATGAATTTTGGAAAGAGTAAGGCTAAAATGGCTACACCAGATAAAAAGAAGGTTACATTTAACGATGTAGCCGGTGCAGATGAAGAAAAAGAAGAACTAGCAGAAATAGTAGATTTCCTAAAGCAACCTAAAAGATATTTGGAATTAGGTGCAAGAATACCTAAAGGAGTTCTTTTAATTGGACCTCCAGGTACTGGAAAGACACTTCTTGCAAAGGCCATAGCTGGAGAAGCAGGAGTTCCGTTCTTTAGTATATCTGGATCTGACTTTGTTGAAATGTTCGTTGGAGTAGGAGCGTCTAGAGTTAGAGACCTATTTGAACAGGCAAAGAAAAATGCTCCATGTATTATATTTATAGATGAAATTGATGCAGTAGGTAGACAAAGAGGTGCTGGACTTGGCGGTGGACATGATGAAAGAGAACAAACACTAAATCAACTTTTAGTTGAAATGGATGGGTTTGGTGCTAATGAAGGAATAATAATGATTGCTGCAACTAACAGACCGGATATATTAGATCCTGCTCTTCTTAGACCAGGAAGGTTTGATAGACAAATAATGGTTGGAGCACCTGACGTAAAGGGAAGAGAAGAAATACTTCAAATCCATACAAAAAACAAACGTTTATCAGAAGATATAAATCTAAAAGTTTTAGCTAAAAGAACTCCAGGATTTACAGGAGCTGATTTAGAGAACTTAACTAATGAAGCTGCATTATTAACAGTTAGAAAAGATAAGAAGTTTATTGAAATGGAAGAAATGGAAGAAGCGATAACAAGAGTTATAGCAGGACCAGAGAAAAAGAGCAGAGTTATAAGTGAAGGTGATAGAAAACTTACAGCTTATCATGAAGCAGGCCACGCAGTAGTAATGAAGCTTTTACCTAACTCAGATCCAGTTCATCAAATAAGCATAGTTCCAAGAGGAATGGCTGGAGGATATACTATGCACTTACCAGAAGAAGATAGGGCGTATATCTCAAAGTCCAGGTTAGAAGATGAAATGGTTGGACTTTTAGGTGGTAGAGTCGCGGAACAACTTATTATAGGTGATATAAGCACAGGTGCAAAAAATGATATCGATAGGGCTAGTAGCATTGCAAGAAAAATGGTTATGGAATATGGAATGAGTGAAGCCATGGGGCCAATAGCTTTTGGAGCAGATCACGATGAAGTATTCTTAGGAAGAGACCTAGGCCGTGGAAGAAACTTTAGCGAAGAAATAGGAGCTAAAATAGATAGAGAAATAAAGGGCCTTATAGATAGAGCTTACGATGAGGCACAAACCTTATTGAAAGATAATTTAAATAAGCTTCATGCTGTGGCACAACAACTTTTGGTGAAAGAAAAGCTAGAAGCGGATGAATTTGAACAATTATTTCAAAACGCATAAATAAAAGAAGGTTATCTTAATAAGATAGCCTTTTTTTTATAACTTATAAAGAAGGGTTCGCAATGACTAGAGTATTTGAATTTGCTTGAATATTGCCTATTATTGAAATATATAATAAGTTATACAGTATATATAGGAAAATATGATATAATATATTTAAGTTATACATAGAACCATTTAACGGTGAAAGCAAAATAGGTGAATAAAGTCACTATAGATATAGAGTCACCAAAAAGGATTTTATGCAAAAGATAAGTTAATACTAACAGTGTAATAAAATATAATACACAAACCATTAATAGATTTGTTGTATTTAAATAAATATATGGAGGGAGGTAGTGTCGATAATTTAATCGACATGAGTATAATATGAAAACTGATATTCAAATAGCACAAGAGGCAAAAATGATGCCAATAAAAAATATATCTAAAAAGATGGGGATACTAGAAGATGATGTAGATTTTTATGGTAAATATAAGTGTAAGCTTTCCTTAGATATTTTAGAAAAAAACAAAGATAAAAAAGATGGAAAGTTAATACTGGTAACAGCTATAAATCCAACACCAGCAGGAGAAGGTAAGTCAACTGTTACGGTAGGACTTGGTCAAGCATTATGCAAAATGGATAAAAACGCAGTAATTGCACTTAGAGAACCATCTTTAGGACCAGTTTTTGGTGTTAAGGGTGGAGCAGCTGGTGGTGGGTATGCACAAGTAGTACCTATGGAAGAGATAAATCTTCATTTCACTGGAGATATGCATGCCATAACTACAACAAATAACTTATTAGCAGCAGCTATAGATAACCATATTCATCAAGGAAATTCACTAGAGATTGATTCAAGAAGGATAGTTTTTAAAAGAGTTATGGATATGAATGATAGAGCATTAAGGAAGACAGTTGTAGGACTTGGTGGCAAACCAAATGGATTTTTAAGAGAAGATGGATTTATGATAACTGTAGCTTCGGAAGTTATGGCTATACTATGTCTTTCTAATAGTCTTATGGAACTTAAAGAACGTATGGGAGATATATTGGTAGCTTATAGTTTAAAAGGACATCCTATTTATTGCAAAGACTTAAAGGTTCAAGGTGCAATGGCTCTTTTGATGAAGGATGCTATAAAGCCTAATTTAGTTCAAACACTAGAAAATACTCCTGCGATAATTCATGGAGGACCTTTCGCTAACATAGCACATGGATGTAATAGTATAATTGCAACTAAAACAGCATTAAAACTAGGGGATTACGTAGTAACTGAAGCTGGATTCGGTGCTGATCTTGGAGCAGAAAAATTCTTTGATATAAAGTGCAGGTTTGGAAATTTAAAACCTAATTGTGTTGTTATAGTAGCTACAGTAAGAGCTATAAAACATCATGGTGGAGTAAAGAAAGAAGATTTAGGTAAAAATGATGTAGGGGCTGTAGCAAATGGAATAAAAAATTTGGAAAAACAAATAGAAAATATCAAGGCTTTTGGAGTTGCGCCGGTTGTTGCAATAAATAGGTTCTTAACAGATTCAGATGAGGAATTAAAGTTTATAGAAGATTATTGCAATAATATAGGAGCAAAAGTGGCGTTAACAGAAGTGTGGGCTAAAGGCGGAGAGGGCGGAATGGAACTTGCTAAAATTGTTATAGATACAATAGAAAATGAAGAGAGTAAGTTTAGCGTATTGTATGACAGTGATTTAAGTATAAAAGAAAAGATAAATAAAATAGCAACAACTATATATGGTGCTAAGGGCGTTATTTATGAAATCCAAGCAGAAAAACAAATTAAGGAACTTGAAAAGTTTGGACTTGATAAAAAACCTATATGTGTAGCTAAAACTCAATACTCATTATCTGATAATCCACAGCTTTTGGGAAGACCTGAAGGATTTGAAGTTACGGTAAAGGAAGTTAAAGTTTCAAATGGTGCAGGGTTTATAGTTGCCTTAACAGGAGATATAATGACTATGCCAGGTCTACCAAAAGTACCAGCAGCAGAAAACATGGATATAACTGAAAGTGGAGAAATACTAGGATTATTTTAATAAACTTAATATAAATAAGAAGACTACCTTTAAAGAAACTTTAAAGGTAGTCTTCTTATTTTGATATATCTATTAAATATTTATGTGGTTTTAACAGAAGTTTAGCACTTGAAAAGTTTTTAGGGCGATAGCCCGTTGATTTATAATGATTTGTATCAAATTAAGAAAATCGTTATTAATTCCGATTTTTGCTGGAATTTATAAGGGAAAAACTTGCATAATAAAAGCATCCTTTTTATAATAGTTTTAACTAGAAACTTAAAATAAAAGGATGCTGATAAAATGAACACAAATTATTTAAAACAAATGCTCACCTATATTAATAAGGTATATCATATAGGCAAAAAAATCAATACCTTAAAGGATAAAAGAATAAAATTTTCTGCAAAAGTTTCAACAATCTCCTTTGTGGTATTATTTGGGTTTATACTTCAAATAAGAAGTTTCAATAGATTAGAACACTTACTTGAAAAAAATAAATTTAAAAAGTTGCTACCTAAGAAAACTAAAGTGCCACGTATTGATACCGTTAGGCGCTCATTAAGCGACTTTGACTTAGAAGGTTTAAATAATATGCACAATCAAATAATAAAAACTGCGGTAAAAAATAAAGTCTTTAGAGCTAGTACTATGGATGGTTTAAAGGTAGTGGCAATAGATGGTGTAGAATTATTTGAAAGCACCAAAAAGTGTTGTGATAAATGTCTTAGCCGAGTTCACAATGGTGGAGTTACTCATTATTTTCACAGGTCAGTAGTATGTTCAACTGTAGGCTCTGATCCGCACCTTATTTTAGGACAGGAAATGCTTGAACCTAAAACAGATGGATCAAATAAGGATGAAGGTGAAACTACCGGAGGGAAACGCCTAATCAATAGGCTATATAAAGAATTTCATCATTTTGCAGATATCATAGTCGCTGACGCTCTATATTGTAAATCCACTTGGATTAAAGAAGTGCTATCAATTGGAATGAATGCAGTAGTACGAGTTAAAGATGAAAGACTTCATATTGTCAAAGATGCATTAGCTTTATTCAAGTGCAGGGAGCCAAATAAAAAGTGGGTTGTGAATAGAAAAAGTAACAACTATATAAAAATAAAAGCCTGGGATGAAGATAATTTTGAAATGTCTAATTCAGAGATAAAAGTAAGATTTATAAAGTTTATAGAAGAAGTACATAAAAAAGATAAAGTAGAAATCAAAGAATCATGGATTATAACTACAGACAAATTTACTTCAGTAGAAACTTTGTGGAAGATAATGCATAAAAGATGGGATATTGAAAATAATGCGTTTCATCAGTTAAAAACGGAGTGGCATTTAGATCATTGCTTTCTTCATAGCCCTACAGGTGTAGAAACAGTGCTTATGTTTATAGTAATAGCCTTTAACTTAATGCAATTATATTTTTTTCGGTGCATTAGAGGGTTTAGAAGAAAAAGGATGTTGCAAATAAATATAATTGAGGATTTAAGGGATGAGATGCTATTAGTACAAGATTGGATAAATCCTATCTTCGATACTACTTAACTAGTTTAATAATTGTAAATTAATTTTGAAGATACTTTGGGGAGGGGGAATTTATAGCCATTTTGCGACCTATCTTTGTGTTGTGTTTCCATATATCTTAATGAATGTAATAGGTGACAATTACAGTAAGAGTAAAATTTTCACTGGGATTTTAATGCGAAATCTCTGTGGTTTTAATAAAAAACTTGACAAATTATATTTAGTTGTTAGAATTATATTGTCAAACTATAATTTAAGGTTAATAAGACATATAATTTTTAGAACTTAAGAAGATAAGAGGTATAGAGAAAAAATAAAGGCAGCTTTTTGGCTGCTTTTTTATAATATTTAATAGGGTGGTGATTATAGTGGTATTACTTATCGATGTAGGAAATACTAATATAGTACTTGGAGTTTTTGATAAAGACAATCTTATTGCAGACTGGAGACTATCTACAGATGCAAAAAAGACATCAGATGAATATGGCATAGAAATATTACAATTATTTTTATACAGCGATTTAGAATACAAACAAATAAAAGGGGTTATAATATCTTCTGTAGTTCCTAATATAATGTATTCATTAGAACATCTTATAAGAAAGTATTTTAAATTAGAACCTGTTATTGTAGGTCCTGGTATAAAGACTGGAATAAATATTAAGTACGATAATCCTAAAGAGGTAGGGGCAGATAGAATTGTAAATGCGGTGGCAGCACATTATGAGCATAAAAGACCAATTATTATTATAGACTTTGGAACAGCAACTACCTTTTGTGCAGTAAATAAAAATGGGGATTATTTAGGTGGAACCATTTGTCCTGGTATAAAGATTTCTTCGGAGGCATTATTTGAAAGAGCTGCAAAGCTTCCTAGAATAGAACTTGCAAAACCAAGCTCTATTATTGGAAAGAATACAATAACTAGTATGCAAGCTGGTGTTATATATGGATATGTAGGCCAAGTTAAATATATTGTATCTAAAATGAAGAAAGAAATGATGGAATTAGGGGAGGAAGAGCCTTTCGTAATTGCAACAGGTGGACTCGCAACTCTTATTGCTGAGGAAGCAAGATGCATAGATAAGATAGATCCTCTACTTACATTAAAAGGACTAAATATAATATATAAAAAAAATGAGGAGTCGTCTTATGGAGATAGGTGATATATACATTAAAAATCCCGTTTTTTTAGCTCCTATGGCTGGATTTACTGATGTAGCTTTTAGGTCTATATGTAAAAGTATGGGATGTGGTCTTACATATACTGAAATGGTTAGTGCTAAAGCTCTATACTATGGAAATGAAAATACACAAAGGCTATTAATGGTTTCAGAAAATGAAAGGCCACTGGCGGTACAGATATTTGGGAGTGACCCTTATATCATGGCTAACATAGCAGAAAAGCTAAGCGAGAGAGAAAATGTAGATATAATTGATATAAATATGGGCTGTCCTGCCCTTAAGATAATTAAAAATGGTGAAGGATCTGCACTAATGAAAAATCCAAAACTTGCTTTTGATATTGTTAGAGAGGTGTCAAGGGCATCTAAAAAACCTGTAACGGTAAAGATAAGAAAAGGATTTACAAAAGGTGAGTCTACAGCTGTAGACTTTGCTAAAGGTTTAGAAGAAGCAGGAGCAAAAGCTATAACAGTTCATGGTAGGACTAGAGAACAAATGTATCAAGGTAAAGCAGATTGGAATATCATAAAAGAAGTTAAAAGTGTATTATCTATTCCTGTAATAGGAAATGGAGATGTTTTCTCAGCGGAGAATGCTAAAGACCTTGTAGAGTTATCAGGCTGTGATGGAGTTATGGTAGCTAGAGGAGCCCTCGGGAACCCGTGGATATTTAATGAAATAAATGATATGCTAAGAGGAGAAAATGTTATAAGCCCAACCCCTTTAGAGAAGGTTGATTTATGTATACAACATTATAAAAGGTCATTAGAATATGATAAAGAGGAAAAAGCAGTAAGAGAAATGAGAAAGCATATAGCACTGTATATTAAGGGGTTAAAAAACTGTACAGATATAAAAAATGATGTTAATATATGTAAGGAATCAAAAGAAGTTATTGAGATATTGCAAAGCTATAAAGAAAGTTTAAAAGATACATAAATATAGAAAATTAGAATAGATATAAAATATAAATATTATGAGGTGAATCTTATGATAGATATATTAAATATAGGTATTAAGAAAAAAGGTACTCCTTATGATAAACTAACCATGATTTCTAAAATTACAGATAAGATGAAATGTAGTATAGATAATAAGGTTTATGTTAAGGGAATAGACTTAAATATATATTGGGGTAGGTTACCTCAAAATAAACATCAGGTAGCTTACGAAAGTAACATAAAAAATGTAACAAATAAAATGAAAAACAATAACTTTATTATAAGTCCAAAAGGTATTAGAGATTATGACTATTATTTTACTAATGACTTTCAAAAAGATTTGTTTTCATATAGTGTAGTTGAAAGTATAAAATTGATTCTTAGAAGAACTAATAAGTCTTTAAAGACTAGTACTATATTAATAGATGAAGCTTCAGACATTAAAGTATATGGAATATTAAAAGAAATTTCTAAAAGCTGTAGGCATATAATACTTCTATCAAAAAATATAAAAGAAACTTTAAAGATACAACAAAATATAATATCAAACTTTGGAATTTCGCCAGAAGTAACCTGGGATGAAGAGTATGCTTTAAAATTATGTGATTTTGTTATAAGCACTAAGGATAAACCTTATGAATTTTGTAATAATGTATGGTATATAAATAATCAATATTTACCCTTGAATTTGAAAGGGACAGTAATAAATGATATATCATTTAATACCCAGTGGAATGAGCTTTCAAGTGATGTATCTCCAGAACTTATAGGGGCTATACTGAGCCAAATGCAAGAAAAAGATATAGAAAGTGCTTTAAGGTATAATGGAGTATTTATGCATAATATAAAATTTAATGAAAGTCTGATAGACATATAGCCTAAAAGGGTATGTTGACAAATACATTTTAGCTGATTTATAATTATTAGAATGTGCTTGACTCATATATAAATCAAGCTTTTATTAATAATAGAGTATAAATATAAATATAAATACATTTAAATTAAAAGGGGAGAAAAAAATGAACGAGGCAAGGAAATATATAATGACTTATGAGGGTGTTAAAAAATTAGAGCAAGAATTAGAACACTTAAAGACAGTTAGAAGAAAAGACATAACAGAAAAGATAAAGGTAGCTTTAGGTTACGGAGATTTGAGTGAAAATTCAGAATATGATGAAGCGAAGAATGAACAAGCATTTGTTGAAGGGAGGATTCTTCAACTAGAAAACATGTTAAAGAATGCTTCTGTTATAGATGAAAGCGAAATTACTACAGATGCTGTATCCGTTGGCTCTATAGTAAAGGTTAAAGATTATGAATTTGATGAAGAAGTAGAGTATACTATAGTAGGATCAGCTGAAGCAGATCCTATGGAATTTAAGATATCTAATGAGTCACCTGTAGGAAGTTCTTTAGTGGGGAAAAAGGTTGGGGAAATCATTGAAGTAAATGTTCCAGAAGGTGTAAGTAAGTTCGAGGTTCTTAACATAAGAAGAGATTAAACAAAGATTGATGGAGGGATATCCAATGGCAAATGAAGAAATTAATATTAATGAACTAGAAGAAAATTATAGTGAGCAAGAAGCACTAAGAAGAGAAAAACTATTAGAATTACAATCAAATGGGAAGGATCCATTTGATGTTTATAAGGTTGAAAGAACCCATACCTCCTTACAAATTAAGGACAACTATGATACTTTAGAAGGTAAAGAAGTAAAGCTTGCGGGTAGACTTATGTCCAAAAGAGTTCAAGGTAAGGCTGGTTTTGCAGATATTCATGATAAAGATGGAAGAATTCAGTTGTTCATTAAAATAGATATATTAGGTGAGGAGAAACATAAAGAGTTTAAATCTTTAGACCTTGGAGATTTAATAAGTGTAACTGGTGAGGTTTTCAAAACAAGAACAGAAGAAATAAGCGTTAAAGTTACAGAGTATCAGCTAATTTGTAAATCCTTAAAGCCACTACCAGAAAAGTGGCATGGTTTAAAAGATCCAGACTTAAGATATAGACAAAGAGAAGTTGATATAATAACAAATCCAAAAGTAAAAGAAACATTTATTATGAGATCTAAAATAATAAAGTCTATAAGAGAGTTTTTGGATAATAGAGGATTCTTAGAAGTGGAAACACCTATACTATCTCCTATTGCTGGTGGAGCAGCTGCAAGACCATTTTCAACTCATCATAATGCCTTAGATATGGATATGTATCTTAGAATAGCAACAGAGCTATATTTGAAAAGATGCATAGTGGCAGGATTTGAAAAAGTTTATGATATGGGTAAAAACTTCAGAAATGAAGGAATTGATGTAAGACATAACCCAGAATTTACAATGATAGAATTATATGAAGCTTATTCAGATTATAATGATATTATGGAGCTTACAGAAAACCTTGTTGCTTATGCATGTGAGAAGGTTCATGGGAAAACTGTAGTTAATTACGAAGGTACAGAAATAAACCTTACTCCACCATGGAGAAGAGCTACTATGGTAGATTTAGTTAAGGAATATGCAAATATAGACTTTAACGAAATTAAAACAAATGAAGAAGCAATAGCAATAGCTAAAGAAAAACATTTACAATTCAAAAAAGAAATAGAAGATTGTACTAAAGCAGATGTATTAAATGCTTTATTTGAAGAATATGCAGAAAGTAAGTTGATACAACCAACCTTTGTGTGTGATTACCCTGTAGAAATCTCACCTCTTACTAAGAAAAAGAGAGGAAATGCAGAATATACAGAAAGATTTGAAGGGTTTATATATGGAAGAGAAATATGTAATGCTTACTCAGAATTAAATGATCCTATAGTTCAAAGAGAAAGATTTAATCAACAAGCTAAGGAAAGAGAGCTTGGTGATGATGAGGCTTACGTAATAGATGAAGAGTTTATGAGTGCATTAGAGACAGGAATGCCTCCTACAGGTGGACTTGGAATAGGAATAGATAGGATAGTAATGTTCCTTACAGATTCACATTCTATAAGAGACGTTATATTATTTCCAACAATGAAACCACAAAACTAAAAACACATAAAACAAGTTCTGAATGTAAATAACTTTTAGAACTTGTTTTTTTACAAAAAGTTTTAAAAAGATGTTGCATTTTGAAAATAAATTGATATAATAATATTGTAATGATATTCCGCGATAGCTCAACGGTGGAGCACTCGGCTGTTAACCGATAGGTTGGAGGTTCGAATCCTCTTCGCGGAGCCATTTTTTTATAATTTTAACTATATAATACTAAGGGTCTTTAAAGATAGATAATGGTATGAAATTATTATCATTAATAACTTAATATAATTTCACAATGACAAAGAATAGTAACTTTAGATACTTTTTAGAGAGATGGTATAGAGTGCAAACCATTATTGTACTAAAGTGAAGGGGACTTTTGAGTGATGCTACATTTAAGAGTAGGGCTATTGCCAATAAGGGTGGAACCGCGGAAGATATTTCGTCCCTTTTAGGTAAGGCTTTTTTTATTACCCATTTTTAATAATAAGTAGGAGGTAACTGATATGACGTTTGAAAAGACAATGGATAAAGTTGTAGGACTTTGTAAGGGAAGAGGATTTGTATACCCAGGATCAGAGATATATGGAGGGCTTGCTAACTCTTGGGATTATGGCCCTTTAGGCGTAGAACTTAAAAATAATGTTAAAAAGGCTTGGTGGCAAAAGTTTGTACAAGGAAACCCTTATAACGTTGGGGTGGACTGTGCAATACTTATGAACAACGAAGTTTGGATTGCTTCAGGACATATTGGCGGGTTTTCTGATCCTCTTATGGATTGTAAAGAGTGCAAATCAAGATTTAGAGCAGATAAATTAGTTGAAGATCATATGACAGAAAACGGAGCAGAGGTAGCTTCAGCTGATGGGTGGAGTAACATAGAGTTAAAAGAGTATATCGATAGTAATGATATACACTGTCCAAAGTGTGAAAAGAAAAACTTTACAGATATAAGAAAGTTTAATCTTATGTTTAAAACTTTTCAAGGGGTAACAGAAGATGCTAAATCAGAAATATATTTAAGACCAGAAACAGCTCAAGGTATATTTGTTAACTTTAAAAATGTACAAAGAACCTCAAGAAAAAAGATACCATTTGGAATAGGTCAAATAGGTAAGTCCTTCAGAAATGAGATAACACCTGGTAACTTTACTTTTAGAACTAGGGAGTTTGAACAAATGGAATTAGAATTTTTCTGTAAACCAGGAACTGATTTAGAATGGTTTGAATACTGGAGAGATTATTGTTGGAACTTCCTGCTAAATTTAGGAATGGGAAAAGATAATTTAAGAATGAGAGATCATGCTAAAGAGGAACTTTCATTTTATAGTAAAGCTACATCAGATATAGAATACCTGTTTCCATTTGGATGGGGTGAACTTTGGGGTATAGCAGATAGGACAGATTATGACTTGAAAAAACATGCAGATAGTTCAGGGGAAGATATGAGTTATCTAGATCCTACTACAAATGAAAAATATGTGCCTTACTGTATAGAGCCTTCCTTAGGAGCGGATAGAGTTGTATTAGCATTTCTTTCTGAGGCTTATGAAGAAGAGGAATTAGAAGGTGGAGATGTAAGAACGGTATTACACTTGCATCCAGCTTTAGCACCTTTTAAAGCAGCAGTGCTACCTCTTAGTAAAAAGCTTTCTGAAAAGTCTACAGAAGTTTATTCTAAATTGAGAGAAGAATTTAATGTGGATTATGATGAAGCTGGAAGTATAGGTAAGAGATACAGAAGAGAAGATGAAATTGGAACACCATACTGCATTACAGTAGACTTCCAAACTCTTGAAGATGACACTGTTACTATAAGAGATAGAGATACAATGAAACAGATAAGAATGAATATAGATGAACTATCAGAATTTATAAAGTTAAAGATGAAGTTTTAATTTATAATTAAATTAATATAGTAGGGTTAAAAGGCAAGTAGGTTATTTTTATAACTTTACTTGCCTTTTATTTTATTACACTTTATAAATCATTGTTAACTAAGTAGTTTTGTATTTAACTTAAGGAGTCTTTACTTAATAAATTATAATAAATCTTTGAATTTAGCTTCGTGATTTAAAAGCCATTCCTTTTTCCATAGCCCACCGTTATATCCTATAAGATTACCATTGATACCTATAACTCTATGGCAGGGAATTATAATAGCAAGGTTATTTTTATTATTAGCCCCACCTACAGCTCTAACAGCTTTCTCATTTTTAATTTTATATGCTATTTCTTTATAGCTACAAGTGGATCCATAAGGTATGGTTTTTAAGGCATCCCAAACCTTTATTTGGAAATTGGTACCTTTATTATAAAACATATCTATATCAAAGTCTTTTCTAAGTCCTTTAAAATAATTATCAAGTTGAGTGGTACAATTTAAAATTAAATCATTAGTTATAGGAGTACTTAAGTTATCGACAAAGTTAATTGAAAATATGCCTTTATTCTTAGCTAATATTTCTATTATTCCAATTGGAGATTGATAATACCCTTTAAATTCTTTATCCATAATTACCCCACCTTTATATATTAGTTATATATATATTATTAGAAATTAAAAGCATTTACCATTATATAAAGTACAAATTCTTAACTTATTTTAATTAATATGATAGAATTATTTTAAACACAAATGTTAGCATAGTGTAATAGTTTAAAATATGAGGTTTATTATGTAAAATAAATGATTCATTATTAAATTGGAGGTAGAGTATGTCTAATAAAGGATTTAAAGAGTTTGAGGAATATATAAAGGATAAAAGAGTTGCAGTAGTTGGTGTAGGGGTAAGTAATATACCGCTTATAAGCTTTCTTGTAGGGATGGGAGCTAAAGTGACAGCCTTTGATAAAAAAACAGAATCTGAACTTGGGGATATAGTTAAAGATTTAAAAGAGAAATCTGTAAACTTTGTGTTGGGAAAAGGTTACTTAGATAATCTTTCTAACTTTGAAGTTATATTTAAAACACCTTCTATGAGAATAGATAGTAAGGAGCTTCTTAGAGCTAAAAGTGAAGGTTCATATATAACATCTGAGATGGAAGAGTTTGTAAGATATTGCCCAGCGAAGATATATGGAGTAACAGGTAGTGATGGAAAGACTACTACTACTACTATCATATATAATCTTTTAAAGGAACAAGGCTATAAGACCTGGGTGGGTGGTAATATAGGTAAACCTTTATTTTCAGATATAAAAAAGATAAAACCAGAAGATAGAGTTGTAATAGAATTATCTAGCTTTCAATTAATGACTATGGATGTTTGTCCAGAAGTTTCAATTGTAACAAATATCACGCCAAATCATTTAGATATGCATAAAGGAATGGAGGAATATATAGAATCTAAGAAAAATGTATTTTTAAATCAAGATAAACAAGGGTTGCTAATATTAAATAGAGAAAATAGTATTACTTATGAAATGAAAGATGAAGCTAAGGGAAGGGTGGAATTTTTTAGTAGCAAAAGGTTATTAAGCAACGGAGCCTATTATAAAGATGGGTTTTTATATTTAAAAGATGAGGTTATATGCGAAGCAAAGAACATGGCTGTTAAAGGTATTCATAATATAGAAAATTACATGGCAGCATTTTTAGCTGTAGAGCATGAGGTTAGCAAAGATAATATAGCAAAGGTATTTAGTAACTTTAAGGGTGTTCCTCATAGAAATGAATTTGTAAGGGAAGTTAATGGGGTAAGATATTATAATGATTCTATAGGATCAAGTCCTACTAGAACCCTTGCAACTATATCTGTTTTTGAAAAGCCTGTTATATTAATTGCAGGGGGATATGATAAATCCATACCTTTTGAGCCTTTAGCAAAGGAAGGTTACAAAAATATAAAATCAATTATTTTACTTGGAAATACAAAAGAAAAGATAAAGGTGGTATTTGAAGAGTTAAAAAAGGATAAAGGTATAGATATACCTTTATACGAAGTTGATTCATTAGAAGAGGCTGTTACAAAGGCTCAATTAATATCTGGTAATGAAGACAATGTCGTGTTATCTCCAGCTTGTGCAAGTTTTGATATGTTTAAGAACTTTGAGGTTAGAGGAAATAAGTTTAAGGAGTTAGTTAATGATTTAAAGTAATATTAAAGTTAATACAATAGATAGGGATATATTAAGGGAGTGATTTTTGTTATAAAAGAACATATGGGTATATATTTAAAACAAACACTTCCTAGTGTATCCGCTTAAGATATATCTAGATATAATTAGTGAATAGGAGTAATGGTGATATAATAAGTTTAAATAGACTATAATAACTATTGCAACAAGATAATATAATGTTATTATAAATGAGCACTCGAGAGAGCCGCACAAGATTCATTAAAAGTTGACTACAATGTATAAAGAAATTAAAGTTTCTAAAAAAACTTGTTGACAACTAAGAAAACAGATGATATACTTACAAAGTACTTCGACAAAGAAGTACATGATCTTTGAAAATTGAACAGAAAAGATATACAAAGACCAGCAATTCTTTTGAATTATGTAATTGAGTAGATTAAACTTACTTAGAGAATCTAGATTCAGATATTCTGAAAATGGAAACTCACTCAGCAAAGCTGAGGGGTAAAAGCCTACGCCAAATCGAAGATTTGGAGTATACTTTTAAATTGAGAGTTTGATCCTGGCTCAGGACGAACGCTGGCGGCGTGCTTAACACATGCAAGTCGAGCGAAGTTATTCCTTCGGGAATAACTTAGCGGCGGACGGGTGAGTAACACGTGGGTAACCTGCCTCATAGAGGGGGATAGCCTTCCGAAAGGAAGATTAATACCCCATAACATAGCATTATCGCATGATAAAGTTATTAAAGGAGTAATCCGCTATGAGATGGACCCGCGGCGCATTAGCTAGTTGGTGAGGTAACGGCTCACCAAGGCCACGATGCGTAGCCGACCTGAGAGGGTGATCGGCCACATTGGGACTGAGACACGGCCCAGACTCCTACGGGAGGCAGCAGTGGGGAATATTGCACAATGGGCGAAAGCCTGATGCAGCAACGCCGCGTGAGTGATGAAGGCCTTCGGGTCGTAAAGCTCTGTCTTCGGGGACGATAATGACGGTACCCGAGGAGGAAGCCACGGCTAACTACGTGCCAGCAGCCGCGGTAATACGTAGGTGGCAAGCGTTGTCCGGATTTACTGGGCGTAAAGGGAGCGTAGGCGGATACTTAAGTGGGATGTGAAATACCCGGGCTCAACCCGGGTGCTGCATTCCAAACTGGGTATCTAGAGTGTGGGAGAGGAAAGTGGAATTCCTAGTGTAGCGGTGAAATGCGTAGATATTAGGAAGAACACCAGTGGCGAAGGCGACTTTCTGGACCATAACTGACGCTGAGGCTCGAAAGCGTGGGGAGCAAACAGGATTAGATACCCTGGTAGTCCACGCCGTAAACGATGGATACTAGGTGTGGGGGATACCAATCCTCCGTGCCGTCGTTAACACACTAAGTATCCCGCCTGGGGAGTACGATCGCAAGATTAAAACTCAAAGGAATTGACGGGGGCCCGCACAAGCAGCGGAGCATGTGGTTTAATTCGAAGCAACGCGAAGAACCTTACCTAGACTTGACATCTCCTGAATTACCTGTAATTAGGGAAGCCCTTCGGGGCAGGAAGACAGGTGGTGCATGGTTGTCGTCAGCTCGTGTCGTGAGATGTTGGGTTAAGTCCCGCAACGAGCGCAACCCTTATTGTTAGTTGCTACCATTTAGTTGAGCACTCTAGCGAGACTGCCTGGGTTAACCAGGAGGAAGGTGGGGATGACGTCAAATCATCATGCCCCTTATGTCTAGGGCTACACACGTGCTACAATGGCGAGTACAACGAGACGCAATACCGCGAGGTGGAGCAAAACTCAAAAAACTCGTCCCAGTTCGGATTGTAGGCTGAAACTCGCCTACATGAAGCCGGAGTTGCTAGTAATCGCGAATCAGAATGTCGCGGTGAATACGTTCCCGGGCCTTGTACACACCGCCCGTCACACCATGAGAGTTGGCAATACCCGAAGTCCGTGTGCTAACGCGTAAGCGAGGCAGCGGCCGAAGGTAGGGTCAGCGATTGGGGTGAAGTCGTAACAAGGTAGCCGTAGGAGAACCTGCGGCTGGATCACCTCCTTTCTATGGAGAACTGTATTAAGATTATAGCTAGTCTATAACTCTTAATACTAGCTGGAATTTATCTTTCTGTTCAATTTTGAAAGATCAAGTATCTTTCATGAAAAATAGCCGACCATCTCAAAATCGTAGATTTTGGATGTCCGCTTTTGTTCTTTGAAAACTGCATATGGTTTAAAAGCAAAGTAAAACTTTAAAAAGAAAAATCTTTTGTAAGATTGAAATGATAACTCATTGATTATTTACTAAGCTTTAATTGTATTTTAATATGATTAAACTTTTAAAAACTCTCTGAGTGAAGTTAGAACTGAGTAATACGAGGAAGCAACGAAGGAGGAGCGGAATTTACTAACGTAAATGAGCACCAGACTGAGGCAGCTAACGAAGTAGTGCGAAGGTTATAACGAACGAAGGTCAAGCTACAAAGGGCACATGGCGAATGCCTTGGCATCAAGAGCCGACGAAGGACGCGATAAGCTGCGATAAGCTTCGGGTAGCCGCAAATAGGCTGTGAACCGAAGATTTCCGAATGAGGAAACTCACATGGGTAAACCCCATGTATTGTATACTGAATAAATAGGTATATAAGGGTACACCCAGGGAACTGAAACATCTAAGTACCTGGAGGAAGAGAAAGAAAATTCGATTTCCCGAGTAGCGGCGAGCGAAAAGGAAAGAGCCCAAACCAGAAATTTATTTCTGGGGTTGCGGACAGATCATTAACATGGCGGTAATTTTAGTCGAATACAACTGGAAAGTTGAGCCACAGCGTGTAATAGCCACGTAGACGAAGGGATAAAGCCTAAGATCTGATCCAGAGTACCACGAGACACGTGAAACCTTGTGGGAAGCAGGGAGGACCACCTCCCAAGGCTAAATACTACTTGATGACCGATAGTGAAGAAGTACCGTGAGGGAAAGGTGAAAAGAACCCCGGAAGGGGAGTGAAATAGAACCTGAAACCGTGTGCCTACAACCGGTCAAAGCACCTTATGTGTGTGATGACGTGCTTTTTGTAGAACGAGCCAACGAGTTACGATATGTAGCGAGGTTAAGTACTTAAGGTACGGAGCCGAAGGGAAACCGAGTCTTAATAGGGCAAATAGTTGCATGTCGTAGACCCGAAACCGGGTGACCTATCCATGGCCAGGTTGAAGCAGAAGTAAAATTCTGTGGAGGACCGAACCAAATTGGTGTTGAAAAACCATGGGATGAGCTGTGGATAGCGGAGAAATTCCAATCGAACCCGGAGATAGCTGGTTCTCCTCGAAATAGCTTTAGGGCTAGCGTCGGATGTGAGTAGTGGAGGTAGAGCACTGAATGGGCTAGGGGCCGTATAGGTTACCAAACTCTATCAAACTCCGAATGCCACATACTATTAGTCCGGCAGTCAGACTGCGAGTGATAAGGCCCGTAGTCAAAAGGGAAACAGCCCAGACCATCAGCTAAGGTCCCAAAGTATAGATTAAGTGGAAAAGGATGTGGGATTTCAAAGACAACTAGGATGTTGGCTTAGAAGCAGCCACTCATTAAAAGAGTGCGTAATAGCTCACTAGTCGAGAGATCCCGCGCCGAAGATGTTCGGGGCTAAAATCTATCACCGAAGCTATGGGTGTACATTTATGTACGCGGTAGAGGAGCGTCCTGTACTGGCTGAAGTCGTACCGAAAGGAGCGGTGGACGGTACAGGAGTGAGAATGTTGGCATAAGTAGCGAGAACTAGGTGAGAATCCTAGTGGTCGAAAATCTAAGGTTTCCTGGGGAAGGTTCGTCCGCCCAGGGTTAGTCGGGACCTAAGCCGAGGCCGAAAGGCGTAGGCGATGGACAATCGGTTGATATTCCGATACCACTATGTAGCGTTATTACCAATGGGGTGACGCAGGAGGATAAGATGTGCTAGCTATTGGATGCTAGTCTAAGCACTTAGGGAGTCTGGATAGGAAAATCCGTTCAGGCAATTCTGAGGTGTGATGGGGAAGGTCATTTTGACCGAAGTATCTGATTCCACGCTGCCAAGAAAAGCCTCTAGGGAGCAAAGTAGTGCCCGTACCGCAAACCGACACAGGTAGATGAGGAGAGAATCCTAAGACCATCGGAAGAATTGCAGTTAAGGAACTCGGCAAATTGACCCCGTAACTTCGGGAGAAGGGGTGCCTACGCAAGTAGGCCGCAGAGAATAGGCCCAAGCAACTGTTTAGCAAAAACACAGGTCTCTGCTAAAGCGAAAGCTGAAGTATAGGGGCTGACGCCTGCCCGGTGCTGGAAGGTTAAGGGGAATGCTTAGCGTAAGCGAAGGTATGAACTTAAGCCCCAGTAAACGGCGGCCGTAACTATAACGGTCCTAAGGTAGCGAAATTCCTTGTCAGGTAAGTTCTGACCCGCACGAATGGCGTAATGACTTGGGCACTGTCTCAACTGCAAATCCGGCGAAATTGTAGTGCCAGTGAAGATGCTGGCTACCCGCGATTGGACGGAAAGACCCCGTAGAGCTTTACTGTAGCTTAGCATTGAATTTCGGTATTGTCTGTACAGGATAGGTGGGAGACTGAGAAACTGGGGCGTCAGCTTCAGTGG
Organism: Clostridium putrefaciens; assembly: GCF_900461105.1. Classification (GTDB taxonomy): domain Bacteria; phylum Bacillota; class Clostridia; order Clostridiales; family Clostridiaceae; genus Clostridium_L; species Clostridium_L putrefaciens. The sequence goes on along the minus strand of NZ_UFWZ01000001.1, from coordinate 2,844,531 downwards.
AGTCATCCTTGGGATACCACCCTGACAGTACTGAGGTTCTAACGGATACCCATGAAACTGGGTGCCGGACATTGTTAGGTGGGCAGTTTGACTGGGGCGGTCGCCTCCTAAAAAGTAACGGAGGCGCTCAAAGGTTCCCTCAGAACGGTCGGAAATCGTTCGAAGAGTGCAAAGGCAGAAGGGAGCCTGACTGCGACACCTACAAGTGGAGCAGGGACGAAAGTCGGACTTAGTGATCCGGTGGTACCTCGTGGGAGGGCCATCGCTCAACGGATAAAAGCTACCTCGGGGATAACAGGCTGATCTCCCCCAAGAGTCCACATCGACGGGGAGGTTTGGCACCTCGATGTCGGCTCGTCGCATCCTGGGGCTGAAGTAGGTCCCAAGGGTTGGGCTGTTCGCCCATTAAAGCGGCACGCGAGCTGGGTTCAGAACGTCGTGAGACAGTTCGGTCCCTATCCGTCGCGGGCGTAGGAAATTTGAGAGGAGCTGTCCCTAGTACGAGAGGACCGGGATGGACTGACCTCTGGTGTACCAGTTGTCACGCCAGTGGCATTGCTGGGTAGCTATGTCGGGACGGGATAAACGCTGAAAGCATCTAAGCGTGAAGCCCACCTCAAGATTAGATTTCCCATAGCAAAAGCTAGTAAGACCCCTTGAAGAACACGAGGTTGATAGGTCAGAGGTGTAAGTACAGTAATGTATTAAGCTGACTGATACTAATAGGTCGAGGGCTTGACCAAATTATTTTAAACCATATGCAGTTTTGAAAGAACAAGTTCTTTCAAAGATCCGGTGATTATGGCTTAGTGGTAACACCCCTTCCCATTCCGAACAGGATGGTTAAGCACTAAAGCGCTGATGGTACTGCAAGGGAGGCCTTGTGGGAGAGTAAGTCGTCGCCGGGTGAAAACAAGGATCTTTAGCTCAGTTGGTTAGAGCAACCGGCTCATAACCGGTAGGTCTGGGGTTCGAGTCCCTGAAGGTCCACCAAATTTGGGGGTATAGCTCAGTTGGGAGAGCACCTGCCTTGCACGCAGGGGGTCAAGAGTTCGAGTCTCTTTATCTCCACCAAAAAAACTACAAACTTAGGTTTGTAGTTTTTTTGGGTTAATAATAAACTTTAAGTAATAATTAATAAAGTAGAGAGATATGTATTTTGCAATTAATATATTGTGGATACTTTTACAATATTAGAGAATATGTAACTCAACATTTAATATTTATTATTTGTTATAAAACTAGCGTGATTGAAGAGTATTATTTAATTTTAAATAAACCTGGTTGGGGATATGTAAATATTATAGAAAGGTGTACAGGATGTAATGATAATAACGTATTGAAACTAGCTGTCTTGGAAGGGTTTGTTCTATTTTAAACCTAAAAAAATAATGACCCCCTCTTTTATTATATAATTGTTGTATCTAACTCAACAAAAATCCTAAAAAGAAGGTGTCATTATGAGTACAATTATATGAATATTAGCTACATATAATCAACTATTACTTTCACAAATAAATCAATTACTTATTTTCATTGCGAAAAACATACCTTTAAAGTCTCTAAAATGTGATTTCTACCTAAACTCCCTTGCAAAACTTTCATTGAAAGATCTAGAAGAATACAAGAACGATAAGCAGAAATTCAAGCTTCATTACATTTACCGTGAGTTTACTACTAATTATTTTAATGTTGATTTATCTTCTATGCCTAAAGGTCCCACTAGCCTAAGATTTAGAAACCTTTCTTCTCATGTAATGCGACTTTGCCTAACATACAACGTTAATTTAGCACTATCTACACGCCATACCGCACGTGCTCTTTTAGAAATCAACGGTGTTAAAATATATCATGTCATGGTTAGTAGATATGCCATCACCGCTGCCGCTTTAGTTAAACCCTATGTCGATAATTATGACTATAAACCTACTAATTATCTTGCTGCTGATGAAACTTATACTAAAGTCAAAGGAAAGACTCAATATATCTGGCTTGTTATGGATGACATTAAAAGATCAATTTTAGGATACCAAGCCTCATTTATCCGCGATACTGTACCTTGCATTTTAACTATGCGTATGTCTTTTCAAAGTGTAATTTAAAACTAAAAATTTTTAATCTACTTTTTCATAGATTAATTAACACTATTTATAATCAATGATTAATAGTACTATGTTAAAAGATATTGTTTTATATATCTAACTTAAAATAATAAGAGTAGATATTAAAATCAAGAAAAGTGATCTAATTATTCATTAGAATATTTTTAATGGGTAAATATTATAAGCAATTTTTAGATTTTATTTAAAGGTTAAATGTGATGTTAATTAGAAAACTTATATTTAAATAACTAGGGAGCTATGTAGAGTTTTTAGGTTATAATATCATATTTCAATATATAACAATGTTAATACAAGAGGTAGAGGCTGATCCAATTAGGCATTAGATTATAATTAAATTAAAAGGTTTAAGATATAAATGGTGTGTAAATAATGCTAAAGATCTGTTATTTATATGATAAAATATAAAGAATATAGGTTAACTGTACCTGGCGTGTCTAACTATAATAAAACAACTATAAAGTAGATATAAAGAGATATAAATATATAAACTGGTATAATGGGGGTTAGGTGTGAATAAATAAATATTTATGATGTTATAATTACTACGTTGTCTTGATGAATACAACTTGCAAGTAAAGTTGTTAATAAGGATAATAAATTTATATAATTATGATCTTTGAAAATTGAACAGAAAAGATATACAAAGACCAGCAATTCTTTTGAATTATGTAATTGAGTAGATTAAACTTACTTAGAGAATCTAGATTCAGATATTCTGAAAATGGAAACTCACTCAGCAAAGCTGAGGAGTAAAAGTCCACGCCAAATCGAAGATTTGGAGTATACTTTTAAATTGAGAGTTTGATCCTGGCTCAGGACGAACGCTGGCGGCGTGCTTAACACATGCAAGTCGAGCGAAGTTATTCCTTCGGGAATAACTTAGCGGCGGACGGGTGAGTAACACGTGGGTAACCTGCCTCATAGAGGGGGATAGCCTTCCGAAAGGAAGATTAATACCCCATAACATAGCATTATCGCATGATAAAGTTATTAAAGGAGCAATCCGCTATGAGATGGACCCGCGGCGCATTAGCTAGTTGGTGAGGTAACGGCTCACCAAGGCCACGATGCGTAGCCGACCTGAGAGGGTGATCGGCCACATTGGGACTGAGACACGGCCCAGACTCCTACGGGAGGCAGCAGTGGGGAATATTGCACAATGGGCGAAAGCCTGATGCAGCAACGCCGCGTGAGTGATGAAGGCCTTCGGGTCGTAAAGCTCTGTCTTCGGGGACGATAATGACGGTACCCGAGGAGGAAGCCACGGCTAACTACGTGCCAGCAGCCGCGGTAATACGTAGGTGGCAAGCGTTGTCCGGATTTACTGGGCGTAAAGGGAGCGTAGGCGGATACTTAAGTGGGATGTGAAATACCCGGGCTCAACCCGGGTGCTGCATTCCAAACTGGGTATCTAGAGTGTGGGAGAGGAAAGTGGAATTCCTAGTGTAGCGGTGAAATGCGTAGATATTAGGAAGAACACCAGTGGCGAAGGCGACTTTCTGGACCATAACTGACGCTGAGGCTCGAAAGCGTGGGGAGCAAACAGGATTAGATACCCTGGTAGTCCACGCCGTAAACGATGGATACTAGGTGTGGGGGATACCAATCCTCCGTGCCGTCGTTAACACACTAAGTATCCCGCCTGGGGAGTACGATCGCAAGATTAAAACTCAAAGGAATTGACGGGGGCCCGCACAAGCAGCGGAGCATGTGGTTTAATTCGAAGCAACGCGAAGAACCTTACCTAGACTTGACATCTCCTGAATTACCTGTAATTAGGGAAGCCCTTCGGGGCAGGAAGACAGGTGGTGCATGGTTGTCGTCAGCTCGTGTCGTGAGATGTTGGGTTAAGTCCCGCAACGAGCGCAACCCTTATTGTTAGTTGCTACCATTTAGTTGAGCACTCTAGCGAGACTGCCTGGGTTAACCAGGAGGAAGGTGGGGATGACGTCAAATCATCATGCCCCTTATGTCTAGGGCTACACACGTGCTACAATGGCGAGTACAACGAGACGCAATACCGCGAGGTGGAGCAAAACTCAAAAAACTCGTCCCAGTTCGGATTGTAGGCTGAAACTCGCCTACATGAAGCCGGAGTTGCTAGTAATCGCGAATCAGAATGTCGCGGTGAATACGTTCCCGGGCCTTGTACACACCGCCCGTCACACCATGAGAGTTGGCAATACCCGAAGTCCGTGTGCTAACGCGTAAGCGAGGCAGCGGCCGAAGGTAGGGTCAGCGATTGGGGTGAAGTCGTAACAAGGTAGCCGTAGGAGAACCTGCGGCTGGATCACCTCCTTTCTATGGAGAACTGTATTAAGATTATAGCTAGTCTATAACTCTTAATACTAGCTGGAATTTATCTTTCTGTTCAATTTTGAGGGATTAGAGTATTTTATCACTTTAATAAGTAATTTAATGCAATTATATTTACATTAAAATTACTTAGATCCGAAAGGATAGAGTGATATTATGACTTTAATGAGTAAATTTTAAATCACCTCTTATATAAAATAATATGGGATTATAGCTCAGCTGGTTAGAGCGCACGCCTGATAAGCGTGAGGTCGATGGTTCGAGTCCATTTAATCCCACCATTGTTCTTTGAAAACTGCATATGGTTTAAAAGCAAAGTAAAACTTTAAAAAGAAAAATCTTTTGTAAGATTGAAATGATAACTCATTGATTATTTACTATGTTTTAATTGTATTTTAATATGATTAAACTTTTAAAAACTCTTTGAGTGAAGTTAGAACCGAGTAATACGAGGAAGCAACGAAGGAGGAGCGGAATTTACTAACGTAAATGAGCACCAGACTGAGGCAGCTAACGAAGTAGTGCGAAGGTTATAACGAACGAAGGTCAAGCTACAAAGGGCACATGGCGAATGCCTTGGCATCAAGAGCCGACGAAGGACGCGATAAGCTGCGATAAGCTTCGGGTAGCCGCAAATAGGCTGTGAACCGAAGATTTCCGAATGAGGAAACTCACATGGGTAAACCCCATGTATTGTATACTGAATAAATAGGTATATAAGGGTACACCCAGGGAACTGAAACATCTAAGTACCTGGAGGAAGAGAAAGAAAATTCGATTTCCCGAGTAGCGGCGAGCGAAAAGGAAAGAGCCCAAACCAGAAATTTATTTCTGGGGTTGCGGACAGATCATTAACATGGCGGTAATTTTAGTCGAATACAACTGGAAAGTTGAGCCACAGCGTGTAATAGCCACGTAGACGAAAGGATAAAGCCTAAGATCTGATCCAGAGTACCACGAGACACGTGAAACCTTGTGGGAAGCAGGGAGGACCACCTCCCAAGGCTAAATACTACTTGATGACCGATAGTGAAGAAGTACCGTGAGGGAAAGGTGAAAAGAACCCCGGAAGGGGAGTGAAATAGAACCTGAAACCGTGTGCCTACAACCGGTCAAAGCACCTTATGTGTGTGATGACGTGCTTTTTGTAGAACGAGCCAACGAGTTACGATATGTAGCGAGGTTAAGTACTTAAGGTACGGAGCCGAAGGGAAACCGAGTCTTAATAGGGCAAATAGTTGCATGTCGTAGACCCGAAACCGGGTGACCTATCCATGGCCAGGTTGAAGCAGAAGTAAAATTCTGTGGAGGACCGAACCAAATTGGTGTTGAAAAACCATGGGATGAGCTGTGGATAGCGGAGAAATTCCAATCGAACCCGGAGATAGCTGGTTCTCCTCGAAATAGCTTTAGGGCTAGCGTCGGATGTGAGTAGTGGAGGTAGAGCACTGAATGGGCTAGGGGCCGTATAGGTTACCAAACTCTATCAAACTCCGAATGCCACATACTATTAGTCCGGCAGTCAGACTGCGAGTGATAAGGCCCGTAGTCAAAAGGGAAACAGCCCAGACCATCAGCTAAGGTCCCAAAGTATAGATTAAGTGGAAAAGGATGTGGGATTTCAAAGACAACTAGGATGTTGGCTTAGAAGCAGCCACTCATTAAAAGAGTGCGTAATAGCTCACTAGTCGAGAGATCCCGCGCCGAAGATGTTCGGGGCTAAAATCTATCACCGAAGCTATGGGTGTACATTTATGTACGCGGTAGAGGAGCGTCCTGTACTGGCTGAAGTCGTACCGAAAGGAGCGGTGGACGGTACAGGAGTGAGAATGTTGGCATAAGTAGCGAGAACTAGGTGAGAATCCTAGTGGTCGAAAATCTAAGGTTTCCTGGGGAAGGTTCGTCCGCCCAGGGTTAGTCGGGACCTAAGCCGAGGCCGAAAGGCGTAGGCGATGGACAATCGGTTGATATTCCGATACCACTATGTAGCGTTATTACCAATGGGGTGACGCAGGAGGATAAGATGTGCTAGCTATTGGATGCTAGTCTAAGCACTTAGGGAGTCTGGATAGGAAAATCCGTTCAGGCAATTCTGAGGTGTGATGGGGAAGGTCATTTTGACCGAAGTATCTGATTCCACGCTGCCAAGAAAAGCCTCTAGGGAGCAAAGTAGTGCCCGTACCGCAAACCGACACAGGTAGATGAGGAGAGAATCCTAAGACCATCGGAAGAATTGCAGTTAAGGAACTCGGCAAATTGACCCCGTAACTTCGGGAGAAGGGGTGCCTACGCAAGTAGGCCGCAGAGAATAGGCCCAAGCAACTGTTTAGCAAAAACACAGGTCTCTGCTAAAGCGAAAGCTGAAGTATAGGGGCTGACGCCTGCCCGGTGCTGGAAGGTTAAGGGGAATGCTTAGCGTAAGCGAAGGTATGAACTTAAGCCCCAGTAAACGGCGGCCGTAACTATAACGGTCCTAAGGTAGCGAAATTCCTTGTCAGGTAAGTTCTGACCCGCACGAATGGCGTAATGACTTGGGCACTGTCTCAACTGCAAATCCGGCGAAATTGTAGTGCCAGTGAAGATGCTGGCTACCCGCGATTGGACGGAAAGACCCCGTAGAGCTTTACTGTAGCTTAGCATTGAATTTCGGTATTGTCTGTACAGGATAGGTGGGAGACTGAGAAACTGGGGCGTCAGCTTCAGTGGAGTCATCCTTGGGATACCACCCTGACAGTACTGAGGTTCTAACGGATACCCATGAAACTGGGTGCCGGACATTGTTAGGTGGGCAGTTTGACTGGGGCGGTCGCCTCCTAAAAAGTAACGGAGGCGCTCAAAGGTTCCCTCAGAACGGTCGGAAATCGTTCGAAGAGTGCAAAGGCAGAAGGGAGCCTGACTGCGACACCTACAAGTGGAGCAGGGACGAAAGTCGGACTTAGTGATCCGGTGGTACCTCGTGGGAGGGCCATCGCTCAACGGATAAAAGCTACCTCGGGGATAACAGGCTGATCTCCCCCAAGAGTCCACATCGACGGGGAGGTTTGGCACCTCGATGTCGGCTCGTCGCATCCTGGGGCTGAAGTAGGTCCCAAGGGTTGGGCTGTTCGCCCATTAAAGCGGCACGCGAGCTGGGTTCAGAACGTCGTGAGACAGTTCGGTCCCTATCCGTCGCGGGCGTAGGAAATTTGAGAGGAGCTGTCCCTAGTACGAGAGGACCGGGATGGACTGACCTCTGGTGTACCAGTTGTCACGCCAGTGGCATTGCTGGGTAGCTATGTCGGGACGGGATAAACGCTGAAAGCATCTAAGCGTGAAGCCCACCTCAAGATTAGATTTCCCATAGCAAAAGCTAGTAAGACCCCTTGAAGAACACGAGGTTGATAGGTCAGAGGTGTAAGTACAGTAATGTATTAAGCTGACTGATACTAATAGGTCGAGGGCTTGACCAAATTATTTTAAACCATATGCAGTTTTGAAAGAACAAGTTCTTTCAAAGATCCGGTGATTATGGCTTAGTGGTAACACCCCTTCCCATTCCGAACAGGATGGTTAAGCACTAAAGCGCTGATGGTACTGCAAGGGAGGCCTTGTGGGAGAGTAAGTCGTCGCCGGGTTAAAACTTTGGCTGGATAGCTCAGTCGGTAGAGCAGAGGACTGAAAATCCTCGTGTCCCTGGTTCGATTCCTGGTCTAGCCACCAGTTTATGGCGCTATAGCCAAGTGGTAAGGCAAAGGTCTGCAAAACCTTTATTCCCCGGTTCAAATCCGGGTGGCGCCTCCAAAATAAAAAAAGCTTTAGAATTTATTCTAAAGCTTTTTTTATTCTTAAATATACCTTATTTTACATTAATAGTTAAGTTAGAAACCTTTCTATAATTTCTAAGTTTCCTTTTTCAATATCAATTTTATATTTTGCACCTATAGGCAATATTAAGTTATTATTATCATGTCCGCTACTTACATTAACAACAGTAGGCTTATTAAAGGATAGTAAATTATTTCTTAAAACTTCATTTAAAGAAAATGATCGAGTATCTGACGTAACACATTTAGTAAACTTACCTAGAATGAAACCTTTGCAATTACTAAGTTTATTAGCAAGCTTTAATTGAGTTAGCATTCTATCTATTTTATAGGGTTCTTCATTTATTTCTTCAATAAATAGTATCTTATCTTTTGTATCTATTTCATAAGGAGTGCCTAGGGTGCTACATATAATAGATAAATTACCACCAACTAGACACCCTTCTATAGAGTTTGAACCATAAAAGCTTAACTTATCATTTTTAGGATTAATAAGATTAAAAGTATCATTATTTTTCATAAGAGTATTTACAAAACTTTTTAAAGTATATATGTTCATCATATCAGAATTCACCATAGGACCATGATAGGTTATTAATGAACACTTTTCATATATGGAATTTAAAAGTACAGTAATATCACTAAATCCCATGAAAATTTTAGGGTTTTCTTTTATTATTTCAAAGTTTAAATAGGGTAATATTCTAGAAGATCCATAGCCACCCCTAAAACAAATAATGGCTTTAACTGAAGGATCTTTGAAAGCATCCATTAGATCTTTAGATCTATCCATGTCCTTTCCAGCTAAATATCCAGACTTATCATACAAGTGAACTGATTTTTTTATATTAAATCCCAAAGAACTAATAATATTAATTTTTTCATCTATAATAGAATTTTCTTCAAAACCTGCAGGAGCTATTACTGAAATAGTATCCCCAAATTCTAATTTATTAGATAACATAATGAACCTCCAAAGATATTTACTTATTATATAAGTATGCAACAAGTAAGTTAAATTAGTATTATTTATTGATTATAGTGAAATAAATTAAAAAAGGTTTTATTGTAAGTGTAAATAATATGTTTATTAAAAAAATAAAACGCAATATGAAGATTAACAAAGACATAATGAGGTTAGAAGAGGAATGTAACCTTATATCATCAAGATAGATTTAATTGAACTTTAAACCGCTAATTATGGGTCTAATGGCCATAGCTTAAAGCTTAAAACACTAGTATAATCTCTATGTTATGAGAAATAATAAATCAATCGGGGGATTAACATGAGAATAATGTACAAAGAAATCGTAACTAGAAGAAAGACACCTTTTATGGCATCTATGTTACTAGGACTAGTTATAATGATAGTAATATCAAATATTTTAGAACAAATTAAAATATCTAATTACCAAATTGGATTTATAACAAATCCAGTACTCTTTGTAATAACATCTATAGTTATTACATTAGAATTAATAAAGTGTAAGGTTAAATATAAGTATTCAATAATATCAAATCAGCTTATTATACATAGACTTAAAAATAACAATCAGAGCGTAGTAGAAAATGTGAAGATTGAAGATATAGTTTTTATAGGTAAAACGAAAGATATAAAAGGTTGTATAAATAAAAATATAAAAAGAGCAGTAAGTTCTATATCATCAAAAAGGTATGTATGTTCAATGTCTATGTTTAATCAATATTGTTGTATATATAAATACGGGAATCAATATAAAAGATTTTATTTTCAGCCAAGTATGGAGTTTTTAAAGAAGATAAAGGTTAGCTAAGTAGTTCTGTAAATGTCTAACAATTAAGAGAATTAAACACAGACACGATATGACTTAAAAATAAGCATAAAGATTAATATTAATCTTTATGCTTATTTTTATAGGTAAGCGACCTTTATAGGATTTATAATATAACTATTAGAAATGCTCAATAATCTTTTTGAAGATTAATTAAAAGCTATTTTACAATACCACTCTTATAAAATTAATATAAAAGTATAGCATAAAAGCAATGTAATAGTAGAAGAATGATATTATTTGTATACAAATAAATAAGGTGGACAAAATAAAAGCTAGGGCTAGCTTGAATACAATATAGTATATAAGGAGATAATTAATTTAACATATATAATACCTAGAAGGAGGTGGCAATCATTCTAAAAGATTTAGAATGATGTATAAATGGGGAAGGAAGCGTGTATCATATGCAGGAAGTCTATAAAAAATGGTATAATGATAAATAGAAAGTATATATGCAAAAGCTGCGAACAAAGATTAATAAACTGCAGTACAGACACTGATTTTTATGAGTACTACAGACAATGTATAAAAAGAAGCTTGGTACAGTATGTTGTACGAAATAATTATTTTAATATAGAAGGATATAGAAATTAAGGCTAAAGATTAATATATATTACATGTTTTTTTAAGGAGAGATTAACTATGAATGATATTCCTATGATGAGTGCGCTTTTAAAATATAATGAAGAAAAGAATTCTTTATTCTGCATACCAGGGCATAAAGGAGGAAAAGGTTTTAAAAGAAAGGTACAAAAGAAAAATATACAAAGGTTACTTTTAACGTCAGATCTAACTGAAGTAGAAGGACTAGACAACTTACATAATCCCAAAGGAGCTATAAAGGAAGCAGAAGAACTTTTATCACAGTATTATAATAGTAAAAGGTCATATTTTATGGTAAATGGCAGTACTAGTGGAAATATGGCTATGATATTTTCTTCATTAGAAGAAGGTGATAAGATATTAGTAGAGAGAAACTGTCATAAATCAATATTTAACGCTATAATTATGAGAAAGTTAAATCCTATATATTTAGCAAATCAGACAGATAAGGAATTTAATGCTCCGTTAGGAATTGATATTACTAATCTTAAAGAAATTATAGAAGAACATAGTGATATTAAAGCTATAATAGTAACATATCCAAATTACTATGGAGTATGTTGTAATTTGAAGTACATAGTAGAGATCTGTAAAGAAAGTGATATAAAGGTTTTAGTTGATGCTGCTCATGGAGCACATTTTGGAGCACATCCAATGTTACCTGAAAATCCTCTTAAAATAGGCGTTGATATGGCTGTAATGAGTGCACATAAAACCCTACCTAGTTTAACACAATCTGCATACTTACATGTTAATGATGAAAGTCTTATAGAAAGAGTAGACTTTTATGTTAGTGCATTTTTAAGTACAAGCCCTTCGTATATGTTAATGCTTAGTATGGATTATGCAAGATGGTACATTAAAGAGGAGGGTAATAAGTCTTATGAAGAATTATTTAGTAGAATAGAATCATTTAAAAAGGAGTTAAGCAATCTAAACTTTTTAAGAGTGTTAGATAAAAAAGAATTAATAAACTCTAATAGTACAGATATAGATGAAAGTAGAATTGTAATTAATTTAAAAGAGGGATTAAGTACATGTATGGTAGATGAATATTTAAGAAAGAATAAGATTCAAGTAGAAATGATAGATGCATCTAATTTGATTTTAATACCATCTCCTTTTAATAGTAAAGAAGATTTCAAAAGACTTTACAAAGCTCTTAAAAACTTAGATACTAGAACAGTGGAAGGTAAACAGCTAAAAGTTATAGATGTACCTATACCAAAACAATTGATGATGCCCTTTGAAGCTTTTAAAAAACCAAAGCAGAAGGTTTTATTAAAGGATTCTATTGGTAAGATATCAGCAGTAAATGTATGTCCATATCCACCAGGGGTACCAATAATTGTTATGGGTGAACTTATAGAAGGGAATACGATTGAAATGATAGAATACTATGTATCAAACAATGTAGATGTAATTGGCATTAAAGATGGTAAAATTGATATAATAAAAAAAGATAACTAATAAAATAAATATTAGTGTAGAATTGTTCTATGACTGTATTTATTAGGAATGAGGAAACCTATGGGAAAGATATTTTGTTTAATGGGAAAAAGTAGTTCAGGGAAGGATACCATTTTTAAACAATTACAAAATGATGATGACTTGAAGTTAAAACCTATAATAACTTATACTACACGACCTAAAAGGGTTAATGAAACTAATGGTGTAGAGTATTATTTCATTGATGAGGATATATTAGAAAGTTATAAAACGAAAGACAAAGTAATAGAACAAAGAATTTATAATACGGTTAATGGGGATTGGTATTATGCTACTTTAGATGATGGACAAATTAATTTAGATATGCATGATTATATATTAATAGTTACATTAGAAGCATATAAAAATCTTAAATTTTACTTTGGTGAAGAAAGTATATTTCCACTTTACGTTACCCTAGATGATGGAATAAGGTTAGAAAGAGCTTTGAAAAGAGAAAGAGAGCAAAATAATCCTAACTATGATGAGTTATGTAGAAGGTTCTTAGCGGATAATATTGATTTTAATATTGATAAGTTAGAAGATTGTGGGGTTAACAAACATTATAAAAATGATGATTTAAAAGAGTGTATTTGTAAAATTAAGTATGATATACTTAATGTGAAACTTAGAACTAATAAACTATTATGAAATGTAAAGTTGTGATAATATATAGTTACAAACTAAAATCAAGATTATAGTGAATTGTGCTTACAGTGTGGGCATATTAAATTTAAAGGGGGTTATATTTTGAAACTTATAATATCTATAGTACAAGATGATGATGCTGGCGATGTAATTGATGTTTTAATGGAAGGTGGATTTAGAGTTACTAAATTAGCTACTACAGGAGGGTTTCTAAAATCAGGTAATACTACATTAATGATTGGTGTAGAAGAACAAAATGTAAATAAGGTTTTAGGACTAGTTGAAGAAACTTGTAGGACAAGACAACAAATAATAACTTCCCCATCTCCAGTAGCGGGTTCTACAGGAATATATGTACCTTATCCAGTAGAAGTTGAAGTTGGTGGAGCTACTATATTTGTAGTAGATGTAGATCAGTTTATTAAAATTTAACTAGAGGAGACTTTAAATGAAAAAGGTTATAGGGCATGAGAAGATTATATCTAGTTTAGACAACTCTATAAAAAATGAAACACTTTCTCATGCTTATCTCCTTATAGGGGAAGATGGGATAGGGAAAAGTATTATTGCGAGTAACCTAGCAATTAAGATTTTAGGAAAAAAAGAGGAAAAGGACTATGCAGATATAATCCATTATAGAAATATTAAAAAAGGCATGGGTGTAAATGAAGTTAGAGAACTAATAGAAGAGACTAATAAAAAGCCCTTTGAGGGAAAAAAGAAAGTACTTATAATATATAAAGCTGAAAAAATGACGCAACAAGCCCAAAATGCATTTTTAAAAACTATAGAAGAACCACCTAAGGGTGTTCATATAATATTACTTTGTGAAAATTCTGAAGCAATTTTAGACACAATGAAATCTAGATGTCAAATACATAAGCTGAATGTGCTTACAGAGGAACAGATAAGGCAATATATAGATGAAAATTACAAAATGCTAAAAGAAGAAGAAATAAAAATTATAGTATCTTTTAGTGGTGGAATACCAGGAATAGTAGATAAATATTTAAATGATGATAGATTTAACAGTATGAGAGACTTAGGTTTTAATATATTAAAAGAAATCAATTGTAAAGACATGGAATATGTGGTAAAGTATGAATTAGAAATATTAAAATTCAAAGATAAATATGAAGACTTATTTACTATAATGCTTTTATTTATAAGAGATATAATGGTTTACAAAGAAACAGGGAATGAAGATATAGTAATAAATAAAGATAAGATAGAAAGTATAAGCTACATGTCAAGAGAAGTTTCTTTTACAAAGTTAAACAAGTTAGTAAGTGTAATAAATGATGCTAAATATAGTTTGGATAGGAATGCTAACGCTGCAATGACATTAGATGTTATGCTGCTTAATATATTGGAGGTTTAATATGATAAAGGTAGTGGGAGTGAGATTTAAGAAAGCAGGAAAGATATATTATTTCGACCCTATGGATATGCAGATAGATAAAGATAAGAACGTAATAGTAGAAACTGCAAGAGGAATAGAATTCGGACAATGTGTTATAGGGTGTAAAGAAGTAAATGAAAATGAGATTGTAGCTCCCTTAAAGACAGTTCTTAGAATGGCAACATCAGAAGATACAAAGAAGCATTTAGAAAATAAGGCTAAAGAAAAGTATGCGTTTGAAGTATGTACAAAGAAGATAAGCGACCATAACTTAGTTATGAAACTTATAGATGTAGAATATACCTTCGATAATAATAAGGTTATATTTTACTTTACTGCAGAAGGAAGAGTAGACTTTAGAGAACTAGTAAAAGATCTTGCCACTATTTTTAAAACTAGAATTGAGCTAAGACAGATAGGTGTGCGAGATGAAGCAAAAATGATAGGTGGACTTGGACCTTGTGGAAGACCTATGTGTTGCTCTTCATTTTTAGGAGACTTTGCTTCAGTTTCTATAAAAATGGCAAAGGAACAAAATCTCTCTCTTAATCCTACTAAAATATCGGGCATTTGTGGGAGACTTATGTGTTGCCTAAATTATGAGCAAGAGACTTATGAAAATACAAGGAAGAGACTACCTAAGATTGGATCCATAGTAAAAACTGAAATAGGGAAGGGGGAAGTAGTAGGAAATAGTGTTGTAAAAGAGCTTGTGAAAGTAAAACTTAAATCTAATGATGAGGAATTCTTAAGAGAATTCAATATAAGCGAAGTATCACTAGTGTCGGGATCTTACGAAGGTGCTGTAAGCGAAGGTGAAATAAAAGTTGAAGTTGCAGACCACTCTGATAAAGAATTGATTAAAGATCTATTCAAAATTGATTAAAGGAGGAAATTTATATGAACATTAGTTTAAAGGTTTCTAACATGAAAACAAATTCAGATGTAAGCAAGATTAAAGAGGCTATGGGTGGAAATGATGGAGTAGTAGCTTGTGAAATACTACAAGATAAGGGTGAAATACAAATCGTATATGATGAGAAATTAGTAACAGTTGAGAAAATCATATCATCAGTTGAAGATAAGGGATATAGTGTATCACGATAATAAAATGTGGATTATAACAGTGGATATTACTGAAATGAGCAATTGTTAAATTTATATTAAACACAGTAAAAAACATCTTTTAAATCTAAATGAAACATGTTAGAATGTAGTTGGACAACAAGCTTGTCTAAAATTCTTAGGAGGTGTTTTATATGGCGTACAAAATTGAAGAATCATGTATAAGTTGTGGAGCCTGTGCTCCAGAGTGTCCAGTAAACGCTATAGCTCAAGGAGATACTATATACGTTATAGATGCGGATACTTGTATTGACTGCGGAAGTTGTGCAAGTGTTTGCCCAGTAGGTGCACCAGTTCAAGAATAACTTTGAACGAAAAAAGATCGTCTTAAGACGATCTTTTTTATTTGGACAAGATTATTGCAATGGCTTTATAAGGATAACCTGATTTCTAAAATTTAAAGTACGTTGATCCAATAAAAGACTAATATGATTTATATTGCTTACATTTTTCATATTTATTATGAATCTAGAGGCATCCTCACTTAAATGTAAACATTTTGAAGACTTATAACACATAGGTATAACAATATTGCTTTTAAGGCTTAATGCAACAGTACAAGCGTTATTACCGTTTAAGGTAATGTTTCCACCGACAGGAACGAAAAGTACATTTATAGTACCTAGTTGTTTTATTAAACTTTCATCAAGAACATGTCCAAGCCCTCCTAAGTGGCATATTGAAAAATCTTCAGTAGAAATTTTAAAAACAATATTTTCACCACGTTTAAGCCCACAAATATTGTCGCTATAAGAAGGATATCCAATTATTTCAGTATCTTTAAAGAAAAAACCTTTTGTGTTATCAATTATTATTGATTTTTCTTTAAATGGATCCAGGTAAGAATTGTGGAAAGCTTTGTGACTTATAGTTACTATATCTATATTAGGACAAATATCATAAAGAGAGTTTACGTTTATACCTTCAAATGGATCCATTAATATATTTGTGCCTTTAGAAGTTTGTATTAAGAAACAAGAATAACCAATCCAATATATTAACATAAAGTTCACCTCAAGTTTATTATAACCAATAATAAACTTGTTATAATAAAGTCATTACAATATATATAAAAATTTGAGCATTGTATAAATTAGATGTAAGTAGTAGTAAGTAAAAGAATATCAGTGCTAACCTCTATATCTTGAGATATTCACTAAAATTCAAGCTAAAAACATAAGATTTGTCTCTTGAAGAAAATTAGAGTTAATAATATGATTATACTAAGGTCAAAGAAAGACAAAGTCAAAGAGGTGACATAGTGGCTATATTATCAGATATAATAGAAACATTTATAAAATCATTGTTAGAAGAGAATGATGGAGAAAAGTTGCAAATACAAAGAAATGAACTAGCAAGTCAATTTAGTTGTGCTCCATCACAAATTAATTATGTATTAACTACAAGGTTTACAACAGACAAAGGTTACATAATTGAAAGTCGCAGAGGTGGCGGTGGATATATTGTAATAAGGCAAACCAAAGATAGTCATGAACATGTAAAAGATATGATAAACGAAAAGATAGGAGAGAGTATAACCTGTGACTGTGCTCTATCGTTAATTGAGATACTACTAGATATTGAAATACTTAAAGATAGAGAAGCACAGATAGTAAAGACTGCAATAAATGACAGGGCCTTAGTATCTATAAACTGTGAAGATAGAAATAAGATAAGAGCTGAACTTTTAAAATCTATGATAATGGTAGTTTTATCATAATATATTTATAAAGACAATAATGTGATTAATATTAAAAGAATTGGAGTGATGATGTATGTTGTGTGAGAGATGTAATGTAAATCCAGCTAATGTCCATATAGTAAAGATAGTAAATGGTGTTAAGCAGGAAACTAGCATATGTGAGCAATGCGCAAAGGAACAAGAGGGATTAGGTGTAGGATCAGATTTCAATATGGATTCACCCTTTTCTTTCCAAAGTTTACTTAGTGGGCTTGTTGATTATATAAATAAGTCATCAAAAAATGTTCCTCTTGAAGAAGAGATATGTGAAAATTGTGGTATGACCTATAGCGAATTCAAAATAAAAGGACTTTTAGGATGTAGTAAATGTTATGAGAATTTTAATGACACACTACTACCTATTGTAAAAAGAGTTCAAGGTGACACAGAACATGTAGGTAAATTCCCACTAAAGTCTGGAAAAGAACTTATGGAAAGAAAGAAGATGTTATCATTAAAAGAAGACCTACAAAAGTCTATACTAGCTGAAGAATACGAAAAAGCAGCAATGTTAAGGGATGAAATAAAGGCCCTTAAAAAATTAGAGTAGGAGTGATACTATGAAAAATTGGATAGATAACATTACAGAAAATGAAGATATGGTATTAAGTAGCAGAGTAAGGCTTGCAAGAAATATAAAAGGAGTCCCATTTCCACATAAATTAGAATCGGAGGAAGCAAAGGCTTTAGCTAAAAATATTGAGGATATATTTTATGAAGTAGAAAAGGGAAAGGGAGTCTTTAAAGATATAGATCTTTGGAAGGTTGATTTAAATCAAGGAAGAAATTATATAGAAAAACATCTTATTAGTCCTAATTTATTAGCGTCAAAAGATAAATCAGCATTTTTATTAAGTGAAGATGAGACAATAAGTCTTATGATAAATGAAGAAGACCATTTAAGGATTCAATGCATAAGCTCTGGCTTTGATATAAGGGAAGCTTATAAAATAGCAAATAGTATAGATGATAACTTAGAAGAAAAACTTGATTTTGCATTTGATGATAATTTAGGGTATATAACTGCATGCCCAACTAATTTAGGTACAGGTATGAGGGTATCGGCTATGCTCCATCTTCCAGCATTAACAATGAAAGATGAAATTAATGATGCTTTAAAGGCTCTTACACAGTTAGGCATGACATTAAGAGGCCTTTATGGAGAAGGATCAAAAGCAGAAGGTAATATATATCAAGTTTCCAATCAAATAACTCTTGGAATGAGGGAAGAAGATATTTTAAGTAACTTAGAGGCGGTGGTATCTCAACTTATATCTCAGGAAAATAGAGCTAGAGAACAGTTTTTAGGAAGATATAAAAATGAACTTGAAGATAAAATATACAGGTCATTAGGTCTTTTGAAAAGCGCAAGAATTTTAAGCTCAAAAGAAGCATTAGATTTACTTTCTAATGTAAGAATGGGAATAGAAATGGCAATACTAAAGGATATAGACAAAGTTAAATTAAATAAGCTTTTAGTTGAAACTCAGCCAGCTACATTACAATTAAGACTTGGTAGGGATTTAAGTATTAAGGAAAGAGATATTGAAAGAGCAAATCTTGTAAGAGAATACTTTAATAATAAATAACTGATAATAGAAGGGGTGAAGAAATATATGATGTTCGATAAATTTACTGAAAGAGCACAAAAAGTTGTCTTATATGCAAAGGATGAAGCAATAGAGCTTCAACATGGATTTATAGGTACGGAGCATATTTTACTTGGAATATTAAAAGAAGAAGGAATGAGTAAAGATATACTAAATGGCATGGGTGTTTCTTTAGAGGGTATAAGAGATTTAATAGAGAGAATGGAAGGTAAAGGAGACCTTAGTATACCTCAAAATGAGGTGCCACTTACACCTAGAACGAAGAGGCTTTTAGATCTTAGCTTACTCGAAGCTAGAAAGTTAAATCATAATTATGTAACTCCAGAACATATATTGTTAGCACTTGTAAGTGAGTCAGAAGGAGTTGCGTTTAATATACTAAAAGGTCTTCAGGTGAACTTTGATAAGTTGAGAAGTGAAATTATAAATGCTTTATCTGGTGAGGGTGAAATGAATAATAGTAACAAAGGTAATATTAAAGGTAGCGATACACCAACCCTAAATCAGTATGGACGAGATTTAACTAAAATGGCTGAGGAAGGAAAGCTTGATCCTGTTGTAGGAAGAAAAGAAGAGACTCAAAGAGTGCTTGAAATCCTATCAAGAAGGACAAAAAACAATCCTTGCTTTATAGGGGACCCTGGAGTAGGTAAAACTGCTGTAGTAGAAGGACTTGCACAAAAAATTGTTCAAGGAAATATCCCAGAGCTTCTAAAAGATAAAAGAGTTGTGACATTAGATTTATCCTCGATGATTGCAGGAGCGAAGTATAGAGGTGAATTTGAAGAAAGGCTTAAAAAGGTCATGGAAGAAATAAGAAAAGCTGGAGATGTAATATTATTTATAGATGAGATCCATACTATAATAGGAGCGGGCGGAGCTGAGGGGGCTATAGATGCATCTAATATATTAAAACCAGCTTTAGCTAGAGGCGAAATACAATGTATAGGGGCTACAACTATAGAAGAATATAGAAAACATATAGAAAAGGATGCAGCGCTAGAGAGAAGATTTCAGCCTATAATGGTTGGAGAGCCTACAACTGAAGAGGCATTACAAATACTTAAGGGCTTAAGAGATAAATATGAAGCGCATCATAGGGTTAAGATAACTGATGGAGCATTAGAGGCAGCTGTTAGGTTATCTGATAGATATATAACTGACAGGTATCTTCCAGATAAGGCCATTGACCTAATTGATGAAGCAGGTGCTAAAGTTAGAATAAGCAATCTTACTGCTCCACCAAGCTTAAAGAAGATAGAAGAAGATATAGAGAAAGTTGGAAAAGAGAAAGAAGACGCTATAAGACTTCAAGATTTTGAAAAGGCAGCAGCATTAAGAGATAAGGAAAAGAAATATAAGGAAGACTTAGAAACTGTAAAACATCAATGGCATACAGAAAACAATTCAGAAACACAAAGAGTAGATGAAGAAGATATCGCAATAATAGTTTCAAGATGGACTAATGTACCCGTAGAAAAACTTACAGAAAAAGAGTCTAAGAAACTACTTAATTTAGAAGAAATACTTCATAATAGGGTTATAGGACAAGAAGAAGCAGTAAAATCTGTATCTAGGGCAGTGAGACGTGCAAGAGTAGGACTTAAAGACCCAAATAGACCTATAGGTTCATTTATATTTCTAGGACCTACTGGAGTTGGGAAGACAGAACTTTCAAAAGCATTAGCGGAAGCTATGTTTGGAGATCAAGACAACATGATAAGGATTGATATGTCTGAGTATATGGAAAAGCATACGACATCAAAGCTTATAGGATCCCCTCCAGGATACGTAGGATATGATGAAGGTGGACAATTAACAGAAAAGGTTAGAAGACATCCTTATTCAGTAATTTTATTTGATGAAATTGAAAAAGCACATCCGGATGTTTTTAATATATTGCTTCAAATATTAGAAGATGGAAGATTAACTGATGGAAAAGGTAAAACAGTAAGCTTTAAAAATACTATAATTATAATGACATCAAATGCAGGAGCGTCTACTATAAAGAAACAAAAGACTGTAGGTTTCAATATATCAGAAGATACAATGGATAGTGATTATGAAAAGATGAAAGAAAATGTATTAGAAGAGCTTAAAAGAGAATTTAGACCAGAGTTTTTAAATAGAATTGATGATATAATAGTGTTTGAAACTTTAAAAGAAGAGGATTTAGTAAAAATAGTAGATCTTATGTTACGTTTAGTAACAGAAAGATTAAAACAAATAGAAATAAATGTAGAATTTGATGAAAAAAGCAAAAGATTCTTAGCTAAAAAAGGCTTTGATAAAGTTTATGGAGCAAGGCCACTTAGAAGAGCAATAACTAAAATTGTTGAGGATAAGTTAAGCGAAGAAATACTAAAAGGAAACATAGCTAAAGGTAGTACTATTTATGGTTATATGGAAGACGGAAATTTAGTATTTAAAAGTGAAAAGTAGAATAATATAAACATAGGGAAGCTTTGATTATATTTGATAAGCTTCCCTAAACCTTACAATCAATATCATTTATTTCTTGATTATCTTAATTAATAGGTTATAGTATAAAATATAGTATTAAGTTAATAAAATAAGATTAATAAATTATAATAGCGTACTTAAAATAGAAAGGAGAGATTTACTTGACGTTTAAAATTAACGATATATACCATGGATTTAAACTTATAGAGGAAAGAAAGTTAGAAGAATTAAACTCTATAGGCAGGATATTTAACCACGAAAAAACAGAAGCTAAACTAATAAACATCTCAAATGATGATGACAATAAGGTTTTTACAATAGGGTTTAAAACTCCTCCAGAGGATAGTACTGGTGTGCCACATATAATAGAACACTCAGTTTTAGCAGGTTCAAGAAAGTTTAAAACAAAAGAACCTTTTGTAGACTTATTAAAAAGTTCACTTAATACATTTTTGAATGCTATGACATTTCCAGATAGAACTGTGTACCCTCTAGCTAGCAGAAATGAAAAAGATTTTATTAACCTATTAGATGTGTATATGGATGGAGTGTTTTATCCATCTATATATGAAAATGAATATACATTTATGCAAGAAGGTTGGCATTATGTGTTAGATGAAAAGAAAGATGAGCTAAGATATAACGGGGTAGTTTATAATGAAATGAAAGGGGCATATTCCTCACCAGATTCTTTAGCTTTTGATGGGGTGATTAGGAACCTTTACAAAGATACTCCATATGGACATGATTCCGGAGGAAATCCAGATAATATAACAGAATTAACCTACGATGACTTTTTGGATTTTCATAAGAAATACTACCATCCATCTAATAGTCATATGTTTTTATATGGTAATGTAGATGTTATGAAGATACTACAATTTATAAATGATAATTATCTTAATAACTTTAATAAATTAGATATAAATGTGCAAGTACCTATACAAAAAGAGTTCGATCAGTTGATAGAAAAAGAAGGGGTATACGGAATATCTAAGGATGAAGATGAAAAGGATAAGACTTATCTTGCCCTTGGATACAGTGCTGGAGACTTTAGTAATCCAGAAGAAATCTTAGCACTAGATATTTTATATGATATGATTTTAAATAATTCAGCAGCTCCAGTTAAAAAAGCTTTAATGGATGCTGGAATAGGAAAATCTGTAGATGGAGGATTCGAAAATAGCATAAAGCAACCTTTGTTTTTAATATTAATTAAGGGAGCTAACGAAGACCAAAAAGATAAATTTAAAAAGGTGTTAAGAGAAAGTCTTCAAGAAATAGTAGATAGAGGAATAGATAAAGATTTAGCACTAGCGTCCATAAACAAAAGAGAATTTTCATTAAGGGAAGCTGATTTCGGAGGATATCCTAAAGGGCTTATATATTACTATCAAGTTGTTGAAAGTTACATGTATAATAGTGATCCCTTTTCACAGCTTCAATATAATGAGCTTTTAGAAAATATAAAAAGTGGAGTAGATAAAGGTTATTTTGAAAACTTAATTAAAAAATATCTTCTTAATAATAATCATTGCTTACTTTATACACTAAAACCTGAAAAAGGATATATAGAAAAGAAAGAGAAACATACTAAAGAAAAGTTAAATATTATAAAGTCACAGTTAACAGACAGTGATAGAGAAAATATAATTTCAAAAGTTCGTAGTTTAAGAGCTATACAGGAAAAAGATGATACTGAAGAACAAATAAATACAATACCTAATTTATCTATAAATGATGTAAGTCATGATATAGAAACTCTTCCGTTTGAGGAAAGAAATGAAGAGGGAATGAAGGTGTTATATAGCGATTTAAACACAAATAAGATTGCTTATCTTAAGCTTATATTTGATGCTAAGGTGATCCCACAGGAACTTATACAATATGGAAAGCTACTATCAGAAGTTCTTGGTAAGATTAGTACTAATAAATACAATTATGATACACTTATAAATGAAATATCAATACACACTGGTGGAATTAGGTTTAATTTAAATAATTATATGGATAGCTTAGATAAAGATAAGTATTATCCAAAGTTTATTGTTAGATCTAAAGCTTTAAATACTGATATTGATAAAGCAATGAACCTTATGTTAGAAATATTAACTAGCAGTAAGTTTGAAGAAAAAGATTTAATACTTCAAGTTATAAGAGAAAACAAATCAAACCACGAGGCTATGATACAAAGCTCTGGAAATGCTGTAGCAGCTAGAAGACTTTTATCATCCATGTCACAAAAGGCAGCTTATGATGAAAAGATATATGGTCTTGAATATTATAGATTCCTATGTGACTTAGAAAGTAACTTTAATAATAAATGGAATGAATTATCTTTAAATCTAAATAAGGTATCAAAATTACTATTTAATAAGTCAAATCTAATGGTAGGCTTTGCAGGAGAAGAAGAAGATTATATTACATTTAAAAACAGTATGCCAATTGTAGGTGTAACTTTGAAATCAAAAGAAAACTTATATAAAGATTATGTGTTTTTAAATAATAAAATAAATGAAGGATTAACTACTCAAGCTAATATACAATATGTAGCTAAAGGAGGAAACTTTAAAAAAGATGGGTTTTCTTATAGTGGATCTCTTTTAGTACTTCAAACTATTGCAAAGTATGATTACTTATGGAATAGGGTAAGGGTAAAAGGAGGCGCTTATGGAGTGTCTTTAGACTTTGGAATAACAGGTAATATATTCATAACATCATATAGAGACCCTAACTTAGTGGATACATTAAAAGCTTATGATGATATGTCAGAATATCTAAGAGAGTTTAATGCATCTAAAAGAGATATGGAGAAGTATATAATAGGTGCAATTAGAGATTTAGATTCACCTTTAACTAGTTCTATGAAGTCAGAAAAAGCTATTGATATGTACTTTACTAAGGTAACATATGACATGATAAGAAAAGAGAGACAGGAAGTTTTATCAACTACCTTAGAAGATATTAAATCACTTTCAATTCTTATGGAATCAGTGATGAAACAAAATCATATAACTGTACTTGGAAATGAAGGTAATATAACTAAGAATAAAGACTTATTTGATATAGTTGTAAGTGCAATGTAGTGACATAAAAGATAAAAACATATCAAGGAATATAAAAGTTCCTTGATATGTTTTCAATATAAATATTTATATTGAAAGTATCTGTACTGGTATAGACATCTATAACTATGTAGATTATAATAATTTCAGGAGGGATTCTTATGATAGATAAAAGTAGTCCTATCCCTGCATATTATCAACTAAAAGAAGACATAAAAAAGAAGATATCCGAAGGAACTTGGTCAGTAGGTCAATGTATAGATAGTGAAAGAGAGCTTTCAAAAAACTATTCTGTTAGTAGAATGACGGTAAGACAGGCCCTTGGAGAATTAGTTCAAGAAGGCTTGATTGTTAGACAAAAGGGTGTAGGAACATTCGTATGTGAGACAAAGGTTAAGCAAAAAGATATGATGAGTTTTTCGGAAATAGTGTCTAGAACTGGAAGGACATTAGAAACTAAGGTGCTTCAATTCAAAGAAATTGATGCTAGTAAAGAATTAAAAGACATTTTTAATAAAGATAAGATATACATAATAAACAGAATGAGAATTGTAAATGGCTTTAGTATAGCTAACGAAATAGTATACATACCCTGTGATTATTTAGATATAAAAGATAAAGGTGAGTTAAATGGATCACTATATAAGGTGTTAGAAGAGGAAGGCTATAAAATAGTTAATTCTGAAACTTCCATACAAGCATTATTAATGGAGGATAAATACAAGAGGATATTTAATACAAAGGAATCAGTTCCTCTTCTTAAAACTTGTAGTAAGAATATGACGGCAGAAGATAAAGTTATTTTCATTGAAGAAGCGATTTATAGATCGGATAAATATCTATTAGAAGTTAATATATCATCAAAAGGTGGGGGGAAATTAAAATGAAGTTAATAATTGAAAAAGACTATAAGGGTATAAGCAAAAGGGCAGCAAAGGAAATTTTAAAGATTATTAATAATAAAGAGAATAGTATTTTAGGACTTGCTACAGGAAGTTCACCTATAGGCTTATATGAAGAACTTATAAAGTTAAATAAAGAGAATGTGGTTGATTTTTCTAAAGTTACAACTATTAATTTGGACGAATATATTGGGATTTCAAGTAACCATCCTCAAAGCTACAGATATTTCATGAATAACACATTATTTAATCATATAAACATAGATAAAAAGAATACTTATGTGCCAAATGGTAATGCTGAAGATATGAAAGTGGAATGTATAGGTTATGATAAAAATATAAGAGATTTAGGTGGAATTGATGTTCAACTACTAGGTATAGGAGGAAATGGACATATTGCTTTTAATGAACCTGATGAAGAGCTGATTTTAGGGACTCATGTTACAGGACTTACAGAAAGTACAATTAAGGCCAATTCTAGATTCTTTGATAGTGTTGATGAAGTTCCTAAAAACG
The DNA here is from genome assembly GCF_900461105.1 of Clostridium putrefaciens. Taxonomy (GTDB): domain Bacteria; phylum Bacillota; class Clostridia; order Clostridiales; family Clostridiaceae; genus Clostridium_L; species Clostridium_L putrefaciens. The sequence goes on along the minus strand of NZ_UFWZ01000001.1, from coordinate 2,818,912 downwards.
CTATAACTATGGGTCTTGGTGAAATAATGAAGGCTAAAAGTATAATATTAATAGCTAGTGGGGAAGGTAAAGCGGAAGCTATAGCAAAGCTTTTTTCAGGAAAGATAACAACTAAGTCTCCAGCCACACTTCTTGCAGTTCATAATGATGTAACTGTAATTATAGATGAACAAGCAGCGTCTTTGTTGAATAAGTAAATATATTATTCAAGTTTTATTTAGGGAAATTTAGTCATATGACTAAGTTTCCCTAAATCATTATAAACTAAAATATTATGATGTATAAAAACTTAAGGATATAGAGAAAATGTAAGTATGAATATGAAAGTTTTAAAATCGGCACAAACTACAAAGAAAATATTGTATAATTAAGTTCTAATAAGATGTGGAAATTATGGTTTAACATATAAAGTAGATTAAAGTGATAAGTGATAAACATGGGAAAAATAGATGAGACTGGGGTTGGTAAGGGTTGGCAAAGACCAAAACAAATTATGTGTGTCAACAGTGTGGATATGAAACATTAAGGTGGCTTGGAAAGTGCCCTTCTTGTAATGCATGGGCAAGTCTTGTAGAAGAAGAAAAGGTTATACCTTCATCTGTAAATGAGCGTCATAAGATGGCATTTAGTAAAGAAAGTTTACCTAAAAATATAAACACTATAAAGTCTGGTGAACAAGAACGATATAACACAGGTATTGTAGAATTAAATAGAGTGTTGGGTGGTGGTTTAGTTAAAGGTTCACTTACGCTTATTTCGGGAGACCCGGGTATAGGTAAATCAACGCTGCTTATTCAAACTGCTAATAATATAGCAGAAAGCTATGGAAAGGTTTTATATGTATCAGGAGAAGAATCCGAAGAACAAATTAAAATAAGAGCTGATAGGCTAGGTCTATCATCACAAAATCTTTATATATTGTCAGAAACTAACCTTTCTAATATTGAAGTTCATATAGAAGAATTAGAACCCTCTTTTGTAATAATAGATTCCATTCAGACTGTATTTAAAGGTTCATTATCTTCAGCACCGGGTAGTGTTTCTCAGGTTAGAGAGTGCTCTAATGAACTTATGAGAATAGGGAAGATGAAAAATATACCACTTTTTATAGTGGCACATGTGACCAAACAAGGTGAGCTTGCAGGTCCTAAGGTTCTAGAACACATGGTGGATGCAGTATTATCATTTGAAGGTGAGAGAACGGAAGAGTTTAGGATATTAAGAACTATGAAAAATAGATTCGGAACAACTAGTGAAATTGGAGTTTTTGAAATGAAGGAAGAAGGCCTTATGGAAGTTTATGATCCTTCTAAAATATTTTTGCAAGATACTTCATTTAACCAGGAAGGATCTATAGTTGTAGGCACAGTTGAGGGGAGTAGACCTATATTAGTTGAGGTTCAAGCATTAGTAAGTGAATCTAATGCAAACTTCCCAAGAAGGACATCAGTAGGACTTGACACAGCAAGATTGAACCTTATCTTAGCGGTTCTAGAAAAAAAGTTTAAGATACCTTTTTATAAATCAGATGTTTATGTTAATGTAGTAGGAGGATTAAGTCTAGAAGGTACCTTTGCAGATCTTGGTATAGCTTTAGCTCTTATTTCTAGTGCTAAAGGTAAAAGTCTAAGTTTGGAAAAGGCATTATGCATTGGTGAAATAGGACTTACAGGAGAAATAAGACCTGTTATGGGATGCGAAAGAATAATAAATGAAGCCTATAAAATGGGCTTTAAAAATGTAATAATACCTGCAAGAAATAAAGAAAATTTAAAATCTAAAAATATAAACTTAATTTCAGCAAATAGCTTAAAAGAAGCGATAGATAAAGTTTTTTAGCTAAAATACGTAATCTTTAAATAATAAGGTTACTTAATAGCATTAAGGTGGTTATATGAGAATAGAAAGAGACAAAGAACTAAAAAATATATTAAAGATAATGGGGCCTGGAACACTTTTAAGGGATGGTTTAGAAAATATTTTAAGGGCTAAGACAGGAGGACTTTTATTATTAACAAATGGAGAGGATACTCTTAAAATAGTTGATGGAGGATTTACAATCAACTCTGAATATAATCCTTCTTATGTATATGAATTAGCTAAAATGGATGGTGCTATAGTTATAAGTTCTGATATCAAAAAGATATTATATGCAAATGCTCAGCTTGTGCCAGAACATTCAATAACAACTTACGAGACTGGAACAAGACATAGAACAGCACATAGAGTGGCTAAGCAAACAGGGTGCATTGTAATTGCTATATCTCAAAGGAGAAACATGATAACAGTATACAAAGGAGATATTAAGTATGTGTTAAAAGATAGTAGCATCATACTAGGAAAGGCAAATCAAGCAATACAAACCTTAGAGAGGTATGTAGCTGTATTAAATAAGGTAATAAGCAATTTGAATATTTTAGAATTTCAAGATATTGTAACCCTGTTTGATGTAGTAACAGTTATACAAAGAACAGAAATGGTAATGAGAATCGTATCAGAAATTGAAAAATATATATGTGAATTAGGAAATGAAGGAAGACTTATATCAATGCAATTAAATGAACTTATAAAATCTGTTGAAGAGGATGGTATACTTTTAATAAGGGATTATTGTAAATTAGGTTTAAATGAAAATGAAATATACAATGATATACAAATGCTAAGTTCAGGAGAAATGCTAGACTTAGATTTAATTGCTAAACTTATAGGCTATAGCGGGATAACATTAGTAGAAACACTGATATCATCTAGAGGATATAGAATATTAAATAAGATTCCAAGGATACCTAGTAGCATTATAGAAAACCTAGTTAAAAACTTTAATGAATTACAAGCTGTAGTAGAAGCATCCTACGAGGAATTAGATAAGGTAGAAGGTATAGGGGAAGCAAGGGCAAGGGCAATAAAAAACGGCCTTAGAAGAATAAAAGAACAGGTAGCTTTAGATAAGCAATTATAATATCACCCCCGCCTTTTTGTAGCAGGGGAGTTATTATCTAAGATGATACTTACCCAAAGTATTCATCCTATCATATTCTTTTAAAATTATATCATAAATGTTTAAATCTAAAAGATTGCATAAAGAACTTAGGTAAAATATATTATTACCCAATTCAGTTTCTATAACTTCTCTACAATCAGTACAAAGATTTCCGTCTAGATGAGTTTTAAAGCAGTCATTTGGGTCATCCATTGAATTTTCATCAGAGGGTAAACATTGCTTTTTGGCATTTATAGTTATACAGCCACAGCTTGTAACAGATTTAGCTATTGACCTATTAACTCTAGCTTCTGACTCTTGAAGCTTCGTAAGTACGTCTAAAATGCTCTTATGCCTTATAAGATATTCATCGACGGAGTTTTGGAAATCATCAAAAATTATATCTTTCATGTAAGTCTCAACTCCTTATTTTTTAACTATACTAGGTTGTTTAAGTTAATTATAGATTTTTTCAGACAATTTTGTCAATTAAGAAATAGACGGTGTGAATAGTTAAATCAGTTTATGCTTATATATTAACTTAGATACTAGCTTTTTCATAGGGGGATTAATATAAGTATTTATCAAAACTAAATAAGAGCATATAAGTAAAAGTGCAAAAAGTAATGAATATTCTATTAAATAAATAGGGTTTTATTGCAATGGAAAAAGTATTAATATATATTAATACTTAAGGGTTAGAATTACAACTTTTTGGCAACAATTTAGAAAGGGAGGTGAACGACTTGTTAAAAAAGGTTTTAAGATCATTATTTACAATAATAGGATTAGTGATTGGTTACTTCGTTGGTGTTTTATTACTTAAAACTGAGTATGTAAAAAGCAAGGGATATTTCAGTGGGTTTAATATTAATACAATATTATTTTTAATTCTTATTACTTTATTATTTGGATTTATATTATTTTTAATTTCACCATGGATTAATAATTTGATTTCTAAAGTAGTAGAATATACCGAAAGAAGTATGCAAAAGTTAACATCAATAGAAATTTTATTTGGAGCATTAGGGGCTATAATTGCACTTGTTATATCCTCACTTTTAGCTAGCGTTTTGAATACAACGTTAATTGGGAAGATGATTTATGCAGTTATAAATATAGTAGCAGCTGTATTTGGAGCTGATATTGCAATTAAAAGAAGAGAAGATGTGATGTCATTTTTTGGTGGATTTAGAAAGGCAACATCAGGAAGAGATAAAAAGAATAAGTTTAATAATAAAGCTACACCTAAGGTTCTAGATACCTCTGTTATAATTGATGGGAGAATATTTGATATATGTCAAACAGGATTTATAGAGGGAACTTTAATAATTCCTACATTTGTTTTAGAAGAACTAAGGCATATAGCGGATTCATCTGATTCACTAAAAAGAAATAGGGGAAGAAGAGGCCTTGATATATTAAATAAAATTCAAAAAGAATTAAATATTGAAGTTCAAATATCAGAAAAGGACTTTCCTGAAATAGCAGAAGTAGATAGTAAATTATTGAAACTTGCTCAATTTTTAGATGGCAAGGTTATAACAAATGATTATAACTTAAATAAAGTAGCTGAATTTCAAGGGGTAGATGTTCTTAACATTAACGAACTTGCAAATGCAATAAAACCAGTAGTTCTTCCAGGAGAAGAGATGACTATACAGGTTATAAAAGATGGTAAAGAATCTGGTCAAGGAATAGCATATTTAGATGATGGAACTATGATAGTTGTTGAAGGTGGCAGAAAGTATATAGGTGAAGTTATAGACGTAGTTGTTACATCTGTACTTCAAACTGCTGCAGGAAGAATGATATTTGCTAAAGAAAAGAATGCCTTTGAGAGGCAAAGTTAATATAAGTTTAAATTAATGAACTTTATAAATATAATGATACCCCTATTTTTATGTAGGGGTATTATTGTAATATAAAGTTATATATATTACATAGTAATTAGGTTATTAATTAAGGGGGAGATATCTATGGGTAAGGTTAATGCTCTTATAGTCGCTGGTGGAAAAGGTAAGAGGATGAATAGTGATAAAAGCAAACAATTTTTAAATATTCAAGAAAAACCTTTAATACATCATACTTTAGAGAAGTTTTCAATGTGCTCTGATATAGATGATATATATTTAGTGTTACCAGAGGATGAAGTTAGATATTTTGAGGGGGATATACTGAAAAGATATAACTATAGTAAACCTATTATTATTGTTAAAGGTGGTAGAGAAAGGCAGGATTCAGTTTACAATGGATTGGTTTCAATGAAAGATTGTGAAGTTGTGCTTATTCATGATGGCGCAAGACCTTTTGTTAGTGATGATATAATAAAAGATGGAATAAGATATGCATCTTTGTATGGTGGGTCCGCACCTGGGGTTAAGGTTAAAGATACCATAAAAGTTATAGACGAGCATGGATTTTCAAAGGCTACTCTAAAAAGAGACGAATTAGTAGCAATACAAACACCTCAATGCTTTAAATATTCTACCATATTAGAAGGACATAACTACATTAGAGAGAATAAGATATTAGTAACAGACGATACTGCTGCCTTAGAGATTATAGGTCATAAGATTTTCATTTATGAGGGAAGCTATGATAATATAAAAGTTACAACTAAAGAAGATCTAACAATTGCGGAGCTTATAATTAATGGAAGATAGCTATATAGTAGTACTTATATATAGTTTTCAATTATGATATAATTTAATTTGGATAGATTAGAAAATTTATATAGGCTTAAATGGAGGGGAATTATGAAATTATATAATACATTAAATAGAAGAAAAGAAGAATTTGTTCCTTTGACAGAAGGAGAAATAAAGATGTATGTTTGTGGACCTACTGTATACAACCTTTTCCATATAGGTAACGCAAGAACATTTATTGTTTTCGATACTTTAAGGAGATACCTTGAATATAGTGGATATAAGGTGAATTATGTTCAAAACTTTACAGATATAGACGATAAAATGATAAAAAAGGCTAATGAAGAAAAAACTACAGTAAAGTCTTTAGGGGATAAATATATAAATGAATACTACAAAGATGCTGATGCATTAAATATAGAAAGAGCTAGCTTTAATCCTAGAGCGACAGAACACATAGATCAAATAGTAAGCTTTATATCAGATCTTGTGGATAAGGGATATGCATACGAGGCAGATGGAGATGTTTACTTTAGCACAAAGAAATTTAATGGCTATGGCAAACTATCAGGACAAAACATAGATGATTTGCAGGCAGGAGCTAGGATAGAAATAGGAGATAAGAAGCAGGATCCTATGGATTTTGCTCTATGGAAAAATAAAAAAGAAGGGGAACCTGCCTGGGAGAGTCCATGGGGAATGGGAAGACCTGGATGGCATATTGAATGCTCTTGCATGGCACATAATATATTAGGTGAAACTATTGATATTCATGCTGGAGGATCTGATCTTGTATTCCCACATCATGAAAATGAAATAGCACAAAGTGAATCTAGAAGTGGAAAATCATTTGCGAATTATTGGGTGCATTCGGCCTTTATAAATATAAACAATCAAAAGATGTCAAAATCATTGAATAACTTTTTTACAACTCGTGATATATTGGAAAGTTATGATTCGGATGTGGTAAGATTTTTCATGCTTTCTGGGCATTATAGAACACAACTAAACTTTACTATGGAACTTTTAGATTCAGCGAAGGCATCGGTAGAAAGGCTTTATAATGCTATAGGTAATTTAGAAAGTCTTTTAGAAGAAGTAAATGAAGATAATATTAATGAAAAGGAAAAGGTATATATAGATCATATAAAGGGATACAAAGAGAAGTTTATGATGAAGATGGATGACGATTTTAATACTGCGGATGGAATATCTGTTATATTTGATTTGATTCGAGATTTAAATAGTAATCTAGATATAAAGTCGTCTAAATATATGATTAATTACGCTTTAAACCTTATAAGAGATTTAGGTTCACCACTTGGGATTCTTCAAAAGTCCACTAAGATGAATTTAAAAGAAGAAGTGGAAAAGTTAATTGAACAAAGGGAGAAAGCAAGAAGAGATAAGGATTGGTCTTTATCAGATAAGATACGAGATGAACTTAAAGACATGGGTATAGTTTTAGAAGATACACCCCAGGGAGTAAGGTGGAAAAAGTACAATTAGGCCTAGTGAATAACCATATAATTACTATAGAAATTTTTAGTGTTCTAAGGATTATATAGGGGGAATAAACAAATGAGAAATAAGAAGATTAAAATAAAGCCTATTCGAATAAAGGCAACATTTATAATATATTTACTTGTATTTCTCCTTTTATCAGTACAACTTTTTAGAAGGATGGTTATACAAGGTGAATTTTTGGGTAATAAGGCAGAAAGGCAATTTATAAATGAGGCTAAAATATCACCTAAAAGAGGGAGCATATTAGATAGAAATGGAAGAGAACTTGCCGTAAGTGCTGATGTATATAAAGTTAATTTAGATTTATTAGCCATGCAGGAATATTGTGTAAGATACAAAAGAACTAAAGAGGAAGTGTCAGAAGAAATCTCAGAAGCTCTAAGTATAGACAATAACAAAGTGATATCTATGCTTGATAAAACAGATAATAATGGTAGGCTATTAAGGGGGATGACTTTAGAAAGAAAAATAGAAAAGGATAAAATAGATAAGCTTAGAGAAATTAGAAAAACTAAAAGGTATAACTTCATGATAATCGAAAATGATTCTACAAGGCTTTATCCTAATAATAACTTTTTAGCTCACGCACTTGGAATAGTAGACTTAGAAGGTGAAGGCGTTTTTGGCTTAGAAAAGTATTATGATAAAGAACTGATGGGGTTGTCTGGTATAAGAATAGCTGAATTAGATAAAAATGCTTCGGAGTTGCCCTATGAAGATGTTGTTTATACAGAAGCTGTAAATGGTAAAGATGTAATTTTAACTATAGATGAAAACATACAATATATAGCTCAAACAATCGCAGATAAAGCCCTAAAAGATACTAAAGCTAAAGGCGTAACAATTATTGTAACCAATCCTAGAAATGGGGAAGTATTAGCTATGGTTAATAAACCAGACTTTAACCTAAATGATCCGAGAATGGGCATAGTGGATAATGAAAGATTGCAACAACTATGGAGAAATAAGGCTGTCAATGATGTTTTTGAACCTGGATCTACCTTTAAGATAACTACAATTTCTGCTGCGTTAGAAGAAAAGGTGACATTTGTCAATGATGACTTTTATTGTAATGGGTTTACTATAGTCAATGGAACAAAATTAAAGTGCTGGAAAGAGACTGGTCACGGGGCGGAGAAGCTAATAGATATCTTGGAGAATTCTTGTAATCCTGGATTCATAGAATTAGGTAGAAGAATAGGTCAAGAAAGACTAAATAAATATATATATGACTTTGGTTTTGGAAAACCTTCGGGTATAGATCTAACAGGAGAGGCATCGGGAATAATTAAGCCTACAGACCAAATGACTGATCTAGACCTTGCAACCATATCCTTTGGACAAACCGATGCAGCTTCACCTATACAAATATTAGCAGCACTAAACACCATAATGAATGATGGCATATACTCCACTCCACACTTAATGAAAGAAATTGTTGGTGCAGATAAAAATGGAGGCATAACGGTGTCTAAGCCTTATGAAGAAAAAAATCAAAGACAAGTTATAAGTAAAGTTACATCAAACTCAGTAGCTAAAATGCTAGAAGAGACTGTATCTAAGGGATCTGGTAAGCAAGCCTATATAGAGGGACTTGGAATAGCGGGGAAAACTGGAACGGCCCAAAAGGCTAAGATAGGTGGAAAAGGTTATGTAGAAGGTAAGTATATAGCATCATTTATTGGAGCAGCGCCTTATGATAATCCTAAAATAAGCGTTTTTGTAAGTATTGATGAACCAGAAGGAGAACATTTCGGAGGTGTTATTGCATCTCCAGTTGCTAAAGAGTTATTTCAACAAATATTTAATCAAATGGCTATTAATCCAGTAAAACAATAATTAAATTTAAAACCTAAGTATTTAATAGAGATTGTTAGAATAAGCAAATTAAACTTATGTAACAAGGAATAAAGGAAGATGATAATCATTTTCAATAAAGAAATAATGTGATATATTATTTAAAGGCAATAATTTACCGCGGCAATTCATTTATATGGAGGTATATTATGGCGAAAATGATGGGACCACGATTTAAACAGTGTAGAAGACTTGGGTTAAATGTTAGTGGTCATCCAAAGGCAATGAAAAGAGAAGCAAGGGGAACTAGTAGAGCGGATAAAAAGTTGTCTGATTACGGAGTTCAATTATTAGAAAAACAAAGACTTAGAGCTTATTATGGTGTCTTAGAAAAACAATTTAAAATATACGTAGATAAGGCTTTAAAAAGCAAAGAAATGACTGGAGAGGTTTTACTTGTAAGCCTAGAATGTAGATTAGATAACATAGTATATAGAATGGGTTTAGCGTCATCAATTAGACAATCAAGGCAGATGGTAAGTCATGGACATATAGAAGTTGATGGTAAAAAGGTAGATATACCATCCTATGCAGTTAATGTAGGAGAAGAAGTATCTCTTAAGGCATCATCACAAAAGATAAGTATATTCAAAGAGAACTTTCAAAATGTTTATTCACTTAGTTTATCTTATATAGAAAAAGATGAGGAAAACTTTAAGGGAAAGTTATGTAAGTTACCTGAAAGACATGAATTGCCAATAGAGATAAATGAGCAATTAATTGTTGAATATTACTCTAAATAAAAATTAAATAAAAAGAAATATTTAAAACTCTAAATTCATTATCCATACAAAGGATGAATTTAGAGTTTTTTTAATAAAACTATAAAGTTTATAATTATTGATTTGTTTTTACAGAGAAAAGTTAAATTATTTGTTATATTATCTAATAAAATTAGGTTAATGATATATTTTAGTTGAGATTATTGCAAATATGAGTAATAATTAGACTATCTAAAAGAATTCAAGGAGAATTAATATGGAATATTTAAAACACAAAAAGTATGATGTTAAAGAAGCAACTAGATTAAGTTCATTAACTTTAGCTCTAATAGGAGACGCAGTATTTGAACTGTTTATAAGAAATTACATACTAGAACAAAATGGTGAGCTATCAGCACACAAGATACATGTTAAAGCCATAGGATATGTAAAAGCAGCATCTCAAAGCAAAATAATTAATTTGATCAAAGAAGAACTAAGTGATGAAGAATTTTGTGTTTATAAAAGAGGACGAAATGCCAAGTCGCATACAATTCCTAAAAATGCTGAGGTTATAGATTATAAAAACGCAACAGGATTTGAGGCTCTTTTGGGTTATTTGTATTTAACAGAACAAAACGAAAGATTAAGTTTTATTTTAGAAAGATCTATAAAATTAGATTTGACGCTAAAAGTAGTTAAGGAGAACAGTAATGAGAGAAAATAAGATACATTTAGAAGATAAACATCAAGAAGTAAAAGAAAGAGAAGATTTAATAGAAGGAAGAAATGCGGTTATAGAAGTTTTGAAATCTGGGAAGACTATAGAACAACTATTAGTGGCAAAAGGTGATAAAGAAGGTTCAATAACATCTATACTAGCTATGGCTAAAGAAAAATCTATAGTAGTTAAAGAAGTTGATAGAAAAAAGCTAGATTCAATGTCTCAAACTGGGAGTCACCAAGGGGTTATAGCAATTGTAACGCCTTATATTTACAACACTATAGAGGAAATACTAGAATATGCAAAAGAAAAGAATGAAGATCCATTTATAATTGTTTTAGATGAAATTGAAGATCCGCATAATCTAGGATCAATAATAAGGACAGCAGAGCTATGTGGTGCGCATGGCATAATAATACCTAAAAGAAGAAGTGTTGGAGTAACTACAACAGTTTACAAGACATCAGCTGGAGCTGCAGAATATATGAAGATAGCTAAGGTTACAAATATTAATTCAGCTATAGATACATTAAAAGAAAAGGGTTTATGGATTTATGGTGCAGACATGAATGGTGATGAGTATAGTCATAAGGTGGATCTAGGAGGAGCTATTGCAATTGTTATAGGTAATGAAGGCAAGGGGATATCTAAACTAACACGTGATAAATGCGATGTGGTTGTAAGTATACCTATGGCTGGTAAATTAAATTCTCTTAACGCATCAGTAGCAGCAGGAATATTAATGTATGAAGTTTTAAAAAAGAGAATTGAAAAGTAATTGTGAAAATTATTTTTGTTGATGGTTACAATATAATCAATAGCTGGCCTACTCTTCGAGATATAAAAGAGTATAGTTATGAAACTGCAAGGCAAAATCTTATAGATTATATGCAAAATTACTCATCATTTAAAGGATATAAAATATTTTTAGTTTTCGATGCCCATAAGGTGAAGGGTTCTATAGAAAAGACAGAAAAAGTAGGAAATGTTATTGTAGTTTTCACAAAAGAAGGTGAAACTGCTGACAGCTATATAGAAAAGTCAGTAAATAACATAGGTCGAAAAACAGAGGTAGAAGTAGTTACATCTGATTCATTAGAGCAACAAGTGATTTTCCAAAGAGGTGCAATAAGGATATCATCCTTAGAATTTTATCACAAGTTAAAAAGTATGCAAGAGGAAGTAACATCTAGTTATAAAAAACATAAGTTTTCTAAAAAAAACCCCCTAGAAGATAGGATACAAAAAAATGTACTGGAAGAACTTGAGAAAATGCGTAGAAGCCATTGAAATAACTTGACTTAACGTGTTCTACTGGACTATAATTAAATACATGATGTACAGGATTTGGAGGGGGAACTATGGAAAATGGGGGCGTTATGTACAAGAGCACATCTTTATATAAGGATATGCTTGATGAAGAAATAGTAGCAGAGATAAAAAAAGGTGATTTAAGAGCCGAGGAATACCTTATAAATAAGTATGAAAATTTTGTGAAGATGAAAGCTAAATCTTATTTTTTGATAGGTGCAGATCGAGAAGATATATATCAAGAAGGCATGATAGGGCTATATAAAGCCATAAGGGATTTTAGACCCGATAAATTGGCATCATTTAAAGCCTTCGTAGAACTTTGCGTAACTAGGCAAATAATAACCGCCATAAAGACAGCTACCCGTCAAAAACATATCCCACTAAATACTTATATATCTCTAAATAAACCTATATATGAAGAAGAATCAGATAGAACATTATTAGATGTTATATCTAATATAAAGATAACAGACCCTGAAGAACTTTTAATAAGCAAAGAAGAGATGAATCGTATAGAAAAGGAAATAGGAAAGGTTCTCTCGGATTTAGAAATGGAAGTTTTGATGTCATATTTAGATGGAAGGTCTTACCAAGAGATAGCTTGCGATTTAGATAGACGTGCGAAGTCTATAGATAATGCTCTCCAAAGAGTTAAGCGAAAATTAGAGAAGTGTTTAAATAACAGATAATTTGCACAAAAAATATTGACATAGAAGAAAAATAGTAGTAAAATCAAAAAAGTGGTTAATCATATGTAGTTGAATAGAAACAGCTGTAATAGTATATTAAATATTATTTCGCACAAAGGATTAACCAATCTGTTTCTAAATTCAGTAATGTTGCCCATGTAGCTCAGTAGGTAGAGCGTCACCTTGGTAAGGTGGAGGTAGTCGGTTCGATCCCGATCGTGGGCTCCAATAAATAGGAATTACAACACACTAGGCAAAGTTTATTGCAAAATCTAATAAAGGATAGGAGGAATTTACAAATGTCAAAAGCAAAATTTGAAAGAAGTAAACCACACGTTAATATTGGAACAATAGGTCACGTAGACCACGGTAAGACAACATTAACAGCAGCTATAACATCAGTATTAGCTAGCAGAGGATTTGCAGAAGCATTTAAGTATGATCAAATAGATAAGGCACCAGAGGAGAAGGAAAGAGGAATAACAATCAATACTTCTCACGTAGAATATGAAACAGAAAATAGACATTATGCACACGTGGACTGTCCAGGTCATGCTGACTATGTAAAGAATATGATTACAGGTGCAGCACAAATGGATGGAGCTATCTTAGTTGTATCAGCAGCGGATGGTCCAATGCCACAAACAAGAGAACATATATTATTAGCATCTAGAGTAGGTGTTGGTTATATAGTAGTATTCTTAAACAAGGCAGATATGGTAGATGATCCAGAATTATTAGAATTAGTTGAAATGGAAGTTAGAGAACTATTAAGTGAATATGATTTCCCAGGAGACGATACACCAATAGTAGCAGGATCAGCATTAAAAGCATTAGAAAACCCAACAGATGAAGTAGCTATTAAGCCTATATTAGACTTAATGGAAGCAATAGATAGCTATATTCCAACACCAGAAAGAGCAACTGATAAACCGTTCTTAATGCCAGTAGAAGATGTATTTACAATTACAGGTAGAGGAACAGTTGCAACAGGAAGAGTTGAAACTGGGATTTTAAAGGTTGGAGAAGAAGTAGAATTAGTAGGATTATCTGAAGACAAGAGAAAGGTAGTAGTAACAGGAGTAGAAATGTTCAGAAAGTTACTAGACCAAGCAATGGCAGGGGATAATGTAGGAGTTCTATTAAGAGGAATACAAAGAGCAGAAATAGAAAGAGGTCAAGTACTTGCAAAACCAGGTAGTGTAAACCCACACAACAAGTTTGTAGGTCAAGTATATGTACTTAAAAAAGAAGAAGGCGGAAGACATACACCATTCTTCGATGGATATAGACCACAATTTTATTTCAGAACAACAGATGTAACAGGATCAATCAAATTACCAGACGGAATGGAAATGGTAATGCCTGGAGATCATATAGATATGAATGTTGAACTAATCAATCCAGTAGCTATGGATGAAGGTTTAAGATTTGCTATAAGAGAAGGCGGAAGAACAGTTGGATCAGGAGTTGTTACTACAATAACAAAATAATTACATTGATATATAACTTAATATACTAGGACTGGGTTTAAACCCTAGTCCTTTACATAATTTTAACGTTGACATGAAACTTTAATTGTGATAAATTATTAAGGTAATGCGTAAAAAGGGGTATAAGAGCATAAAAGCTCTTATGGTTATATACGAAAATACTGGAGGTGCACAAGGTGAGAGTGAAGATAACTTTAGCATGTACAGAGTGCAAGCAGAGAAACTACAACTCAATGAAAAGTAAAAAGAATGACCCAGACAGATTAGAAATGCAAAAATATTGCAAGTTCTGTAAGAAGCACACACTTCATAAAGAGACAAAATAAGCGCTTAAAAACCTTAAGGATGTGAATTTATGGCTGTGGATGAAAAGAACAAAGTGGTTAAAAGCACAGGCAGTAAGGCGAAGCATAAAACTAGTTTCTTAAAAGAAGTTAAGTCAGAATTTAGTAGAATAACTTGGCCATCTAAAGAGGATGTTAAAAAGGCTTTTTTAGCGGTAGTTAGTTTTTGTTTCTTGTATATTGTCTTCATAGGCGCAGTGGATCTTTTATTTAAAAACCTCTTTAAGTTAATTTTCAAATTAAAGTAAAAAAAGGAGGTTGGAATGATTAATCATTCCTAAATATTATGAGTGAAAAAGCTAGATGGTATGTAGTACACACATATTCAGGCTATGAAAACAAAGTAAAAGCTAACCTTGAAAAAACTATAGAAAATAGAAACTTACATGATTTGATTCTTGATCTTCAAGTGCCTATGGAAGAATGTATAGAAGAAAAAGATGGTAAGAAAAAGGTTACTATGAAAAAGATCTTTCCTGGATATGTATTAGTTAAACTAATAATGACAGATGAATCATGGTACGTTATAAGAAACACAAGAGGCGTTACTGGGTTCGTTGGTCCTGGTTCTAAACCTGTTCCGCTTACTGATGATGAAGTAAATTCTATGGGGATAAATGAAACCCCTGTAACAGTTGACTTTGAAGTAGGCGAAAGTGTTAAAGTTGTTTCGGGGCCGTTAAAAGAATTTATGGCCACATTACAAGAAATTAACATTGAAAAGAAAAAGGTGAAAGCATTGGTTAATATGTTCGGAAGAGAAACACTAGCAGAACTGGACTTTAATCAAGTAGAAAAGTTAGACTAAATTTTAAATAGGTCTTAATTAAGTGGGAGGGCTTTAAAAGTCCGGTATAACCACAGTATAGGAGGAATAACTCATGGCTAAAAAAGTAACAGGAATGATAAAACTTCAGCTTGCAGCAGGAAAGGCAACACCAGCACCACCAGTTGGACCGGCATTAGGACAACACGGTGTAAACATAATGGGATTCTGTAAAGAATTTAATGCTAAAACAGCTAATCAAGCAGGAATGATAATACCAGTTGTAATTACTGTTTATCAAGATAGATCTTTCAGTTTTATACTTAAAACACCTCCAGCAGCTATATTATTAAAGAAAGCAGCTGGACTTGAAAGTGGATCAGGAGTGCCAAATAACACTAAAGTTGGTACAGTAACAAGTGAACAAGTTAAGCAAATAGCAGAAACTAAAATGCCTGATTTAAATGCAGCATCTTTAGAAACAGCTATAAGCATGATTGAAGGAACTGCAAGAAGTATGGGAATAGTTGTAGAAGGTTAATTATCGTAAATTAGTGGGAGGCTAAGACCGTTAGTACCACAAAGGAGGCATAACAATGGGAAAGATAGGAAAGAACTATATAGAGAGTTCAAAACTTATAGATAGAAACGCTTTATACACACCAAAGGAAGCTGTAGATTTGACTTTAAAAACAGCTAAAGCAAAATTTGATGAGACAATAGAATTACACGTAAGACTTGGAGTAGATCCAAGACATGCTGACCAACAAGTAAGAGGTGCGGTAGTACTTCCACACGGAACTGGTAAGCAAGTTAGAGTTTTAGTTTTCGCTAAGGGTGAAAAAGCTAATGAAGCTAAGGCTGCTGGTGCAGAATTTGTAGGAGCGGAAGATTTATTAGAAAAGATCCAAAAAGAAAACTGGTTTGACTATGATGTAGTTGTTGCAACTCCAGATATGATGGGTGTTGTAGGTAGATTAGGAAGAGTGCTTGGACCTAAGGGTTTAATGCCAAATCCAAAATCAGGAACAGTTACATTTGATGTTCAAAAGGCAGTTCAAGAGATTAAAGCTGGTAAAGTTGAATATAGAGTAGATAAGACTTCTATAGTTCACGTTCCAGTAGGAAAAAAATCTTTTGGAAATGAAAAGTTAGCTGAAAACTTCCACGCGTTGATGGAAGCTTTAGTAAAAGCAAAACCATCAGCAGCAAAGGGACAATATATTAAATCAGTATCAGTTTCCAGCACAATGGGACCTGGAGTAAAAGTAAATCCAACAAAAGTATTAGAATAATATTGACAAGTGTCGATATCTTTAGTATAATTTCATTTGTTGAAAATTAAATAAAGTATTCCGTAGACAGTAGGTGCGAGAGCATAATAGTTTAACTACCTGCCGAGGGCCCCGTAATAAGATATAATTATAGGTCTTCTCACGTCTGCGAGAGGACCTTTGTTATTTTAAAAAAGCAGTGAAAACTGTGAGGAGGTGGACACACAGTGAATAAGAATAGGCAATTAAAAGAAGCTAAAGTTTCTGAAATAAAAGAGAAATTAGAAAAAGCACAATCGGTGATACTTTCTGACTATCAAGGACTTACAGTTGAAGAAGATACAGAACTTAGACAAAAGTTAAGAGCTTCTGGAGTAGAATACAAAGTTTACAAAAACAAGTTAGTTACTCTTGCAGCAAAGGAATTAGGATTAGAAGGAATAACAGAATTCTTAGAAGGTCCTGTATCCATAGCTTTTGGGTATGAAGATGTAACTGTTCCAGCTAGAATACTTAGTGATTTTGCTAAGACACATAAAAAGATAGAATTAAAAGCTGGTATTGTTCAAGGTGATATATATGACGCTGAGAAAGTTAAACAACTTGCAGCAATACCACCAAAAGAAGTTCTTATTGCAAAACTTCTTGGAAGTTTCAAGGCTCCTTTATCAAATTTAGCATACGTGTTAAATGCAATTAAAGAAGACAAAGAAAATCAAGCAGCAGAGTAATTTAATCTTAAAATTAATAAAATATTGTTAATAGAAAATTCGGAGGTGTATTTAAATGACAAGAGAAGAAATAATTCAAGCTATAAAAGATATGAGTGTATTAGAATTAAACGAGTTAGTTAAATCTTGTGAAGAGGAATTTGGAGTTAGCGCAGCAGCTCCAGCAGCAGCAGCAGGTGGAGCACCAGCAGCAGCAGCAGAAGAAAAAACTGAATTTGATGTAATACTAGCAAGTGTTGGATCAGAAAAAATCAAAGTTATAAAAGCAGTTAGAGAAATAACAGGACTTGGCTTAAAAGAAGCTAAAGAAGTTGTAGATGGAGCTCCTAAAGCAATAAAAGAAGGCGTTTCAAAAGAAGAAGCAGAAGAAATCAAGACTAAACTTTCAGCAGTTGGAGCTACAATAGAAGTTAAGTAGTATCTATACATAAAAGAGACACTTTTTAATTAAAGTGTCTCTTTTTTAAAGTATACCTGTTGACGTGAAATATTTATTGTGATACTATTACTTAATGTACCGTTAATTATAGGGAAAAGTATAATTAACGATATTCAGGGGGAAGACACCCCAATAATAGTATGTTCAAAAATTTACAATATAATGATTTTTTTTGACATAACTGGTTATACTAATATGATAATGTCTGTGCAATCCAGAAGCAAAAGTCCTTAGGGATAGTATGTTTTTGGTTATTTTAGTTTATACAAGGGGTGAAAAGCTAATGGTACATCCTATCCAAGTCGGCAAAAGAACAAGAATGAGCTTTGCTAGAGTTAAAGACATAATAGATATGCCTAATTTAATAGAGGTACAGTTAGATTCCTATCAGTGGTTTTTAGATGAGGGACTTCAAGAAGTATTTAATGACATAAGTCCTATATCAAACTATACAGGTAATCTTGTCCTTGAATTTATTGGCTATAAACTTGATATGGATAATATTAAGTATTCTGTTGAAGAGTGTAAAGAAAGAGACTCAACTTATGCGGCTCCATTAAAAGTAAAAGTAAGGCTTCAAAACAAAGAAACAGGTGAAATTAAAGAACAAGAAGTATTTATGGGAGATTTTCCTTTAATGACAGAACAAGGAACTTTCATTATAAATGGTGCTGAAAGAGTAATTGTAAGCCAATTGGTAAGATCACCAGGGGTATATTATAATTATTCTGTAGATAAAAATGGAAAGAAGTTATATTCAGCTACTGTAATACCTAATAGGGGTGCATGGTTAGAATATGAAACAGATTCAAATGATATAATTTACGTAAGAATAGATAAGACTAGAAAGCTTCCGATTAGTGTTATAGCAAGAGCTATGGGATTTGCAAGTGATCAACAAATAATGGATTACTTTGGTGATGATGAAAGATTAAAGGCTACTATAGAAAAAGATAATACTAAAACAAGAGAAGAAGGCCTGTTAGAAATATACAAAAGATTAAGACCAGGTGAACCACCTACTGTTGATAGTGCAATGAGTTTAATAGATTCATTGTTTTTTGATGCAAAACGCTACGACTTATCAAAGGTAGGTAGATATAAATTCAATAAGAAATTAGCACTAAACTTAAGAATTGCAAACCAAATATCGGCATTAGATATAGTTCATCCAGAAACAGGAGAAATCTTTGTTCAAAAAGGTGAAAAGATAGACAGAGAAAATGCTTTAGCAATTCAAGATAGTGGTATAAATCTAGTAGATATAATTGTTGATGATAAAGTAGTAAGAGTTGCAGGTAATAACTTTGTTAATATAAATAAACAATTGCCTTTTGATATTGCGGATTTAAACATACGCGAATATGTTCATTATCCTACTTTAAGAGAAATATTAAATAATTATACAGAAGAAAGTGCAATTAAAGAAGAAATTAAAAAGAACATACATAGACTTATACCTAAGCATATAATTAAAGACGATATGTATGCTACTATAAGCTATCAGATAGGGCTTTTATATGGCATAGGAAATGTAGATGATATAGACCATCTTGGTAACAGAAGACTAAGATCAGTAGGTGAATTGTTGCAAAATCAATTCAGAATAGGTCTTTCAAGAATGGAAAGAGTAGTAAAAGAGAGAATGACTATACAAGATCCAGAAGGAATAACTCCTCAGGCTCTTATAAATATAAGACCAGTTTCAGCAGCTACAAAGGAGTTCTTTGGAAGTTCTCAACTTTCTCAGTTCATGGATCAAAATAATCCACTTTCTGAGCTTACTCATAAAAGAAGACTTTCAGCTTTAGGACCTGGTGGATTATCAAGAGAAAGAGCGGGATTTGAAGTAAGAGACGTTCATCACTCCCATTATGGTAGAATGTGCCCTATAGAAACCCCAGAAGGACCAAATATAGGACTTATTAACTCTTTGGCTACTTATGCAAGGGTTAATGAATATGGCTTTATAGAGACACCGTATAGAGTGGTAGATAAAAAAACAGGTATAGTAACTAGTGAAATTAGATACTTTACAGCAGATGAAGAAGATAATTATTTAGTGGCTCAAGCCAATGAATTATTAGATGAAGATAATATGTTCGTTGATGATAGAGTAACTGTAAGGATAAAAGAAGACATATTACTTGTATCAAGAAACGAAGTTGACCTTATGGATGTTTCACCAAGACAAATAGTATCTGTAGCAACAGCTATGATACCTTTCCTTGAAAATGATGATGCTAGTCGTGCTCTTATGGGTGCTAATATGCAACGTCAAGCGGTGCCGCTATTAATGCCTCAAGCACCATTTGTTGGAACTGGTATTGAATATAAAGCAGCATTAGACTCAGGGGTACTTCCAAAGGCTAGAAATGCTGGAACTGTATCTTATGTAAGTGCTAGTGAAATTAGAGTTAAAAGAGATTCTGATGGTGGAACTGACGTATATAGATTACTTAAATTTAAAAGGTCAAATCCAGGTACTTGCATAAATCAAAGACCTCTTGTTAACAAGGGAGAACACGTTGAACAGGGGTCGGTACTAGGAGATGGTCCATCAACAGACCTTGGAGAAATAGCATTAGGTAAAAATATAAGAATGGGCTTCATCACATGGGAAGGATATAACTATGAGGATGCTATGCTTATTTCTGAAGAGTTAGTAAGAGAAGATGTATTCACATCTATTCACATAGAGGAATATGAATGCGAAGCGAGAGATACAAAGCTAGGACCAGAAGAAATAACTAGAGATATACCTAATGTAGGTGAGGATGCGCTAAAAGATATAGATGAGCGTGGAATTATAAGAATAGGTGCAGAAGTAAGAGCAGGAGATGTACTTGTGGGTAAAGTTACACCTAAGGGTGAAACAGAACTTACAGCAGAAGAAAGGCTATTGAGAGCTATATTTGGGGAAAAGGCAAGAGAAGTAAGAGATACATCATTAAGGGTTCCTCATGGTCAATCAGGTATTATTGTAGATGTAAAAGTCTTTACTAGAGAAAATGGTGATGAGTTACCTCCAGGAGTAAACCAACTTGTAAGATGTTATATAGCTCAAAAGAGAAAAATATCTGTAGGGGATAAGATGGCTGGAAGACATGGTAATAAGGGAGTTATCTCAAGAGTATTACCAGAAGAAGATATGCCGTTTTTACCAGACGGAAGACCACTACAAATATGCTTAAATCCACTAGGGGTTCCTTCACGTATGAATATAGGTCAGGTGTTAGAAGTCCATCTAGGACTTGCGGCAAACAAATTAGGGTGGCACATAGCAACTCCAGTATTTGATGGTGCAAATGAGTATGATATAGAAGAGCATCTTATAAAAGCAGGCTATGATGGTGATGGTAAAACTATACTATATGATGGAAGAACCGGAGAAGCATTTGATAATAGAGTAACTGTTGGATATATGTATATATTGAAACTTGCTCATCTAGTTGATGATAAGATTCATGCAAGATCTACAGGACCATATTCATTAGTTACACAACAACCTTTAGGTGGTAAAGCGCAATTCGGAGGACAAAGATTTGGAGAGATGGAAGTTTGGGCTCTTGAAGCTTATGGAGCAGCACATACTCTTCAGGAAATCTTAACTGTTAAGTCTGATGATGTTGTTGGTAGAGTTAAAACCTATGAATCGATAGTAAAAGGTGAAAATATACCAGAGCCAGGTGTGCCAGAATCCTTTAAGGTTCTTATTAAAGAACTTCAAGCTCTATGCTTAAATGTAAAAGTTCTTAATGATAAAAAAGAAGAAATTAAATTAAGAGAATATACAGAAGAGGAACTTGAAGCTCTAGAGATAAATATAGAAGGAAAAGAAGATATACCAGTTATAAAAGCAGCTGATGAACTAGAAGGTAGTAATCTTCAAGAAATAGACGAAGAAAAAGTAGAAGAAATAGACGAATTAGAAGAAGTAGAAGTAGAAGTAGTAGTAGATGAAGATGAAAAAGACGATGAAGAAGAATATGATGAGTTACCGCTAGATGAATTCAAAAAAGAATTGCAACTAGATGATTTTGACGATGAAAACTAATTTTGAAGGGAGGATTACCCTTGATTGAATTAAATAATTTTGATGCCATGCAAATAAGTTTAGCTTCTCCAGAACAGATAAGAGAATGGTCTAGAGGGGAAGTTAAAAAACCAGAAACAATAAATTATAGAACATTAAAACCTGAAAGAGATGGCCTCTTTTGTGAAAGAATATTTGGACCAACAAAAGATTGGGAATGCCATTGTGGAAAATATAAGAGAGTAAGATATAAGGGGATAGTTTGTGATAGATGCGGAGTTGAAGTCACAAAGTCTAAAGTAAGACGTGAGAGAATGGGGCATATAGAACTTGCAGCCCCAGTATCTCATATTTGGTATTTCAAAGGAATACCTTCTCGAATGGGCTTAATGCTAGATATGTCTCCTAGGTCCCTTGAAAAAGTTTTGTACTTTGCGTCTTATATTGTTTTAGATCCTAAAGATACACCTCTTTTAAAGAAACAACTTCTTAATGAAAAAGAATATAGAGAAGCTATAGATAAGTATGGTGAGGAAAGTTTCTCAGCAGGTATGGGAGCAGAATCTGTAAAAGTTTTATTAGAAGAAATTGATTTAGTAAAATCAACTGTGGATTTAAAAGAAGATCTAAAGAATAGTACAGGACAAAAGAAAATAAGAATAATAAGAAGACTTGAAGTTATGGAATCATTTAAAAAGTCAGGAAATAAGCCAGTTTGGATGATTATAGGGGTAATACCTGTAATCCCACCAGATCTAAGACCTATGGTTCAATTAGATGGTGGAAGATTTGCAACTTCTGATTTAAATGATTTATACAGAAGGGTTATAAATAGAAATAATAGATTAAAGAAACTATTAGATTTAGGAGCACCTAATATAATAGTTAGAAATGAAAAGAGAATGCTTCAAGAAGCAGTAGATGCATTGATAGATAACGGTAGAAGAGGTAGGCCTGTAACGGGGCCTGGAAACAGACCACTTAAGTCTTTGTCCGATATGCTTAAAGGAAAACAGGGTAGATTTAGACAGAACTTACTAGGTAAGCGTGTTGACTATTCTGGAAGATCAGTTATTGTTGTTGGACCTGAACTTAAAATGTATCAATGTGGTTTGCCAAAAGAAATGGCACTAGAACTTTTCAAACCTTTCGTTATGAAAAAACTAGTTGAAAATTCTTTGGCACACAACATAAAGAGTGCTAAGAGAATGGTAGAAAGAGTAATGCCACAGGTATGGGATGTACTAGAAGAAGTTATTTCAGATCATCCGGTATTGTTAAACCGTGCACCTACACTGCATAGATTAGGAATTCAAGCATTCCAACCAGTCCTAGTTGAAGGTAGAGCTATAAAACTTCATCCTTTAGTTTGTACAGCTTATAATGCTGACTTTGATGGAGACCAAATGGCAGTCCATGTACCTCTTTCTGTTGAAGCCCAAGCGGAAGCAAGATTTTTAATGCTTGCTGCTGGAAATATTTTAAAGCCATCAGATGGTAAGCCAGTATCAGTTCCTACACAGGATATGATATTAGGTTCATATTATTTGAGTTTAGATAAAGATGGAGAAATAGGTGAAGGAAAGATATTTATATCACCAGAGGAAGCTATTATGGCTTATGAAGTTAAAGAAATTTCTTTACATGCTAAGATAAAAGTTAGGATGACTAGAGAAATTAATGGTGAAATGAAGCAAGGAATAATAAATACTTCTGTTGGTAAACTTATATTTAACGAATCTATACCTCAAGATTTAGGTTTTGTAGATAGAACTTTAGAAGAAAACTTGTTTAAACTTGAAGTTGACTTTTTGATAGATAAAAAGGCTCTTGGTCGCATAGTTGAAAACTGTTATACAGTTCATGGACCAACGCAAACATCAGTAATGCTAGATGAAATCAAAGCAAAGGGATATCATTATTCTACTATTGGAGCTATTACAGTTTCAGTATCTGACATGGTTGTTCCTGGACAGAAAGCTGAATTACTTAAAGAAGCAGAAGAAACTGTTAAGAAGATAGAGAAAATGTATAAAAGAGGATTTATTTCTGAAGAAGAGAGATATGAAAGAGTTATAGATAAGTGGACTAAGACTACTGAAGATGTAGCTAATGCTCTAATGAATAACTTGGATAGATTTAATCCGATATTTATGATGGCTGATTCTGGAGCAAGAGGTTCTAAGAGTCAGATAAAACAGTTAGCGGGTATGAGAGGTCTTATGGCCAATCCATCCGGTAAAATCATAGAACTTCCAATTAAAGCTTCCTTTAGGGAAGGACTAGATGTATTGGAATATTTCATATCAACTCATGGAGCTAGAAAAGGTAATGCTGATACTGCTCTTAAAACAGCTGACTCAGGATATCTTACAAGAAGACTTGTTGATGTTAGTCAAGATGTAATAGTAAGAAATGAAGATTGCAGAACTAAAGATGGAATCTATGTTTCTGAAATTAAAGTTGGAAATGAACCTATAGAAGAATTAAAAGAAAGACTAACAGGAAGATATTCTGCAGAAGATATAATAGATCCAAAAACTGCGAAGGTTATAGTTAAAAATCATACTTATATGACTGGTGAAATAGCAGGAAAAGTACAAAGTGCTGGGGTCAAAAAAGTAAAAATAAGATCAGTATTTAGTTGTGATTGTAAAGTAGGTGTTTGTGCCACTTGTTATGGTATGAATATGGCTACTGGACAAAAGATAACTATAGGTGAGGCTGTAGGTATAATAGCAGCTCAATCCATTGGTGAACCAGGTACACAGCTTACAATGAGAACTTTCCATACCGGTGGAGTTGCAGGAGCCGATATAACTCAAGGACTTCCAAGAGTAGAGGAGCTATTTGAAGCTAGAAAACCAAAGGGATTAGCTACAGTAGCGGAAGTATCTGGTACAGTTAAAATGGAAGAAACAAAGAAAAAGAGATCAATAATTATAGTTACAGAATCAGGTGAGGAGATCACTTATGAGATTCCATTTGGTTCAAGAATGAAAGTTAGTAATGGAGACTCAATTGAGGCTGGAGATGAGATAACAGAAGGGTCAGTAAACCCACATGATGTTATGAGAATTAAAGGACTTGAAGGAGTTAGAGAATATTTATTGTCAGAAGTTCAAAAGGTATATAGATTACAGGGTGTTGATATAAATGATAAGCATCTTGAAGTTGTAGTAAGACAGATGACTAGAAAGGTTAAAGTATTAGAACCAGGAGATACAGACCTTCTACAAGGAACTATGATAGATATATTTGATTTTATAGAAGAGAATGGAAGGGTTAAAAAAGCTAAGTTAGAAGAAGCTAAGGGAGACCAAGTACTTCTCGGAATTACAAAGGCGGCTTTAGCAACAGATTCCTTCTTATCAGCAGCATCCTTCCAAGAAACTACAAGAGTATTAACTGATGCAGCTATAAAAGGTAAAATTGATCCGTTACTAGGACTTAAAGAAAATGTAATCATAGGAAAACTTATCCCTGCTGGTACAGGTATGAGTAGATATGGATCAGTAAGATTAAATACAGAAATTGATGTAGAAGAAAAAGAGCATGTTAATACATTAGAAGATTAATTAATTTTATTGACATGGCATAATGAAAATGATAAAATATAGCTTGTGTGATTTTATAACAAGGATATTTTAAATATTACATTAAATTTGTTTACATGAGTTTTTCGGAGTGAAGCCTAGGCTTCACTCCGGGTTTAATTTTAAATTTCAAGGAGGTAACCCTCATGATAGACAGACTTTTAGGAAAAAAGGTCGTAGGCATAAAGCAAGTTACAAAAGCATTAAATAACGACCAGGGGTTAAAACTATATGTAGCAGAAGATGCAGATTCAAAAATTACAATACCTATAGTTAGCATAGCTGAAGAAAAGAACATAGAAATAGAATATATTCCCACCATGAAGTACTTAGGTAAGATGTGCGGAATAGAGGTAGGTTCAGCAGCTACTTTAATCCTAAAAGAATAATTAATTAGCTATTATCTTAATTTTAATAGAATACCAAAACTACTTTTTAAAATATAGGAGGTGAAAACATGCCAACAATTAGCCAATTAGTAAGAAAAGGCAGAAAGACAACAGCAACTAAATCTGGGTCACCAGCTTTAAAAAACTGTCCACAAAAAAGAGGTGTATGCACAGTAGTTAAAACTACTACACCAAAGAAGCCTAACTCCGCACTTAGAAAAGTTGCAAGAGTTAGATTGACAAATGGTTACGAAGTATCTGCATACATTCCAGGAATAGGACACAATCTACAAGAGCATAGTGTTGTTTTAATAAGAGGTGGAAGAGTAAAAGACCTTCCAGGGGTTAGATATCATATTATTAGAGGAGCTTTAGACTCAGCAGGTGTAGCTAACAGAATGCAAAGTAGATCAAAGTATGGGGCTAAGAGACCAAAGCAAAAATAATTTTGCTTAAATCTGGTGCTATGTCTTCGTGTTTACATAGATTTATAAACGTAAGTTTATATAGATTCCGGAGAACAGAGCACTTTGCGGCGTAAAGCCGAGTACCAATGAACTTAAATATTTATGTTAAGGAGGGAAGAAAAGTGCCAAGAAAAGGACATATAGGAAAAAGAGAAGTTTTACTAGACCCTTTGTACAACAGTGAAGTTGTTACAAAGCTTATAAACAGTATAATGTTAGACGGTAAAAGAGGAGTAGCACAACAAATATGCTACGACGCATTTGATATAATTGCAGAGAAAACAGAAAAAGATGCTTTGGAAGTTTTTGAAACAGCTATGGCTAATATAATGCCGTTACTAGAGGTTAAAGCTAGAAGAATAGGTGGTGCTACTTACCAAGTACCAATGGAAGTAAGACCAGAGAGAAGACAAACATTGGGAATAAGATGGTTGTTAATCGCTTCTAGAAAAAGAGGAGAAAAATACATGAGGGAAAGATTAGCAAATGAGTTAATCGATGCTTCCAACAATACAGGCGCTGCAGTTAAGAAAAGAGAAGAAACACATAAAATGGCTGAAGCTAATAAAGCATTCGCTCATTACAGATATTAACATAAAACTGTTTTGGCTTTTGCCAAAACAGTTTTATCAGATTTAATTACTAATTTACTCAGATTATATGCTGAGAGGAGGAATATATAGTGCCAAGACAATTTGCGTTAGAAAAGTACCGTAATATAGGGATAATGGCTCATATCGATGCAGGTAAAACTACAACAACTGAGCGTATTTTATTTTACACAGGAAAAACACATAAAATAGGGGAAACTCATGAAGGTGCAGCTACAATGGACTGGATGGTTCAAGAACAAGAAAGAGGTATAACAATTACTTCAGCAGCTACTACATGCCAGTGGAAGGGTTATGAGATAAACATAATCGATACACCAGGCCACGTAGACTTTACAGTTGAGGTTGAAAGATCTCTTAGGGTTCTTGATGGAGCTGTAACAGTTCTTGATGCTAAGAGTGGGGTAGAACCACAAACTGAAACTGTTTGGAGACAAGCGGATAAGTATGGTGTACCAAGAATGATATATGTAAATAAGATGGATGCTGTTGGGGCAGACTTCTACACCTGTTTAAATTCTATAAGAGATAGACTTAAAGCAAATGCAGTGCCAATTCAAATACCAATAGGTCAAGAATCGGAATTCATGGGAATGGTTGATCTTGTAAAGATGATTGGAATAGTTCACAAGAACGATTTAGGAACTGAAATCGAAGAGGGTGAAATACCAGCAGAATTAAAAGAAAAGGCTGAAGAATATAGATTAGCTATGCTTGAGTCTATTGCAGAATGCGATGAAGAGTTAATGGTTAAATATCTAGATGGAGAAGAAATAACTGAAGATGAAATAAATGCAGCTTTAAGAAAAGCTACTATTGGCAATCAAATAATCCCAGTTATTTGTGGATCATCATATAAAAACAAAGGCGTTCAAGAAATGATAGACGCTGCTGTTGCATATATGCCATCACCTTTAGATATACCACCAGTAAAAGGTGTTAAAATAGACAGTGAAGAAGAAGATGAAAGAAAAGCTGATGAAGCTGAACCACTTTCTGCACTAGCATTTAAAATAGCAACAGATCCATTTGTAGGTAAACTAGCATTTACAAGAATCTACTCTGGAACAATGAAGAGTGGTACATATGTATTAAACTCAACAAAGGGAAAAAGAGAAAGAGTTGGAAGGCTTGTTAGAATGCATGCAAATCACAGAGAAGAAGTTGATGAGTTATATGCAGGAGATTTAGGTGCAGTTGTTGGACTTAAAGATACAACTACAGGAGATACTCTATGTAGTGAAAATGATCCAATTATACTTGAAACTATGGACTTTCCAGAACCAGTTATATCTGTAGCTATTGAGCCTAAGACTAAAGCCAGTCAAGAAAAGATGGGATTAGCGCTTTCAAAGCTTGCAGAAGAAGATCCAACATTCAAGACTTTTACTGATCAAGAAACAGGTCAAGTTATTATAGCAGGTATGGGTGAACTTCACCTTGAAATTATAGTAGATAGACTTCAAAGAGAATTTAAAGTTGAATGTAATGTTGGTAAACCACAAGTTGCTTACAAAGAAACTATCAGAAAAGCTGTTAAAGCTGAAGGTAAGTTTGTTAGACAATCTGGTGGACGTGGTCAGTATGGTCATTGTTGGATTGAAATGATACCAAATGAAGGTGAATATGTATTCGAAAATGCTATCGTTGGAGGATCTATTCCAAGAGAATATATACCAGCAATAGATAATGGAATTAAAGAAGCATCAGATAGTGGTATTTTATCAGGATATCCAGTTATAAACTTTAAAGTAAGACTAGTTGATGGGTCATATCATGATGTTGACTCCTCAGAAATGGCATTTAAAATAGCAGGATCTATGGCATTTAAAAATGCTATGGCTAAAGCTGATCCAGTATTACTTGAGCCAGCAATGAAAGTTGAAGTTGTTGTAGCTGAAGAATACATGGGAGATGTTATAGGAGATATAAACTCTAGAAGAGGAAAAATTGAAAGTATGGAAGCTAGATCAGGAGCTCAAGTTATCAACTCATTTGTTCCACTTTCAGAAATGTTTGGATATGCTACAACGCTTAGATCAAAGACACAAGGTAGGGGTACTTACAGCATGGAGTTTGATCATTACGAAGAAGTGCCAAAGAGCATACAAGAACAAGTAGTAGGTAAAAAATAATATAACAAAATATGTCTTTAATAGCAAGGAGGAATTTACAAATGTCAAAAGCAAAATTTGAAAGAAGTAAACCACACGTTAATATTGGAACAATAGGTCACGTAGACCATGGTAAGACAACATTAACAGCAGCTATAACATCAGTATTAGCTAGCAGAGGATTTGCAGAAGCATTTAAGTATGATCAAATAGATAAGGCACCAGAGGAGAAGGAAAGAGGAATAACAATCAATACTTCTCACGTAGAATATGAAACAGAAAATAGACATTATGCACACGTGGACTGTCCAGGTCATGCTGACTATGTAAAGAATATGATTACAGGTGCAGCACAAATGGATGGAGCTATCTTAGTTGTATCAGCAGCAGATGGTCCAATGCCACAAACAAGAGAACATATATTATTAGCATCTAGAGTAGGTGTTGGTTATATAGTAGTATTCTTAAACAAGGCAGATATGGTAGATGATCCAGAATTATTAGAATTAGTTGAAATGGAAGTTAGAGAACTATTAAGTGAATATGATTTCCCAGGAGACGATACACCAATAGTAGCAGGATCAGCATTAAAAGCATTAGAAAACCCAACAGATGAAGTAGCTATTAAGCCTATATTAGACTTAATGGAAGCAATAGATAGCTATATTCCAACACCAGAAAGAGCAACTGATAAACCGTTCTTAATGCCAGTAGAAGATGTATTTACAATTACAGGTAGAGGAACAGTTGCAACAGGAAGAGTTGAAACTGGGATTTTAAAGGTTGGAGAAGAAGTAGAATTAGTAGGATTATCTGAAGACAAGAGAAAGGTAGTAGTAACAGGAGTAGAAATGTTCAGAAAGTTACTAGACCAAGCAATGGCAGGGGATAATGTAGGAGTTCTATTAAGAGGAATACAAAGAGCAGAAATAGAAAGAGGTCAAGTACTTGCAAAACCAGGTAGTGTAAACCCACACAACAAGTTTGTAGGTCAAGTATATGTACTTAAAAAAGAAGAAGGCGGAAGACATACACCATTCTTCGATGGATATAGACCACAATTTTATTTCAGAACAACAGATGTAACAGGATCAATCAAATTACCAGACGGAATGGAAATGGTAATGCCTGGAGATCATATAGATATGAATGTTGAACTAATCAATCCAGTAGCTATGGATGAAGGTTTAAGATTTGCTATAAGAGAAGGCGGAAGAACAGTTGGATCAGGAGTTGTTACTACAATAACAAAATAATTATAAAATTACAAAATCAATCGATTGATTTTAAGTGGATAAGGTGACGATCTTATCCACTTTTATTTTGCCAAAGTTAGATAGTGCTTTTAGAAATAATTTTAAAACAAATCATATATTTTAATGTTTACTGTTGCAATAACTTGAAATTAAATATATAATACTTAAAGTGTATTAAAAGGTATACTTTAAGTAGCGGATTAAACACCAAAGTATATGTCAATACTACAAAATAAATGAATTAAAATGCTTGTAACTTCAAACTAAATATAGTATAATAAAGTAGTTGTAAAGCTATAACAGCGATGAGACGAGAGGTTGCTGGACTTCCGGGGAATTCTTGTTGAGTATGTTAGGGTCTAAGAACCCAGCGACGGGATTGCTTGAACTGTTAGGTGAGAAGTATAAAATCAAGAAACACCCGGAACAGTTTACAGAAGGTCCGCTGTTGTGCGTTAGAAGTAATACGTACAGGAAAAGGAGGGAAATAAAATGGCAAAACAAAAAATTAGAATAAGATTAAAGGCTTTTGATCACAAGATATTAGATCAATCAGCAGAAAAGATTGTAGAAACTGCAAAATCTACAGGAGCTCAAGTAGCTGGGCCAGTGCCACTACCTACAGAGAAAGACATTATAACAGTACTAAGAGCAGTTCATAAGTACAAAGATGCTAGAGAACAGTTCGAGATTAGAACTCACAAAAGATTGATAGATATATTGAATCCATCACCAAAGACTGTAGATGCTCTAATGAGATTAGATCTACCAGCAGGCGTGGATATAGAAATTAAACTATAACGTACATATGGTGTACGCGTAATAGATAACTATTACGAACTATTATGATTGCTACTTAAGTCGGTGATCCGCTAATATGTTTAGGAGGTGTAAGGTAATGAAAAAAGCAATAATGGGTAAAAAGATTGGCATGACACAAATATTTGATGCTAATGGTAAAATAGTTCCAGTAACTGTTGTTGAAGCAACTCCAAATGTAGTACTTCAAATGAAGACTACAGAAAAAGATGGATATGATGCTATACAAGTGGGTTATGGAGAAATAAGAGAAAAGCTAGTTAACAAGCCAAGAAAAGGACAATTTACTAAAGCGGGTGCTCCATTTAAAAGATTCATAAGAGAATTTAAATTAGAGGACTGCAGCGTATATGAAATAGGTCAAGAAATCAAAGTTGATACCTTCGAAGAGGGAGACAAAGTTGATATATGTGGTATTTCTAAAGGTAAGGGGTTCCAAGGAACAATTAAGAGATGGAATGCACATAGAGGACCTATGTCCCATGGTTCTAAGTTCCATAGAGCAGTAGGGTCTATGGGAGCATCATCAGATCCATCAAGAACATTTAAAAATAAAAAATTACCAGGACATATGGGGAATGTTAATACAACAGTATTAAATCTTCAAGTTGTTAGAATAATGCCAGAGAAAAACGTGATATTGATTAAAGGTGGAATACCAGGCCCAAACAAGGGAATGGTTATAATAAGAAATTCAGTTAAGGCTTAATTCTTTGGAAGAAAGGAGGAAGTAGAATGCCTAAAGTAGGATTATTTAATGTAGAAGGTAAAAAGGTTGGAGATTTCCAATTATCAGATAGCGTATTTGGAGTAGAAGTTAATGAATATGCAATGCATCAAGTAGTAGTTGCGTTACTTGCAAATAAAAGACAAGGAACACAATCAGCTAAGACAAGAGCAGAAGTTTCAGGAGGCGGAATAAAGCCTTGGAGACAAAAAGGAACAGGTAGAGCTAGACAGGGTTCAATAAGAGCACCTCAATGGATACATGGAGGAATCGTATTTGCACCAAAGCCAAGAGATTATAGAGTTTCAGTCCCTAAAACAATGAGAAAAGTTGCTATGAAATCTGCTTTAACAAGCAAAGTTCAAGACAATGAAATGATAGTTTTAGAGAGCTTAAGTCTAGATGCTCCAAAAACAAAAGAAATAGTTAAAATGCTTAATGCGTTTGAAGCTAAGAAGGCGTTAATAATTACTTCAGAATCAAATCAAGTAATATACAAGTCTTCAAGAAACATTGAGGGAGTAAGCGTAATCCCAGTAAACAACATTAACGTGTATGATTTATTGAAATACGAAAAAGTTATTATAACTAAAGACGCTTTGTCTAAGATTGAGGAGGTGTACGCATAATGAAGTTAACAAGTCATGATATAATAAGAAAACCTGTTATAACAGAAAAAAGCATGACATCAATGGCAGAAAAAAAATACACCTTCATCGTTCATGTATCAGCTAACAAATCTCAAATAAAGAGAGCTGTTGAAGAAGTTTTTGGCGTTAAAGTTGAAGATGTAAAAACCATTAGAACTATGGGAAAAACAAAAAGAGTAGGCGTACATGTAGGAAAGAGAGCAGACTACAAAAAAGCTATTGTTAAATTAACAGAAGATAGTAAGACAATAGAATTCTTTGACGGAATGCAATAAAAAAAGCAGGTATTGGCAAAGAGCCAGAAAAGCGTAAGCAAGGAGGGAATTTAGATGGCAGTTAAGAAATTTAGACCGACTACCCCATCAAGAAGACAAATGACAATGCCAACATTTGAAGAGATAACAACAGATAAACCTGAGAAATCTCTTTTAGTTGCAAAAAGCAAAACAGCGGGTAGAAATGCTCATGGTAAGATAACTGTTAGACACCACGGTGGTGGAGCTAAACAAAAATATAGAATAATAGATTTCAAAAGAAACAAAGATGGTATACCAGCAAAGGTATCAACTATCGAGTATGATCCAAATAGATCAGCGTACATAGCACTTATAGTATATGCTGATGGAGAAAAGACATACATAATCGCTCCAGTTGGAATAAAAGTTGGAGACGTTATAGTATCTGGATCAGAATCTGATATTAAACCAGGAAATACTCTTCCAATGAAGAACATACCAGTAGGTACAGTTATTCATAACATAGAACTTCATGCAGGAAGAGGAGCTCAATTAGTTAGATCAGCAGGATCATCTGCTCAACTAATGGCTAAAGAAGGTAACTACGCTACACTAAGACTTCCAAGTGGTGAAGTTAGATATGTAAGAGTTGAGTGTAAGGCTACTATAGGTACAGTTTCAAATGTTGCACACAAAGATGTTAACATAGGTAAAGCAGGAAGAAAAAGACACATGGGATGGAGACCTACAGTAAGAGGATCCGTTATGAATCCATGTGACCATCCACACGGTGGAGGAGAAGGTAAATCACCAGTAGGTAGACCATCACCACTTACACCATGGGGTAAACCAGCACTTGGATATAAGACTAGAAAAACTAAGAAATATTCAGATAGATTAATAATAAGAGGAAGAAACAGTAAGTAGTCAAAGAGAATATGAAATATTCTCTTTGGTATACTGTATCCATTTGAAGGGAGGAATATCTAGTGAGTAGATCAACAAAGAAAGGACCTTTTGTCCATGAGAGCCTTTTAAACAAGATAATCGAAATGAACAAAGCCGGTGAGAAAAAGGTTGTAAAGACTTGGTCAAGAAGTTCAACTATTTTTCCACAAATGATAGGTCATACCATCGCAGTTCATGATGGTAGAAAACATGTTCCAGTTTTCGTTAGCGAAGACATGGTAGGACATAAATTAGGTGAGTTCGCATTAACAAGAACTTACAGAGGACACGTTAATAGTGAAAAATCATCAAAGGTAAGATAAGCCTTGAGAAAGGAGGAATAGAAATGGAAGCTAAAGCTATAGCTAAATATGTGAGAATGTCTCCAATGAAAGTTGGGATTGTTTTAAACTTGATAAAAGGTAAAAATGTAAATGAAGCTTTTGCTATACTAAAATACACCCAAAAGGATGCTGCGGTAGTTATAGATAAAGTTCTAAAATCAGCTGTAGCAAACGCTGAAAACAATCTTAATTTAGATGTTTCTAGATTAATAGTTGCAGAAGCGTATGTGGGACCTGGACCAACATTAAAGAGATTTCAACCACATGCTCAAGGTAGAGCATTTAGAATAAATAAAAGATCAAGCCACATAACAGTAATTGTTAAAGAAATAGCTTAAAAAAGGAGGGAAATATAGTGGGACAAAAAGTAAATCCTAATGGTTTTAGAGTTGGCGTAATTAAAGATTGGAATGCGAAATGGTTTGCTGATAAGAGAAATTTTGCTGATTACCTTATAGAAGATAATCAAATCAGAAATTACGTTAAAACAAAGTCCTATGCAGCAGGTATTTCAAGAATAGAAATTGAAAGAGCTGCTAAAAGAATTAAATTAAATATATATACAGCAAAACCTGGAGTAATCATTGGAAAAGGTGGATCAGGAATTGATACACTTAAAAAAGGATTAGAACAGTTTGTAACTGGTAAAAATATATTAATTAATATAGTTGAAGTTAGAAATACAGAGATAGATGCTCAGTTAATGTCTGAAAATATAGCAGCACAACTTGAAAAAAGAATTTCTTTTAGAAGAGCAATGAAACAAACAATTCAAAGATCAATGAGAGCTGGAGCTAAGGGTGTTAAGATAAATTGTGCAGGAAGACTTGCTGGTGCAGAAATAGCTAGAACAGAACATTATCATGATGGAACAATTCCACTACAAACATTAAGAGCGGATATTGATTATGGATTTGCAGAGGCAAATACAACATATGGTAAAATCGGAGTAAAAGTATGGGTTTATAAGGGAGAAGTTCTTCCAGTTAAAAAGGAAGAGGCTAACGCATAAGAAAGGAGGAATTCGAGATGTTAATGCCTAAAAGAGTAAAACATCGTAAAGTTCAGAAAGGTAGAATGCGTGGTAAAGCTACAAGAGGTAATTTTATAGCTTACGGAGATTACGCAATTCAAGCAACTGAATGTGGTTGGATTACTAGCAATCAAATAGAAGCAGCTAGAGTAGCTATCAATAGATATATTAAAAGAGGTGGGAAGCTTTGGATAAAGATTTTCCCAGATAAGCCAATAACTGAAAAACCTGCTGAAACTCGTATGGGATCAGGTAAAGGTTCACCAGAATATTGGGTAGCAGTTGTTAAACCAGGCAGAGTTTTGTTTGAGTTATCAGGTGTTTCAGAAGAAGTAGCAAGAGAAGCAATGAGACTTGCTCAACATAAGCTTCCTATATCAAGTAAGTTTGTTACAAGGAGCGATTTTGAGGAAATGGGTGGTGAAAGTAATGAAGGCTAGAGAGTTACAAGATTTAAGAACAAACTCACCCCAAGAACTAGAAGGTAAGCTAGATAACCTTAAAGGGGAACTTTTTAATTTAAGGTTTCAATTAGCTACAGGCCAATTAGAAAATCCAATGAGAATTAAAGAAGTTAAGAAGTCTATAGCCCAAGTAAAGACCATCTTAAGAGAAGAAGAGTTAAGGTCTATTCAACAATAACCTTGAAAGGAGGTCAATTCAGTGGAAAGAGCAAATAGAAAGACAAGAGTTGGAAGAGTTGTTTCCGATAAAATGGATAAAACTATAGTTGTAGCTGTTGAGACTAAAGTACGTCACCCGTTATACGGAAAAACAGTTAACAAAACTACAAAGTTTAAAACTCATGATGAAAATAATGAAGCAAATTTAAATGATAGAGTACAGATAATGGAAACAAGACCTTTATCAAAAGATAAAAGATGGAGACTTGTTGAAATAGTTGAAAAGGCAAAGTAGTCTTTAAACTGAAAGGAGGATATTTGAATGATACAGCAACAAAGCAGGCTTAAGGTAGCAGACAATTCTGGTGCTAAGGAAATAATGTGTATTAGAGTTTTAGGTGGTTCCGGAAGAAAATACGGAAACATTGGAGATATAATAGTTGCTAGCGTTAAAAGTGCAACACCAGGTGGAGTTGTTAAAAAAGGTGAAGTAGTTAAAGCAGTAATTGTAAGGTCAGTTAAGGGCTTAAGAAGAGCTGATGGTTCTTATATTAGATTTGATGAAAATGCAGCTGTTGTAATTAAAGAAGATAAACAGCCAAAAGGAACACGTATCTTCGGACCAGTTGCTAGGGAGCTAAGAGAAAAAGATTTTACAAAAATATTATCATTAGCACCTGAAGTTCTATAAGATAGGGAGGTGGCAACACAATGAAGGTTCATGTAAGAAAAAGTGATATGGTAATGGTTATATCCGGAAAAGATAAAGGTAAAACGGGTGAAGTAATAGCTGTTACACCTAAAAAGAGTAAAATCCTAGTTAGAGGCGTTAATATAGTATCTAAGCATAAGAAACCTAGTAAAGAAAATATGCAAGGTGGAATAGTTAGAGAAGAAATAGCAATACATAGCTCAAAGGTTATGTTATATTGTCAAAAATGCAAATCTGTAACAAGGATAAGCAACAAGCTATTAGAAGATGGAACAAAAGTAAGAGTTTGCAAGAAATGCGAAGAAACATTTTAGGATCTGAAAGGAGGTAAAATTGATGATTCCAAGATTAAAAGAAAAATATGATAATGAAGTAGTCCCAGCTTTGATGGAAAAGTTTGGATATAAGAATATAATGGAAGTTCCAAAGTTAGAGAAAATAGTTATCAATATGGGAGTTGGAGAAGCGAAAGATAATTCGAAAGTTTTAGATTCAGCTGTATCTGATATTCAATTAATAACTGGTCAAAAACCAATACTAACTAAGGCTAAGAAGTCTGTAGCTAACTTCAAATTAAGAGAGAACATGCCAATAGGTTGTAAAGTAACTTTGAGAAAAGTTCAAATGTTCGAATTTGCTGATAAACTAATAAGTATAGCTTTACCAAGAGTTAGAGACTTTAGAGGAATATCAGATAAATCTTTTGATGGTAGAGGAAACTATGCATTAGGAATAAAAGAACAATTAATATTCCCAGAAGTGGAATATGATAAAATTGATAAAGTAAGAGGAATGGATATAATATTTGTAACTAGTGCAAAGACAGACGAGGAAGCAAGAGAGTTATTAAGATTCCTTGGTATGCCATTTGCTCAGTAATTAAGGAGGGGAAAACGTGGCACGTAAAGCAATAATAGAAAAATGGAAAAAAACACCTAAGTATTCTACTAGAGCTTATACAAGATGTAGATTATGTGGAAGACCCCATGCGGTTTTAAGTAAGTATGGAATTTGCCGTATTTGCTTTAGAGAACTTGCACATAAGGGAGAAATACCTGGATGCAGAAAAGCAAGCTGGTAAATGTTAATGTAACGAAAGGAGGCAATGAATATGGGAGTTATCACGGATCCAATTGCAGATTTGCTGACTCGTATAAGAAACGCAAATGCTGTTAGACATGAAATAGTCGAGGTTCCTTCTTCAACAGTTAAGAAGGCTATAACTAATATACTACTTCAAGAAGGTTATATAAAAGATATAGAGGAATACTCTGATGGAGTAGTTCCAATGATGAGAATCACTTTGAAATATGTTTCAAACAATCAAAAGGTAATAACTGGATTAAAGAGAATATCTAAACCAGGACTAAGAGTATATTCTAGAAAAGAAGAAATTCCTAGAGTATTAAATGGCTTAGGAATAGCAGTAATATCTACTTCTCAAGGAATAATGGTTGATAGAGAAGCTAGAAAAGCGGGACTTGGTGGAGAAGTACTCTGCTACGTTTGGTAGTATAAAGAGTTTATATAAATATTAATAAAATGCATAGATATGCGTAATCGGAGTGTAGGAGGTGCGAATATGTCAAGAATAGGTAAGATGCCCATCGCTATACCAAGCGGCGTAAATGTTACTATAACACCAGATAATGTTGTTACAGTAAAAGGCCCTAAAGGTGAACTTACAAGAGCTATGAGAAAAGAAATGACTATAGCTATTGAAGATAACACAGTAGTAGTTAGTAGATCAAGCGATGAAAAACAACTTAGAGCGTTTCACGGATTGACAAGATCTTTAATAAATAACATGGTTATCGGGGTAACAGAGGGTTACCAAAAGATATTAGAATTAATTGGAGTTGGATACAAAGCACAACTTCAAGGAACTAAATTAGTGTTAAACTTAGGTTTTTCACATCCAGTTGAAATAGAACCAGTAGGTGGAGTAATTTTTGAAATCCTTGCTGCAAACAAAATTGCAATAAAAGGAATAGATAAAGAAGCCGTTGGAGATGCAGCTGCTGATATAAGAGTGTGGAGAAAACCAGAGCCATACAAAGGTAAAGGTATAAGATATGAGGGCGAAATCGTAAGACGTAAAGAAGGTAAAACAGGTAAAAAGTAATAGAAAGGAGTGAACCTTTATGTTAAAGAAGGATGACAGACAAAAAGGCAGAGAAAGACGCCATCTTAGAGTACGTAAAAAGATAACTGGTACTGCTGAGAGACCAAGACTTTCTGTTTATAGAAGTGAAAAACATATATATGCACAAATTATAGATGATGTTTCACAAAAAACACTTGTAGCTGCCTCTACTTTAGATAAAGACTTAGAGATAAGCTTAGGAAGCAATAAAGAAGCTGCTCAAAAAGTAGGAGAAATAATTGCTAAAAAAGCATTAGACAAAGGAATTAAGCAAGTTGTATTTGATAGAGGTGGATACATATATCACGGAAGAATTGAAGAACTTGCAAAAGCAGCAAGAGAAGCTGGCTTAGAATTCTAATTTAGGGAGGGAAATAAATGAGAATCGATCCTAGCACACTAGACCTTAAGGAAAAAGTTGTTTTTATAAACAGAGTAACTAAGGTTGTTAAGGGTGGTAGAAACTTCAGATTCAGCGCTCTTGTTGTTGTCGGAGACGAGAACGGACATGTAGGCGTTGGTATGGGAAAATCTGCTGAAATACCTGAAGCAATAAGAAAAGGCATCGAAGATGCAAAGAAAAATTTAATAGAGGTTCCTATGGTTGGAACTACAATTCCTCATGGAATTGATGGTATATTTGGAACTGGTAGAGTACTTATAATGCCAGCAACAGAAGGTACTGGAGTTATAGCTGGTGGTGCAGCTAGAGCTGTACTTGAACTAGCAGGTTTAAAAGACGTAAGAGCAAAATCTTTAGGTTCTAAAAACCCAAGAAACATGGTTAATGCTACAATCAACGGATTAAGTCGTCTAAGAACAGCTGAGCAAATTGCTAAGCTTAGAGGCAAAAACGTTGAAGAGATTTTAGGTTAGGAGGGATTGCCTTGGCTAAACTAAAAGTAACTTTAGTTAAGAGTTTAATTGGTAGAAAAAAAGGTCATATAGCAACTACAAATGCTCTTGGACTTAAAAAGATAGGAAAAACTATTGAGCATGAGGATACTCCTCAAATACTAGGAATGATAAATAAAGTTAGTTATCTTTTGAAAGTTGAAGAAGTTTAAGAGAGCAAGGAGGTGTAAAGATAGATGAGACTTCATGAATTAAAACCAGCAGAGGGAAGCAGAAAAGCTCCTAAAAGAGTAGGTAGAGGTACAGGTTCAGGATTTGGAAGAAACGCCGGAAAAGGTGAAAATGGACAAAATTCAAGAAGTGGTGGTGGAGTTAGACCAGGATTTGAAGGAGGTCAGATGCCACTATACAGAAGACTACCTAAAAGAGGATTTACCAATATATTTGCTAAAGAATATGTTGAAGTGAATATTAACAGATTAAATATATTTGAAGATGGAACAGTTGTGACACCAGAATTATTACTTGAAAGAAGAGTAATAAGCAAGATTAAGGACGGAGTTAAGGTTTTAGGAAATGGAAATTTAGAAAAGAACTTAACAGTAAAAGCTACTAAGTTCTCTAAAACTGCAGCTGAAAAAATTGAAGCGGCTGGGGGAAAAGTTGAGGTGGTATAAAAATGCTATCAACCCTACGTAATGCTTGGAAAGTTCCAGAATTGCGAAAAAGACTGATATATACTTTATTTTTAATTGCAATTTTCAGGATGGGAAATCATATTCCTGTTCCTGGAATTGATACAAGTCGTTTAGCAGATTTTGCAGGTCAATCTGGAAATCTGATTAACTTTTATGACTTAATATCAGGAGGTGCATTTAGTACATTTAGTATATTTGCATTAGGTGTTGTTCCTTATATTAATGCATCAATTATTATGCAATTATTAACTATTGCAATCCCTCAGTTAGAACAATTATCAAAAGAGGGAGAAGATGGAAGAAGGAAAATACAAAATATTACTAGATATGCAGCTATACCTATAGGAGTTCTACAAGCTTATGGCTCTTTCTTATTAATACAGAGTCAAAATGCAATAAAGGATACTTCTATGATGAATGTAATCATGATAATATTGACTTTATTAGCAGCATCAACATTTTTGATGTGGCTTGGAGATATGATTACTGTTAAGGGCCTTGGTAATGGAGTTTCACTTATTATATTTGTAAATATAATATCTAGATTTCCAAATACTATTTTTAAGATATCATCTCTTAAAAAAGGACAGTATATCGGACCTGTAGAAATTGCAGTATTTGTAATAGTAGCATTAGCTTTATTGTTAGCTGTAATAGGTATGTCACTTGCAGAAAGAAGAATACCTGTTCAATATGCAGGAAAGTCAGTTGGGAATAAGGTGTTTAAAGGTCAATCTTCACATATTCCAATAAGCATCACCAGTTCAGCTGTAATAGCTATAATATTTGCTATGTCTGTTATGCAATTTCCTTTTACAATAGGACAATTTTGGCCTTTATCTTGGTTTAATAAAGTGATAGTAAATGGACGTTTCAGCCCATTTAAAAATAACTCTATAATGTATATAATCTTTTATGCTGTATTAACAATATTCTTTACCTGGTTCTATACACAGGTTACTATGAAACCTGAAGAGATGGCAGAGAATATGAGTAAATCAGCTGGATTTATACCAGGTGTAAGACCAGGAAATGCAACAGCAAGATACTTAGAAAGGATCCTAGATAGAATTTCTATTATAGGCGGTATCTTTGCAGCGGTAATTGCTTTATTCCCTATAATACTTGAAAATTACACTTCTTTTAAAGAAATTTCATTTGGAGGTACTATGTTACTTATAATGGTAGGAGTATCCTTAGATACATTAAGGCAAATGGAATCTCAATTAGTAATGCGTCATTATCAAGGATTTCTTAAATAGGGATGATGGAGATGATGCCAGTGAAAATAGTATTATTAGGTCCACCGGGTGCCGGCAAGGGCACACAAGCAAAATCAATAAGCAACAGATATTCTATACCACATATATCCACAGGGGATATATTTAGAAAGAATATTGCAGAAAACACCCCTTTAGGCATTGAAGCTAAAAAACATATTGATAAAGGTCATTTGGTTCCAGATGATTTAACTATAGATATAGTTAAGGATCGATTAAAAAAAGAAGATTGTGATAAAGGGTACTTATTAGATGGTTTTCCTAGAACAGCTATGCAAGCAGAAGCTCTAGAATGTTTTTTGAATTCTAGAGGCGAAAAGCTTAATACAGCTCTTTTGATAGATGTCCCAAGGGGCTTTATATTAGAAAGAATGACAGGCAGAAGGGTTTGCCCGGCTTGCGGTGCTAGCTATCATATAAAATTCAATCCACCAACAATTGATGGAAGATGTGACATTTGTGGTACTGATATAATTCAAAGAAAAGATGATGTTGAAAGTACTGTAAGTGAAAGATTAGATGTTTATGATAAGCAAACAGAGCCTTTGATAAATTACTATAAGAGTGAAGGTTTACTAACTATTGTAGATGGTACTAAAGCTATTAATGTAGTTTTCGAGGAAATATGTAACATTCTAGGGAGCAACAAAAATGATAATTATTAAAACCCACGAAGAAATTGAATACATGAGGCAGGCAGGAAAAGTGGTGGGAGATACTCTTTTAAAATTAGAAGAGATAGTAAGACCAGGAATTACTACTGCAAAGATAGATGAAATTGCGGAAGAATTTATAACTAAGCAAGGTGCAAAACCTTCTTTTAAGGGATATGGTGGATTTCCAGCTTCCATATGTACCTCTATTAATGAAGAAGTAGTTCATGGTATACCAACCAACAGGGTTTTAAATGAAGGTGATATCATAAGTATTGACTGTGGAGCCATTTTAAATGGATATCAGGGAGATGCAGCTAGAACCATCCCTGTTGGAAAAGTTTCTAGTGAAATTATGAAACTTATAGAGGTTACAAAAGAAAGTTTTTTCAAAGGTGTAGAAAAGGCCGTAGTTGGAAATAGGCTTACAGATATATCTTATGCTGTTCAACAGCACATTGAAACTAATAAGTTTTCAGTGGTAAGAGACTATGTAGGTCACGGAATAGGAAGGGATCTGCATGAAGATCCCCAAGTTCCGAACTATGGAAAACCTGGGAAAGGGCCCAAATTAGTTAGTGGGATGGTTTTGGCTATTGAGCCTATGGTAAACATAGGCGGTTTCAAAGTAATTACGAAACCAAATGGATGGACTGTTGTTACTGTAGATGGAAGCTTGTCCGCACACTATGAAAATACAGTAGCTATATTAAATGAAGGTCCAGAGATACTTACGCTAACAAAATAAGGTTACAACTGCTTAGTTATAAATTCACATTGAATCTTATATCTCAATGTAGATTTATTGCTAAGGTAATCATAGAGGTGAATGTTTTGCAAGACAATGACTTAATTGGTAAAATTGCATATTCTAAAGCTGGCAGGGATAAAGATAAAGGATATATAATTATTGGGAAAATAGATGATAATTATGTATTAGTTGCTGACGGAAAGAAGAAAACTATAAATAAACCTAAAAGAAAAAGGCTTAAGCATCTTAATTTAACTTGTGAGGTTGCAAATGAGATTAAAGATAGTTTGTTAAGTGATGAGCGAGATATAGATATTAAGATTAAAAGCTTTTTAATATTAAAAGCCATTGTTAAGGAGGTTTGATTACCTTATGTCAAAAGATGATATAATAGAAATGCAGGGTACAGTAATTGATGCTTTAC